>SBGO01000263.1 GCA_006226565.1 Deltaproteobacteria bacterium | reverse complement strand
GCCGCCGCCTCGCGCAGGGTCGCGGCCTGCTGGCGCAGGCCGCCGCCTCGCGCAGGGTCGCGGCCTGCTGGCGCAGGATGCCCAGGTCCGTGAAGCCGTGGAGCGCCAGCCGCCGGAGCACCTCCGGGCGCGGGTAGAGCCAGAGCTCCGGGACCTCCTCCGGGGCCGTGCCGGTCGCCTCCGGCGCGCGCTCGCCGAGCCGCTGCGCCAGGCGTCGCTGGGCCACGCCCGCCTCCTCCGCGGTCACGAGCTGGTGCAGGATGGCCGGGACGAGGCGCTCGAAGACGGTCAGGGTCGACGGCAGGTAGATCCCCGGGAAGCGCGCGCGGAGCCGTCGGACGATGGGATCGACGGGGACGAAGGTGTCCGGCCGGTCGAGGAGCCCGAGCAGCGTGATGCCGTGCTCGACCGCCCAGCTCGCCCCCTCGCCCCAGGCCGTGATCGCGATCTCCGGCCCGTCCTGGGCGAAGCGGATCGTCGCCGCGCCCTCGGGCCCTCGCGTCGCGCGCCACACGACCCGGCGCGCCGGATCCACGCGCGTCGTCGGGTCGCCCGGGCCCCAGCGCAGGGTGGCCTGGCTCGCCGCCAGATCGTAGTCGGCGGGCGCCGTCACCCGGCCGGTGACGGCTCGCGCTCCGCCCTCTGGGCCCGCGGACGTCATGACCGCAGCGTGCCCCGGCGGTCTCTGCTTGCCAAGCGAGGCGCCCGTGGGTAAAGGCCCGCGCATGGCGAAGAAGCGCGTCTGCATCATCTCTACTGGCGGCACCATCGAGAAGACCTACGACGAGCTCGACGGGATCCTGTCCAACCGCGTCAGCGTCCTCGACGTGATGCTCGCCGGCCTCGTGCACCAGCACCTCGAGATCGCCCGCGTCCCGCTCATGAACAAGGACAGCCGCGACATGAGCGACGCGGACCACAGCCTCATCGCCCGCACCGCCGGGACGATGGCGGAGAGCTTCGACGGGGTCGTCGTCGTCCACGGCACGGACACGCTCACCGTGACCGGCGAGCGCATGGTCGAGCTCCTCGGCGAGCCCCGTGTCCCGATCGTGCTCACCGGCGCCATGCGCCCCTACGAGCTCCGCCGCACCGACGCCGTCCAGAACCTCACGGAGGCGCTGCTCGCCGTGCAGATCCTGTCGGCCGGCGTCTACTGCGTGATGCACTCCACGGCGCTCCGCTTCCCCGGCGTGGTAAAGGACTACGAGCGCGGGACCTTCGTCCGCGTCGGCGGAGGCTGAGACCCTTTCCGCGCCACGGGCGTTGAAGACCCTGGTCGCCGCCTCGTCCAAGGCGCTCGCAGCCATCAGGAGTCTCCCATGCACCGCCCCCTGAGCCTTTCGATTCGCGCCGCCGCCGCCCTCTTCGTCTTGACCCTCGCCCTGCCCGCGCTGGCCCGTCCGGGGGGAGACGACGACCGCGGCGACGGCCCGTGGCCGCAGCAGGAGTGCCTGTCCGGCGCCGGCAAGACGGCCTGCGGCTACGACTGCGTGTCCGCCTATGGCGACGTCCTCTGCGCCTCGGTCCCGTGGGGCGCGTGCAAGGCCGCCTACGGCAAGATCTGGTGCGGGCCCGAGAACACGCGCCTCGACCGGCGCGCGCAGCGTCGCTGGCGCCGCATCCCCAAGGCCGAGTGCGTCTCCGGCCACGGGTCGGTCGCCTGCGGCTGGGGCTGCGTGATCGGCTCCGGCGGCCCGGCGTGTAGCCCCGCCCCCGGGGGCGTCTGCGAGAGCGCCTACGGCAAGACCGAGTGCAGCGCGGCCGGCGCGGTGAACGGCGTCACCCCGGAGTGCAAGGCGGCCTACGGCGAGATCGCCTGCGGCTTCGGCTGCGTCGCCGCCTACGGCGAGGTCCGCTGCGCCAAGTACCCCGACGGCGTCTGCGCCGAGAGCTACGGCAAGGTCGTCTGCAGCGACGGCGGCGGCGGGCGCCGGGCCCCGCAGCAGGAGTGCAAGTCCGCCTACGGCAAGACCGCGTGCGGCTACAGCTGCGTCGCCGCCTACGGGGACGTGCGCTGCGCGTCGGACCCGAGCGGGCGCTGCGTCGCCGCCCACGGCACCATCACCTGCAGCGACTGAGGGGCCTTCCGCGTTGCGGCGAGCGGGTGCGGCTAGGTACTATCCGCGCGCGCAGAATCGGGGGCGAGGGGCTTCTCTCATGAAGGTCACGATCGAGCCGTGGACGCCGTTCCACGAGAGCTTGTGCTGGATGCTGAGCGACGCCTACTTCGCCCGCTGCGGCCTCGACGCGTGGCGCGGCGGCGCGGTGCCGCACGACGCCACCAGCAACTTCGGGATGGCCACGCAGCACGCGCGCTTCCTCGTCGACCACCTCACGGCCCACGCCCCGGCCGAGGGTGAGCTGTGGGTCCTCGAGGTGGGCTCGGGCTCCGGGGCCTTCGCCGCGAACCTCCTGCGCGCCCTCGACACCACCTGCGGCGAGCGCGGCCGGGCCATCCACGCGCGTCTCCGCTACGTGATGAGCGACTACGCCCGGAAGAGCGTCGCCGAGGCCGCCGCCTCCAACGCCCTCCGCGGGCACGTCGCCGCGGGGCGCGTCATCCCGGCGCTGCTCGATCTGCGCCGCGGCGGTGCCCCCCGGACCCTCGACGACGCGCCCCTCGACGCGCGCTACGACGCGGTCTTCGCCAACTACGTCTGCTGCGTCATCCCCCAGCGCAGCCTCCAGCGCCGCGGGAGCACGTGGCACGAGCAGCTCGTGCAGGTCGTGGCCGACGTCGCGCCCGACCACACCGGCGGCGACAACCCCCTCGAGGCCCTCTTCGCCGACCCGACCCGCGAGCACCTCCTCGAGAGCCTCGAGCTGCAGCTCGCGTGGCGCGAGCGCGACCTCGGGAGCTTCCTGCAGAGCGCGCTCCACCAGCGCGTCGTCGAGCACCTCCTCGTCGGCATGGAGGAGGCGACCGTCGGCTACCCGCTGGGCTTCATCGACTTCCTCCTCGACCTGACGGAGCGCCTGCGCCCGCACGCCTTCGTCTCGGTGATGGACTACGGCAAGGTCGAGCGCGCCGAGCTCGCCGGCCTCCGCGACCGCCGGCCCGAGATCTACGGCAACTCCATCGCGCACGAGACGCCGTTCTGCGTCTTCGACGCCTTCGGGGAGATCGCCGAGTGGGGCGTGCTCCGGACCCGCGACCCGCTCCGCTCGGTGCAGACCGCCGTGCTCGCGCCCGGCGGCGGCGTCGCGGAAACGCTCCGCGAGAGCTTCGAGCGCCACCACGTCATGTGCCGCCTCGGCGACGACCTCATCGACTTCTACGACACCGCCTCGCGCGCCGGGGCCGAGGACGAGCACGACCGCGCCGTGCGCTACTTCCGGCGCTGCGTCGACCTCGACCCGTACCGCGCCGAGTACCGCTATCGCCTGGCCGAGGCCGCCGTCGACGGCGGGCACTACCGCCTCGCCATCGCCGCCGCCGAGGTCGGCATGGCCCTCGACGACGGCGAGGACCACGACTTCGAGTTCGTGCTCGGGCGCGCCTTCTGCCTCGACGACGACTTCAGCGAGGCGATCGCCTGGTACGAGCGGTCGCTGCGAAAGGACGAGCACTGGGTGACGCTCACCAACCTCGCCACGCTCTACGAGCGCGAGGGGCGGTTCGACGACGCCCGCCGCGGCTATCAGCGCGCCCTCGAGCTCAAGCCCGACTACGACAAGGCCAAGCGGCGCCTCGCCAAGCTCGGCGACCGGATCCACTGACGTGCCGCGCGCCGAGCGAACCCGCGGGCCGGACCCGGACGACGCCCGGATCTTCGGGCCGCGGCACCTCGACACGCTGCGCGCCGCCGTCTCCGAGCTGTCGTGGCTCCTCGGGCGCGGCTACGCCGAGCCGTCCGCGCGCAAGCTCGTCGGCGACCGCCACCAGCTGACGGCGCGACAGCGGCTCGCGGTGGCGCAGTGCGCCTGCGGAGACGACGCGCTCGCCTCGCGCCGGGCCCGCCGGCTCACGCTGCCGGAGCTCGCCGGGCGCGCGCTCCGCGTCGACGGCTTCAACTGCATCATCACCCTCGAGGCGGCGCTGTCGGGGTCGCCGCTCTTCGTCGGACGGGACGGCGCGTGGCGCGATCTGGCGCGGGTCCGCGGCAGCTACCACCCGGTGGCGGCGACCGAGCGGGTCGTGGCGCTGACCGGGGAGGCGCTCGCCGCCGCCGGCTGCCGCGAGGTCGAGTGGTGCTTCGACCGTCCGGTGTCGAACAGCGGGCGCCTCAAGCGGCTCCTCCTCGACGCCGCGGAGGCCGCCGGCTGGCCGTGGACGGCGACGCTGACCGACGGCACCGACCGCGTCGTCGCGGACGCCCCGGACGTGGTGGCGAGCGGCGACAGCTGGATCCTCGACCGCCCGGTGCCGTGGATCGACCTGCCCGCCGCGGTCCTGCAGGCGAGCGGGTCGCCGGTCTGGTGCGTCGCGATGTCGCCGGGCTGACCCGGCGCCGCTCAGGCGGCGCCGAAGTGCGCGCGGAGGGCCTGGGTCGAGCGCTCGAAGAGGTGGCCGAAGAGGGGCCGCAGCAGCGGGGTGACCGGGCGCAGGAGGAGCCGCGGGCGGTAGGCGACCGTCCACTGGACCCGCGTCTCGCCGTCGCCCACGGGGCTGAGGCGGTAGTCCTCGACCATGCGGGAGAGCAGCGGACGGCTGATCGCGGTGACCGTGAAGACAAAGCGCGCGCCGGGCTCGTAGACCAGGATGCGCTCGCGCACCGCGAGCCCGCGGAGCCGCACCTCGCGCACGCTCCCGGCGGCGGGCGGCGGGTCGGTCACCCAGCGCACGCCGCGGAGATCGGGGAACCAGCGCTCGAAGCGCTCCGGCGCCGAGATCGCCTCGAACACCTCCGCCGGCGGCGCGGGGACCCGGAAGTCGTAGGTGAAGTGGCGCTTCGAGACGTCGACGAAGCCCACGCCGGCGGGCGTGACCGCGAACCACATGATGTCGAGCCTCCCGTGACGGCCGTCTGTCGTGCGTGACCCCAACCTAGCGCATTCGGGGGCAAGACGGCGCGCGTGCGCGGGAGAAATCGGCCCATCGGCCCCGGCAGGTGCCTTCTTGCGGCGCGGCGCGCGACGGCGGCGTGGGGGCGGCGGACGTCGAGCGGCCACCTTTGTTGCCGGCCGGGCCGCTCTGGGGCAGCCTGCCGCCGATGTTCAAGCTCGTCGCCCTGGTCCTGCTCGCGGTCGTCGGCGTCCCCCTCGTCGGGAGCGTCATGGTGCGCTGCGACGGCTCCCTCGACGCCGCCCTCGCGCGCGTCGAGGCGTGCGCTCCCGCCGCGGACGCGCTGGGGGCCGACATCGGACCGAGCTTCCTCGGGCTCTCCTGCGGGTCGTCAGAGAGCAGCGGGGCCTTCGGGCAGGCCTCGTGGGAGACGCCCATCGCCGGGACGCGCGCCCGCGGCACGCTGCACTACGCGGCCGAGCGGCGCGCGAGCGACTGGCGCGTCCTCACCGCCGCGGTGACCCTCGACGGCGAGACCATCCCGGTGGTGCCCTGCGGGCGCGCCGAGGCCGGCGACGCGGTCGACGCCGACGGCCTGGCGTG
>SBGO01000672.1 GCA_006226565.1 Deltaproteobacteria bacterium | reverse complement strand
GGCGGTCCCGAGGGCCGCGGCGAGCCCGCCGGCGGCGGCCAGGGGGCGCCCGACGCCGAGGTCGACGACCGCCAGCGCGCCCCAGAGGCCGACCATCAAGAGGGCCATCACCCCGAGGGGGCGGTAGTCGTCCTCGCACGGACCCGCCGGAGCGTCGCGTGCGGGCAACGACTCCGGAAGCGCGGGCCCGGCGGGCGGCTCGGGCGTGGTGGGCATCGCATCAGCATACAACGCGCGTACGGCAAGTCGAACGCGCCGGGCGGTCGCCTCCGCGCCCGCGGTCGTCGGCCGGCCCGGTCGGCCAGCGCCCAATGCCGATCAGATAGGTCACAAGGCGCTGAACCGGAACGTCTTCTACCCACGGAGAGCGCGGCGCTCACGGAGGGGGGAGCGGGTCGCGCTCGGAGTTTCGGCACGAGCGGCCACACATCCCCCGTGCCCTCCGCGGCCTCCGTGGTGAAAAGATGTGTTCGATCTCAGAGGGTTATCCCTCAGTGACCGGTATTGGGCCTACGCCTGCTTGCCGCCGCTCCGCTGCTCCTCGGCGAGCGCCGACGCGGGCGTCAGCATGGTCCCGCGCGGCGGCGCCGCGGCCGGGGGATGCGCGGGGATGCGGCTCGTGTCGACGACGAAATAGTCGGGGACGAGGTCCGCCGAGCGCATGTCGTTCCACAGATCGGCCACCGTCTCGAGGCCGACGAGCCCGCGCGCCACGAAGTCGGCGGCGCTCCGGAGCAGCGACGGCGCCTGGCGCCCGTACTGCGTCGCGAGGACGCGCGCGACCCGCAGGACGCCCGCCCGGGTGATGTGCCCGGACTCGCACAGCCGGAGTGCCATCTGGAACGTGTCGTGGCACGGCAGGACGTTGGGCGCGTAGTCGGCGAAGCGCCGCGGGTTCGAGCGGTTCTCGAGGTTGATGAGGATGAGGTCGACGAGGTCGCCCTCGCCCATGTCGGTCGTCAGCTCGACGATGTAGCCGGCGTCCTCCTTGCGGACCCCGTTCTTGAGCAGCGTCCGCCGGAGCCGGTCGCCGCGGAGCCGCCCGGCGATGACGTCGGCGTAGAGCGAGTAGATGAGCGCGTCGGACTCGGAGTCGTCGCCGAAGAGGCACTCGCGCACGTCCCACGGCAGCTCGCGGCGGTTGAGCAGCAGCGCGCTCAGCTTGTAGCCGATCTGCTCCTTGAGCTTGCCGACCTTGCCGCGCTTCACGAGCGCGAGCTGGTCCTTGAAGGTGATGCCGTCGTACTCGACCCCGTCGATGAGCATCTTGCGCTGGAGCACCGTGCGCAGCTGGGGCGGGCTCGCCGACACGAAGTAGATGGGGTTGGACTCGGTCTCCCCGCGGGGCGCGGTCCCGCGGCGCAGCTCCCGCAGGAGCGCGCCGGTGCCGGCGACGTTGCGCTTGTCGACGGCGAACTCGAGCGGGATCGCCAGGAGCCCCCGGAGGCTGTTGATCTCGCTGGCGAGGTACGTCTTGTCGATGTCCCAGACGTAGATGCGCCCGTTGAAGTCCACGTCGTAGGTCCGCTCGTTCGTGCGGTCGAGCGGGTACCGATACGCTTCCGTGCGCGCCATCAATCAGACCTTCGGGTCGCCACCGCCAGGGCCGTCTCGACGACCGAGCCGGTGATCGGCTGCGGCTCCGCGATGGGGCGCTCGGTGTGCTCGTAGCGGTTGGCCCGGGACATCAGCGAACCGAGCACGTCGTTGACGCTCTCGCCCTCGAAGAGCACGGCGTAGACCCCCGCCGCGATGGGCATGTCGACGCCGAGGTGCCCCGCGTGGAGATGCACGGCGTTGGTCGTGTTCACGCCCTCGGCGACCTTGTGCATCTCGGAGAGCGCCTGGTCGAGGTTCTTGCCCTCGGCCAGCTTGCGCCCGAGGGTGTTGTTTCGCGACAGCGGCGAGCTGCAGGTCGCGATGAGGTCGCCGATGCCGGCGAGCCCGAGGCTCGTCAGCCGCTGCGCGCCGTGCCGCTCCGCGAAGCGGCTGATCTCGGCCAGCCCGCGGGTCAGCAGCATCGACAGCGAGTTCGCCCCGAGCCCGAGGCCGGTGCAGCCGCCCGACGCGATGGCGATGATGTTCTTGAGCGCCCCGAAGATCTCGACCCCGACGAGGTCGTGGTTGCCGTAGACGCGCAGCGTCGGCCCCGCGAGCAGGCGCGCGCCGGCGTCGATGGCCTCGTCGTAGGGGCTCGCCACGACCGTCGCCGTCGGCTGGCCGGCCATGATCTCGTCGGCGAGGTTCGGCCCGCTGATGGCGCCGATCTTGCGCGCGCAGGTCTCCTCGCGCAGCACCTGGGACATGCGCTTGAGGTGCTCGGCCTCGAAGCCCTTGGTCGCCGACAGGAGCACCTGGTCGCCCTTGACGAAGCTCCCCATCTCGTAGGCGATGGAGCGGAAGCTCTTCGCCGGGATGGCGACGATGATCGTCTGGGCGAACTCGACCGCCTCCTGCAGGTCGCCGGTCGCGACGACCTTGCGGTCGATCGGCAGGTCCTTGAGATAGCGGCTGTTGGTGTGCTGCTCGTTGATCTCGGTCACCCGCTCGGGGTTGCGCATCCACAGGCGCACGTCGGCGCCGCTCGACGCCATCAGGTGCGCGAGCGCCGTCCCCCAAGAGCCTCCACCGATGACGCTGGCGCGCTTCGCCTCAGACATCAGGACGCCTCCGTCAGCGCGCGGCGCACGATGCGCTCGAGCCCGTAGCCGCGCAGCCGGTTCGAGTAGTAGAGGAGCAGGTTCATGTCTTCGGTGAAGACGCGGTCCCCCCGCCGCGCCAGGACCGGGCGCGTGTGGTAGGTGCCGAAGTGGCGCAGGGCGCTCTGCACGATGACCTGGGCGTCGCCGGAGCCGACGCTCTTGTCGTCGAGGGTGATCTTGCCGTCGCGGGCCATCTTCGACAGCACGTCCCAGACCTGGCCGACGTGCCGCGTGAGGGACGACACGGTCACCCCGGTCCCCTCGTCCCCCGTGCGCAGGAGCCGGTAGAGGTCGAGCTCGGGGTGGCGGTAGCGCAGCATCTCGAAGAACACGAACGCCACGAGGTTCGTGGACAGCACGACGTTGTGCTTCTTGAAGCTCTCGGCCACGGCCTCGCCCGCCTCGCGGGTGTAGACGCGGTCGCGCTGCGGGTGGTGCGTCGGCCGGCCGTCACCGTCGGTGACGTACTTCGTGATGTCGATGACGCGCCCGTGGCTGTCGATCGAGCGGCCTTCGTCGTCGACGGCGTTGCCGAAGGGGTCGATGGGGTCGCCGACGTTCACCGTGATGCGGCTCGAGAGGTTCACGAGGTTCTGGGTGAACTGCAGGATCTTGCGCGGCCGCGACGACTCGTCGTCGTCGATGATGTAGCGCGACTTCCCCTCGATGCGGAGGTGGTCGTCGATGAGCGTCTCCGCCTCGAGGACGAGGTGGTAGTTGAGCGTGGCCGGGACGACGTAGATGTTCGGCCGCTCCTTCTTGCGCGCGAGGTTGTTGACGTAGGCGCGCAGGCCGCAGGACATGAGGCCGAGCTTGAGCTTGTCCTCGACCTTGCCCGAGCGGACGCGGGTGCCGGCCGGGAAGAAGAGGTTCGGCTGGCCCATCTCGAGGGCGACCGTGGCGTACTCCTTGAGGATGTCCTTGTAGAGCGGCGCCGTCTTGCGGCGGTCCACGCGGTAGGCCCCGAGGTTGCGCATGAAGAACGACATCACGGGGTTCGTGAAGAGGTTCAGCCCGGCGCCGTAGGTGAAGGGCGGCAGCCCCATCGCGAAGAGGGCCCAGCCGATGACGGGGCTGTCCATGTTCGACAGGTGCGTCGGCGCGAGGATGACCGTGCCGAGCTCGTTCATCCGGCGCAGCGTGTCGACGTTGCCGTGGATGTTGATCGTCTCGGAGATGTCCGGCATCCCGCGCGACACCAGCCGCTTCGGGCTCAGCGCGTTCAGGAGCAGCGGCAGCGCCTTCGGCATGACCTTGGTCGCCATGCCGTAGACCCACGGCGAGAAGTTGCCGCGGACCTCCTCGGTGAAGCGCTCGACGATGCTCTTGAGGATCTCTTTGAGCTCCGCCTCGTTGGCTTTGCCGAGTCGCGACTTCACGCCGTCCCAGAAGGCGGCGTCCTGCGCGCGCACCGGGCTCTCGCGGTCCGTCTCGAGCCGCTTCTTCTCGTGATAGAGCGTGTCGTTGATGAGCACGTCGAGCGGGAGCCCGTCCTCGAGCGAGGCTTGGGTGATGCACGCGTCGACGATGCGGCTGCGCAGCTCGACGAGCGCGGCGTCGCGCAGGTCGTTTCTCATCGGTGGCCCTCTTGACGTGAACGGTGTGGTGGGCGTCCCCACCGCAGGAACCGCAGCCACTCTACATGAGGCGAGCGCGCCCGGCCACCGCACCCCGGGGCGCTTTGCGCCGGAGTCACCAAGAGGGTTGACGGGACTGTCGACCGCGCTGAAGGTGAGCCGGCATGACCCAGGCCTGGTACCACATCATCGTCATCGGCACCGACCTCGCAGGGCTGATGTACGCGGCCCTGGCGGCACGGATGGGGTACCGCGTGGCCGTCATCGGGCAGGGCGCCCGGCCGAACGCGTATCGCACCGGCGGGTACGTCTTTCTGCGCCAGCCCGAGCGCTTCTACGGCTTCGCCAGCTCCCCGGCGGTCTCGCGCGTCTTCGGGGAGCTCTCGCTCGGCATCGAGATGAAGAACCGCCCGCGGGCGATCCACCCGACGCTGCAGGTGGTCCTGCCGCAGCACCGGGTCGACGTGGCCGGGCACCGCCGGCAGTGGGAGCGCGAGCTGGATCGCGAGCTCCCGGGCGCGATCGCGCGCTTCGACGCCTTCGAGCAGTGGGCCGCCGAGGCGACGCGCGCCACCGACGCCGCGATCGTCGCCGACGTCGCCTATCCCCCGGCCGGCCTCCGCGGCCGCGGCGCGTACAAGAAGGCGATCGCCGGGGCCGAGGGGCTGATCGCGCCCGGCTACGGCGGCGAGGATCCGCTCGGCGCCTGGTTCTCCGAGCCCGAGCAGCGCGCCATCGTGGAGGGGGCGCTCGCCCACCTCTCCGGGCTCTCCGGCGAGCTCGCGCCGATCGTCGTCGCGCGCCTCTGGACCCACCTCCGCGGCGGCCTCTATCGCGTGCCGGGCGGGCTCGACGGGCTCAAGGACATCTTCCTCCGGAAGCTCCGCGAGCAGTCGAGCGACTACCGGCCGGACGCGGTCGTCTCCGAGCTCGTGCTCAAGCGGGGCAAGGTCGTCGCCGTCCGCCTCGCCGATCGCGACGAGGCGATCGGCTGCCAGCTCGTCGTCGGCAACATGGAGCCCCACCGCTTCCTGTCGCTGGTGCCGCGCGATCAACGCCACGACGGCTTCCACGCCGCCCTCGCCGGGCTCGCGCCGGTCGGCTGGCGGATGACGATGAACCTGGGCGTCCAGCCGCGCGTGGTCCCGGCCGGGATGGGGCCGGAGGTGCTCGTCGTCGGCGACCCCGCGGCGCGCCTCACGGGGGCCAACTGCCTCTGGGTGGCCCGACCCGGTCACGGCGCGGCCGGGGGCGACGGCCGCCCGGGCCCGGGGGTGCTG
>SBGO01000276.1 GCA_006226565.1 Deltaproteobacteria bacterium | reverse complement strand
GCCGCCGCCGCCCTTGCTGCCGCCGCCGCCGCCCTTGCTGCCGCCGCCGCCGCCCTTGCCGCCGCCGCCGCCCTTGCCACCACCACTACTTCCCTTACCCATCACGACCTCCCACCGGCTCTCGTCTTCATCCTCACCGGCGCCGGTGAAGAGGCCCGCGGCAGGGAACCGCAACAAGCCAGTCTCGGATTGGAGTACGATTCCCGTCGGGCGCGGGCTCGCGGACGCCCGCCTATGAGGTTGCGGGATGATCACCCTCCTTTCGGTCGACGAGGTGGAGCGTCACTGGGCGGCGCTGCGGGAGCGGCTCATCACCGGGATGCACCCGACGGCGGGGCAGCCCGTGCGCGACACCGTCCCCGTCGTCATCTTCGAGCGCAGCGACGACCGCGGGCCGAGCCTCCTCAGGCGCCTCGAGCGCGCCCGCGCGGTGGCGGGCGGCGAGGCCCTCGTGGCCATCGACTACGATCCCGTCCGCGACGGCGTCGTCGGCCCCGACCAGGGCGTCCGCCTCGACGCCCCCGACGTCGGCGCGTGGCTCGACGCCGGGGACGCCCACGGCTGGACCACCAACGGCACCTCCTTCGTCTTCAGCGACGACACCGCCTCCTGGGTCGTCATGACCCTGACCGACGTCCTCGTCGTCGCCTGCGAGCCCGCCCTCGTCGCGCCCCTCTTCGGCGACCGCGAGCGCGCCGAGGCCGCCTACTGGGACTTCCAGACCACCTTCGGCGGCCCGCTCAACGTCGCCAGCTACCGCGCCATGACGCGCTACGCCCGCTTCGACCCCTGACCCGCGCCCGCCCTCAGCCCGCGGCCCCGCCGAGGACGCGCACGCGGTAGGTGTCGCGGACGCGCGCCACCGGCCAGTCCCAGCGGTCCTCCCAGCGCACCAGCAGCAGCGGCTCCGCCTCCCGCCCCGCCTGCCACGCCTCGCGGAGCCCGCGCGTCAGCGTCTCCCAGCGGCGCTCCAGCACCATGTGCTTCGCCGCCCCGAAGAGCACGATCAGCGCCGAGTACGGCAGGCGCAGCTGCGACCACGTGAACGCGTGCAGCAGCACCTCCTCGTACCCCTCGACCCCGAGCCCGGTCAGCGCGTGCCAGAGATCATGGCTCTGCCGATAGCGCTCGTGCAGGTAGGCCGTGTCGCGGTCGTCGTAGCCCGCCCCGGACGCCTCCCCGGCCTCCCCCGCCAGCAGATCCGGATCGAGCCCGTGACGCCGCAGGTGCCGCACGTAGGCCCCCCCGAGCGTGTCCTGCGGCAGCGCCGCGAGCGCCGCGTAGTCCACGTCGCGGCTCCCGAGCTGCGGCTTGTCCCGCAGCAGCGCCAGCGCCTCCGGCTCCGCCGCCAGCCGCGGCGCGAGCTCGCGCTTGAGCCGCGCGAAGCGCCCGCGACACACCAACTCCTCGGCCACCAGAAGCTCGTCGGTGCGGTTCGAGTCCGCCAACGTGCGCGAGATGGCCTGCCCAAGGCGAATCCACTGCTGAGGCGTCATGCTCTCCCCCCTACCGCAGCCCGCGCCCACACGGCAACACCCCGGCCGCTCCCGAGCGCGTCACTCGACGGGCGGCGTCGCCACCAGCGTCCCGTCGCAATGGCCGCCGCACTGCGGCGCGTCCAGCGAGACCCAATCCGAGACCTTCGTCACGGTCCCGTCGGCGTTCAGGGTCCAGGTCCCGGCGTCGAGGTAGGCGTCGGTGTGGCCGGACCACTCGAAACGCTCGCCGCAGACGAGGCCCGGGAGCTCGAAGCCCTGCTCGGTGACGATGGTCGCCGCGGTGCCCTGCTGGCGGACCTCCAGCGCCTCGGTCCCCGACTCGTCGGGGAGCCCGCAGCTGTTCTGGCAGGTGTACGCCTTGCTCCAGAACCCCGAGAAGTCGGCGGGCTCGCCGCAGTCGCAGTACCGGAAGGCCCAGGCCGAGCCGAAGCAGCTCCGCGCGGGCACCTGGGTCAGCGCGAGCGGCGTGATCGTCGTGGACCGGCCAGAGGCTCCCGTGCCGCTCGTCGGCAGCGCGCTCTCGAGGGCATACGCGCGCGCCAGCGGCTCCGTCTTCGGCGCGGGCTCGACCTCCTCGGTCAGCTCGGCGCCGCAGCCCTCGACCACCCGCCCGTCCCCGCCGGTCTTCAGGAACCAGGCGTCGAACGCCGGGTACGAGAGGCCGTCGGTCTGGCCGGCGACCACCAACCCGCAGTCGGAGGTCAGGGCCACGGACGCGGGCAGGTCGCTGGCAGCCGTCCCGTAGACCCGCTCCCACACCGGCGCTCCGTCCGCGTCGAGGTAGCGGAGCGACAGGTTCGGACACTCCGCCTCCCAGTAGGAGCTACAGCTGAGCCCGCCGCCGGTCGCCGTCGGCATCGTCAGCACGTAGCCCCCGTCGCGGGTCCGGCGGACCGCCGCGTTGCCGCGGGTGCTGTAGCCCCGCGGATAGATCCGGGTCCAGAGCGCCTCCCCCGCCGGGCTCATCCGCACCAGCACGACCTCGCGCCGATCCGGAACGTCGAACAGCGCCAGCGTCCCGCCGAGGGGGTCCACCTCGACCTGCGCCGCGCCCAGCTCGCGCTCGGGCACCTCCCCGTCGACGGCGGCAAAGGTGAGCATCGGCCCCAGCTCGAAGAGCCGCTGCCAGGGCCCCCAGGCCGAGTCCGGGTCGCCGCTCGGGGCGACCCGCGCGACCCAGCCCCGTGCGCCATGGCGCCCGGCGACGTAGAGCTGCTCGGCCGGGCCCGCCGCGAGGTCGAGGACCTCATAGGCATCCTCGCCCTCGAGCCGCGTCTGGAACTGCTCGGCCCCCGCCCTGCCCAGCCCCGCGAACCACGCCGCACGCCCGCTGCGGCCTGCGACCACGTAGCCGTCGTGGCTCGAGACGATGGCGCGTGCCTCGTCGTCCTCCGGTCCGCCGAACGCACGCTGCCACACGAGGTCCCCGTCCTCGGTCAGGCGCAGGACCCAGGCGTCCCGGGATCTCCCGTCGGGCGCCGCCGTGTAGCCGGCGACCACGAAGCCGCCCTCGGGCGCCTCGAGCACGTCGTAGCCCCCCTCCTCCTGGCCGCCGCTCAGGCCGTCGCGCCGCCAGACCACGCCGCCGGCCGGGTCGAGCCGGACCAACCCGTCCTCGTCGAAGACCAGGTAGCCGTCCGACGGGACGCCGTCTCCGTCCTCGTCGATCGGCAGGACGCCCTCGGCCCAGAGGATGCCGGCGTCCTCGAGCTCGATCGTCTCGACCGGCGCCCCATCGGCCTCGACCACCAGGATGCGCCACGGCGTGCCGAGCACGAGCTGCGCGGCGCTGGTGGGGCCGCGCGGGGTGATCGACAGGACCGGCAGCGCGTACCGGTCCTTGGCGTCGTAGAGCCGCCGCCACAGCTCCTCGCCCTGGCCGTCGAGCTTGAAGAGCACCGGGACCGAGCCCTGCTCGGGCGCCCCCGCGCTCCCCCCGACGAAGAAGCCGCCGTCGCCGGAGGGGACGACGACCCGGGCGTCGTCGAGGTCGTCGAGGTCCAGCTCGAGGTCCCACGCCACCTCGAGGTCGGCCGTGTAGCCGACCGCCCGAATGTCGCTGCCGCCGGCGCCGACGCCGAAGTCGAACTCGTTCTCGTGCCCGACCGCGACATACCCACCGCCGGGAGCGGCGCACAGGGAGCGGAACCGGACGTTCGTGTCGGTCGGGCCGAGCCCCCCCTCGTAGAAGTCGTCGTGGAGCACCGCCCCGACGTTGTTCACGCGGAGCACGTAGCCGTCGATCGCGTCGAGCCCGGCCGGGTCGTACCAGCCCGCGGCGACGAGGTCGCCGCCTGCCCCCTGGCACACGTCGACGAGCAGCGCGTCCCCGTCGTTGTCGTCGCCGTCCTCGTCCCGCTCCATCGTGAGGTCGGCGAGCACGCTGCCGTCTCGGGCGATCCGCATGATCCACGCGTTCGCGCCGAGGTCGCGGCCGTCGACGAAGCCGCCGTCGACGCCGGCGACGAGGAAGGAGCCGTCGGCGCCGGGCCGGATGACCTTGGCCAGGTGACGCTTCGACGCGTAGGCCTGGGTCCGCACGACGTTGCCGCCGCCGTCGAGCTCCACGACCGTGGGTCGCTCGTCGGCCCCGCGCCCGACGACGAGGAAGCCGCCGCCGGCGCTCGGCGCGATGGCGGTCACGGCGGCGACCTCGCGGAGCTCCAGCGCGCCGCCCCCGAGCCCGTACGTCCGCGACCACGACAGCTCGCCGAGCGGGTCGAGGCGCACGACCCACAGGTCCCGCCCGCCGCCGGCGAACGTCACGTCACCGACCGCCACGAAGCCGCCGTCCGCGGTCTCGATGACACGCCGGGGGCGATAGTCGGTGGCCTCGCCCCCGAAGCTCCGCACCCACGTCGTCACGACCGGCAGATGGCCGCCATCGACGACGTCCCCGCCCCCTGACGGCGTACCGCCCGGACATCCCCCCATCCACACCGACACCAGCGCCGTCGCCAGCGCACGTCGGGTCGTCGATGATGCATCCATCGTCGCCCCCGCTCGGGCTCGGTCGTCTCACGCTGTCGCGATCCTCACGGATCCTAGTCGCCTCGCGCGGCCATGTCCCGCCAGCGGTCGGGAGGCGGCGGGGCCCGAGGCGCGATCCCGCGACGCGGTGGGGCCGCGGATGCCGTGTGCAACGCAACGCGCGTGCGCCGAACGGCCACGCAGCCGGAGACCGCGCGCCGACGCCACCGACGTCTTGACACCGGACCCACGCACCGGGATTCTCAGGGGGCCGCATTCCGCGACGCACACCAGACCCCCATCCCCACGGGCTCCATGATTCATCGCACACGGATGGCGCTGGCCGCGGCGCTGGCGATCGTCTCCGGCTGCGCGGAGGCCCCCACGGGCCCGACGGGCCACGTCGCGATCGCCGTCGCTCCCCTGTCCCTGCCGGGCGTGAGCGACGCCGTCTACACGCTCACCGTCGAGAACGGCGCCAGCGAGCTCGTGTGGTCGAAGCAGCTCGCCTCCTCGGCCTACGGCGACGGGGCCGGCTCCATCAGCTACGTCGGCACCTGCGACGCCGCCGACGGCGTGCAGCAGAACACCATCTCGCTCGTCCTCGACAGCCTCACCGCCGAGGGCGGCGCGCTCCTGACCGCCGGCGTCGACTTCGCCAACCCCGCCCCGGCCTCCGACCCCGTCACCCTCGTCCGCACCTGCCTCGCAGACCAGGACGTCGCCGTCGACTTCGAGATCACCGTCGCCCGGGCCGCCCAGCAGGGCTTCTTCGACGTCGCCATCTCGCTCTCCGACGTCTTCTGCTCCGCCAAGCTCGACTGCGAGAACGCCGGCGGCCCGCTGAAGCTCCTCTCCAACCCCGCCACCGGCGAGCGCGACCAGACCGCCGTCCTCGGCTTCGCCTGCACGGCCGGCCCCGGCCAGGACACCTGGCTCCACATGGACGCGGTCACCGTGACCTGCACCGGCGGCGGCGGCGCGACCTTCACCGTGGACCCCGCCGGCGCCCTCGGAAACCAGAACCCCGCGTTCTCCAACGCCAACACCGAGCTCTTCTTCCAGACCGCCGTCTACCGCGGCGACGAGCT
>SBGO01000040.1 GCA_006226565.1 Deltaproteobacteria bacterium | reverse complement strand
CGAGGGCTCCTCGGCGTCGCCCTTGTCGCCCCCGGCCGCCCCGGGGTCGGTCTTGCCGGCGCCGCCGTCGGTCGGGGTCGCCTCCGGGCCGTGCTCGTGGACGACCCGGGCCGGGGCGGGGAGCCCGGTCGCGTCGGCGAGGAAGCCGTCGAGGGCGTCGACGAGCTTGCCCATCTCGCGCTCCATCGTCTGGCTGAGCGCGCGCACGACGAACTGCGGCGCGCGCTGGTAGACGCGCTGCTTGGCGTCGAAGTGGTGGCTCCAGACCTGGGCGCCGGTGGCGAAGTCGACGAGGATGCAGCGCATCGCGAGGTGCGCGAACCAGGAGTCCTTGGCGGCGTCGAGCTCCTCGATGGCGAGCACCTCGCAGCCGAGCTCGTACTTCGGGAGCGTGCTGGTCAGCCGCTCGACGACGCCGCGGAAGAGGTTGGCGTCGCGCAGGTGCGCGCGGACCAGCGCCTCGAGCATCTGACGCGGCTTGGCGGCCCACAGGCGGTACCAGTCGTAGCTGATCTCGTAGGGGCTCTGGCGGTAGACGAGCTCCTGGCGGTCGAAGGCGACCGAGCTGTCGAAGCGGCGGACCCGGAGCGTGAAGGGATAGCGCGGCTCGCGATAGCGCTGGACCTCCTCGCCGCGGGGGTACTCGATGGCGAAGTAGCTCCGCGCCTGGGTCGAGCCGCCGAGGCAGCCGGCGGCCGGCGCCGCGGCGAGCGCGAGCAGGAGCAGCGACAGGACCCGCGTCATCACTTGATCTCCCGGGGCTTGTCGCCGCGCCCGCGGATGAGCGCCGCGGGGTCCTCGCGGAGGAGGTTGGCGAACTCGGCGAAGGCCTCGGCGCCGACGACCAGCTCGTCGAGGGCGCGCAGGAGGTCGTCCTTGATCTGCAGGAGCGTCAGGTCGGCCCGGCCGAGGGTGGCGTTGGCGCCCTCGGCCAGCTTCACCAGGGCTCCGACCAGGACCCCGAGCTCGCGGTCGGAGAGGCGCTTGTCGGCCGAGTGGGCGGCGCGCTCGAGGCTCGCGAGGACGTGGGAGACCTGGCCGGGATCGATCCAGGTGCGCGCGGCGTTGAAGGCGGCGCTCATGTCGGCCATCGCGGTGCGCGCCGTCTTGGAGAGGCCCCGCAGGTCCTCGACCAGCGCCCCGGCGTTGGTGACGGCGGTGCGGACCGGCCCGGTGCTCTGCTCGACCAGCTCGCGCACCTGGGTCATCGTCGTCTCGGCCTCGGCGATGACGCGCGCGATGCGGTCGCCGGCGATGCCCTCGGTGAGGGTGGCGAGGCGGCCGGTGATGCGGTCGATCTTCTCGGCGATGCTCGAGGCGCGCTCGCTGAGGAGCTCGATGGTCGAGCCCATCGACGGGATGGTCGCGCCCGGCCGGAGCGCGGCGGCCTCGTTGGTGCCGCCGGTGAGCTCGACGTAGCGGAGGCCCGTGACGCCCTGCATCTCGAGGACCGCGGTGGTGTCGGCCTTGATCGGCGTGTCCGGCTTGATGGCGATGGAGACGCGCACGCTCTCGACGTCGCCGGGGGTGATCTCCATGTCCTCCACGCGCCCGACCCGGAGCCCGTGGTAGCGGACCTGGGCGCCGGCGTTGAGGCCGCCGACGCCGGGGAGGCGGATGTAGTAGATGTCGTGCTTCTCGAGGGCGGCGAGGCCGATGAGGACGCCGAGGGTCCCGACGACGAGGGCCACGCCGACCACGAGGAAGACGCCGAGGCGGACCTTCTGGCCGCGGGTGAGGCGCGTCACGCGGCCCCCCGGGCGTCGACGCGGAGCGCGTCGTAGAGGGTCGGCGGGGGATCGCCGAGGGGGGCGGACTCGCGGCCGAAGAAGGCGCGGAGGTGGCGATCGTCGCTGGCGGTCGCGTCGGCGAGGGGCCCGGCGAAGCGGACGCCGCCGTCGGCGAGCATCACGACGTCGTCGGCGATGGTGTGGATGCTGGGGAGCTCGTGGGTGACGACGATCATGGTCGTGCCGAGGAGACGGCGGGCGCGGACCAGCAGGTCGTCGAGCTGCGCGGCGGTCACCGGGTCGAGGCCGGCCGAGGGCTCGTCGCACAGGACGACCGGCGGGTCGAGGATGAGCGCGCGGGCGAGGCCGACGCGCTTCTTCATGCCGCCGGAGAGCTCGCCGGGGAGGAGGCGCTCGGTGCCGGCGAGGCCGACGAGGGCGAGCTTCTGGGCGATGATCTGGGCGCAGACGTCGGCCGGGAGCCGGGTGTGCGCGCGGAGCGGAATCGCGAGGTTCTCGGCCACCGTGAGGCTGTTGAGGAGCGCCCCGTTCTGAAAGAGGAAGCCGACCCGCGCGAGGAGCCGGGCGCGCGCGTCCTCGTCGACGGCGTAGGGGTCCTCACCGAGCACGCGGACGTGCCCCTGGCGCGGCGGCAGGAGCCCGATGATGCTGCGGAGCAGCGTGGACTTTCCGCATCCGGACCCGCCGACGACACAGGTAATTCGCCCTGGCATGAAGCGGGCATTCACGCGCTGCAATATGAGCCCGTTGCCGTACCCGGCGTGCAGGTCGTGGACCTCGATGACGGGGGCGTCCATGCGGGGAGTATGCCGGCTCCCGGACGTGAGGACTAGGGCAGACGGCGCCTCCCTACTGCACGATGATGCCCATGCGGAAGTACTCGGTGGCGTCGGCGATGCCCTGGCAGATGTCGGCGATGGGGCTCGCCGGGATGGCCGCCGCGTCGACGCCGACGAGGGCGTACGCGGAGCCGGCGACCGGGTTCACCGAGCCGGGGCAGTTGAAGAACTGCTGCATCGTGCCCGAGCGAGCCGTACCGCCAGTGAGGAGGATGTTGGTGAACGAGAGCACGGTGCCGTCGGGGGCGACGAAGGCGAGGTGGAGGTCGGGCTGCGTCCCGAAGTTGGCCTGGGCCGAGGTCTGGGAGAAGACGAGGTCGACGCGGTCGGCGAAGGACGCCTGGATCGTCGCGGAGCTGATGGTGACGTAGTCACCGACCATCCCGGTCCCCGAGACGAGCATCGGCTGCTGACGCAGGACGGTCGCGCTGGCGTTCATGACGGCGCAGTCGCTGTTGAACTCGGCGTCGGCGATGACGCCGACGGTGAAGACGTCGCCGACCGCGGCGGTCTGGCTGCCGCCGGCGCACAGGCCGAAGGTCGCGGTGCCGCCGCTGCCGGCCGCGGCGCTGCTGGCGTAGGCGATGATGGTGCCGCCGGCGTCGAGGAGGACGACGTGCGCGGCGGGGGTCGCCTGCTGGGCGGCGTCTCGCGACCAGACGAGCTGGAGGGTGTCGGCGGAGAAGATCTGGAGGCGGTCGAGGGTGACCTCGGGGGTGATCCACGGGCCGGCGATGGGAGCGCCCGGCAGCGCGGGCGGGCTCAGGTCGGTGACGCTGACGGTGCCGGCGTCGTTGTCGACCTCGAAGCGCATCGCCTCGGGGGCGGCGAGCGGGGTGTAAGAGGTGGCGAGGCCGTTGCCGCCGTTGAGGGGGTGGCGGGTGCAGGCGAGGGTCGTCGCGCTGCCGACGTTGATGGGGATGGTCCAGGTGACGATGGGCCAGGCCGAGCCGGCGGGGGTCTCGCCGCCGGTGAGCGGGCCGTCGGACATGGTGGCGACCGCGTCCAGGGTGCAGGCGGTGTGGCCGTTCACGCCGAGCTCGGCGACGTCGAGGCCGATGGCGAGGTCGAAGTAGAGCTTGTCGTAGGTCCCGAGCTGCTCGTGCCCGAAGTAGTAGGCGTGCTGGAAGACGAGGCCGCCGAGGGCGCCCTGGTTGCCGCGCGCGTTGGCGCTCATCGCGGCCGCGAGGTCGTAACTCTGGCCGTCGCAGGTGATGGCGACGGACTGCCAGTAGAGGTGGGTGTCGCTGTCGGCGCCGCCGGTGCACGCGAAGCCCATCACGAGGGTCTGGGCGCGGGCGCCGCTGGCGTCGTGGAGGAGCGTGATGGGCTGGCCGGGGGCGTACTCGCAGTCGGCCTTGGCGGAGCAGAAGAGGTCGTCGAAGTCGACGGCGATGTCGAAGAAGCCCTGGTTGGCGGCGCGCAGGATGGCGATGTCGAAGGTCACCGGGACGTCGGTGTTCTCGACGCAGTCGACGACGCGCTCGAGGGGGCCGGTGGCGGTCGGGTTCTGCCAGCGGTCGACGGGGATCGGGGTGCCGCCGGTGTCGTCGAGGCCGTTCACCGTCAGCTGGACGGTGTTCTCGGCGTGCCCGTCGAGGTTGGGATCGGAGGCGTCGCAGGTGCCGACGTAGGAGGCGCTCGCGCCGGCGCCGTACTGCGCCGAGTCGAGGGTGATGCTGAAGACCGTCTCGCCGTCCTCGTTGAGGACCTCGAGGGTGTAGTTGGCGTTGCTGACGCCGGAGAGGGTGAGGGCGCTGATGTTGACGTCGAGGCGCCCGGCGCTCTCGGGACCGGACGGGGGCGCCTGGGCGCAACCCGAGGCGAACGCGACGGCGAGCGCGAGCGTCGTGGACGCACCGCGGGCGAGAAGACTCGTCATACGGAGACTCCGGCGTGCTGGGCTTCGATGTGCTGGATGGAAGCGGTCCGGTCACGTTAGGCCGCAACTGCACAAAGCGCAATGTTGCGCCGCGCTGCGCGTCGTGAAAGCCCGGTGTCAGCCGAAGTAGAAGAGGATGCTGAACACCGCGTCGGCGACGATGACCCAGAAGATGCTGGAGACGACCGACGCGGTGGTGACGCGGCCGACGCTCTCGGCGCCGCCCCTGGCGCTGAAGCCGCGGTGCGCCGCGATGAGCACGATGATCCACGCGAACGCCACGCTCTTCGTCAGGCCGGTGGCGACGTCCTTGAGGAAGAGCGCGTCGCCGACCTGGCTCCAGAAGGCGCCCGGGCCGACGCCGAGATAGAGGATGGACACGAGGAAGCCGCCGATGACGCCGAAGAAGTTCGCGAAGGCGACGAGCAGCGGCATCGTCACGGTCATCCCGAGGAACTTCGGGACGACGATGTAGCGCGTCGGCTCGAGGCCCATGACGTAGAGCGCGTCGATCTCCTCGGACACCTGCATGGTCGCGATCTCGGCCGCGATGGCGGCTCCGCTGCGGCCGGCGATGATGATGGCCGTCATCAGCGGCCCCATCTCCCGCGTCATGCTGACGGCGATGAGGTCCGCCACGTAGATGTTCGCCCCGAAGCGCGCGAGCTGATAGGCCGCCTGCAGCGCGACCACGAGCCCCACCAGGAAGCTGATCAGCGCCACGATCGGCAGCGCGTCCACGCCGAAGCGCACCGCCTCGAAGGCCGTCGCCCCGCGCCGCACGCGCCGCGTCCGCCGCGCCCCGCCGAAGAGGAAGCCGAAGGTGTCCGACGTCAGGACGACGAAGGCGACGAAGCTCTGCCACGCCCCGACGACGCTCTCTCCCAGCCCCTCGAAGCCCTTGGCCGGGAGCCCCCTCTGGGCCCGCGCCGTGGCCGGGCCCGCGGCCTGCCGGAACGCCGCCTCGGCGGGCGCGCTGAACCGGGTCACGCCGAAGTCGACCCGCCGCCGCCGCGCCTCGTCCGCCACCGCGCCGACCAGCGCGACGCCGACGTCGTCGATGGCGTCCACCGCGCCCAGATCGACGCGCACCG
>SBGO01000779.1 GCA_006226565.1 Deltaproteobacteria bacterium | reverse complement strand
CCGCGTCCACGTCGGCCGCGACCACCGCGGCGTCCACGTCCTCGCCCTGCCCCGCCGGCGTCGGCGCCTCGTCGGCGCACCCGGCCACCGTCGAGCCGAGGGCGATCCACAAGAGCGTTCGGAGCCTCGTCATGGCTCACCCCACGACCCGGCGCACGCGCGCCGCGCACTTCTTGTAGTCCGGCTGCTTCGAGATCGGGTCGACGGCGTCGAGGGTCAGCGTGTTGATCAGGAAGCGCTCGTCGAAGAACGGCACGAAGAGCGAGCCCTGCGGCGGCTCCCCGCGCCCGCCGACGCTCGCCGGCAGCCGCAGCGCCCCGCGCCGCGTGGCCACCTCGACGGTGTCGCCGTGGTTGACCCCCAGGTCGAGGGCGTCCTTCGCGTTGAGCTCGACGTAGGCGTGGGGCACGGCCGCGCGCAGCGTCGGCACCCGCATCGTCATCGTCCCGGTGTGCCAGTGCTCGAGCACGCGCCCGGTGCACAGCCAGAAGGGGTAGTCGCCGTCCGGCACCTCCGGCGGCGGCTCGTAGGGGTGGAACCAGATCTGGGCCCGGTCGTCCTCGGTCGTCGAGTGGTAGAACTGGATGCCGGCGCCCGCCTTCACGTAGGGGTCCTCGCCCTCGGTGAAGCGGAAGCGCGTCTCCTGCCAGCGCCCGCCGCGCTCGACCACCGGCCAGCGGAGCCCGCGCGCCTTGACGTACTCCTGGTAGGGCGCGAGGTCCTTGTGCTTGAGCCGCGTGAACTTGCGGTACTCCTCGAAGAGGTGCGCGTCGACGTTGACGTCGTAGTAGTGCTCCCACTCCCAGACGGGGACCTCCTTGCCGTCCGCGTCGCGCACCGCGAAGAGGAAGGCGCCGTCCTTGTCCTTCATCCCGGCGAAGCCGCGGTCGAAGAGCCGGCGCGCCACCGCCACCGTCTGCCAGCAGTCGTCGCGCGCCTCGCCCGGCGGCATCACCTGCCGGAACCACTGCTGCGTCCGGCGCTCGCTGTTGCCGAAGACGCCGTTCTTCTCGATCCACAGCGCCGACGGCAGCACCAGGTCCGCCAGCCGCGTGGTCGCCGTCGGGTAGCCGTCGGAGACGATGAGGAACTTGCCCTCCGGCTTGTCCGTGAAGAGCTTCTGCAGGTTCGGCAGGGTCTGCCCGGGGTTGGTCACCTGGACCCAGATCGTGTCGATGTCGCCGCCGTCCGCCGCCGGCTTGGTGAACGCGTCCCACATCGCCACGGTGTGGTAGCCGGGCTTGGGGTTGATGCGCCCCTCCGGGACGTTCCAGATGGCCTCGCTCTGCGCGCGGTGCTCGGGCGACGCCACGACGCGCCCGCCGGGGAGCGCGTGGGCCAGCGTGCCGACCTCGCGCACCGTCCCGCACGCCGACGGCTGCCCCGTCAGGCTCGTCGGCGCGTCGCCCGGGCGCCCGAAGTGGCCGCTCAGGAGGTGCACGCCGTGGACGAGGGTGTTGATGGCCGTGCCCCGGGTGTGCTGGTTCATGCCCATGCACCAGAGGCTCGTGATGCGCAGCTTCGGGTCGCCGAAGCGGTCGGCGAGCAGCTCGATGTAGCGCGCCGGGACGCCGGAGACCTCCTCGACGTAGGCCGGCGTGTAGGGCTCGAGCAGCTTCGCGTACTCCTCGAAGCTCGACGGCACGCCGCGGAGCGTCTGCTTGCCCGGCGGGTTCTTCCGGAAGTTGCAGTGCCGCGCCACGAACTCGCGGTTCCAGGTGCCGCGCGCGAGCAGGAGGTGCGCGATGCCGTTGGCGATGGCGAGGTCGGTGTGGGGCTTGAAGTTCAGGAAGTGGTCGGCGTAGCCGGTGCTGCGCGTGCGCCGCGTGCCGAGGTCGAAGATCTCGACCCGCTCGCCGCGCAGGCGCCGATCGAGGATCCGCGAGAAGAGGATCGGGTGCATCTCCGCGGGGTTGTTGCCCCAGAGGAGGACGACGTCGGCGCGATCGAGGTCGTCGTAGCAGCCGGCCGGCTCGTCGACGCCGTAGGTGCCGATGAACCCCGTCACCGCCGACGCCATGCAGAGGCGGGCGTTCGGGTCGATGTGGTTCGACCCGAGCCCGCCCTTCATCAGCTTCTGCGCCGCGTACCCCTCGGGGATGGTCCACTGCCCCGAGCCGTAGAAGGCGAAGCGGTCCGGCGCCGCCTCGATGCGCTCGGCGATGACGTCGAGGGCCTCGTTCCACGTGATCGGCACCAGCTCTCCGTGCTTGCGGAGGAGCGGCTGGGTCAGCCGGTCCTTGCCGTAGAGGATGCCGGCCACGTGGTAGCCCTTGGCGCAGAGGAGGCCCTTGTTGACCGCCGCCTGGCGGTCCCCGGTGACCGACACGACGCGCCCGTCCTTCACGCCGACCTGGACGTGGCAGCCCGTGCCGCAGAAGCGGCACGGCGCCTTGTCCCAGGTCACGCCGTCGAGCCCGGGCGGCAGGTCCTGCTCGCTCGGGGCGGCCCACGCCAGGCCGATCTTCTTGGTCACGGCGAGGGCCGCGGTGGCGGCGGCGGTGGTCTTGAGGAAGTCGCGGCGGTCGATCATGGGACCCGTCCGGGAGAGAGAGGTGCGGGAGGCGACGCGCTCAGAAGCTCGCGATCGCGGTGGCGTAGACGAAGTGCTCGGCCTGGGTGCCGTCGGCGCCGCCGGTGAGGCCGTCGCCGGGCAGGAAGACCGCGTAGAGCAGATCGAAGGCGAGGTGCGCGTTGGCCTTCCAGGTCCCCTTGAGGTCGATCTCGGTGCCGTAGGCGCCGTCGCCGCCCTGATCGTCGGCGGCGCTGAAGAGGTGCCCGGTGAGCTGCACCGTGACGTTGTCGGCGGGCGCCGCCCCGAGGGCGAGGCCGAGGTCGACGAGCCCGCGCTTGGCGGTGTTCGCGGGCAGGTTCAGGAAGAAGTCCATCTCGCCGTAGAACTTGTGGTTGGTGGCGAAGAGGGTGTCGAAGGACTTCTCGTCGGTGTCGCCGGGGTCGTCGTCGCCGCTGACGAGCTCGGCGAAGAGCTCGACGAAGGGCTTCGCGCCGACGCTCTTCACCGTGTACCGGGCGTGGAGCGCGGCCAAGAAGGCCGCGTAGGAGACGTCACCGGCGGCGCTCCCGCCCTGGTAGTAGCCCTCGAGCGAGTAGCCGAGGCCGAAGTCGAGGGCGCCGGTCGCGTGCAGGCCGGCGGTGAAGCGGGTGCGGTCGCTGGGGCCGCCGATGTCGACCACGGCGACGAGCGCCGGGACGAAGGCCGGCGAGACCGTGTACTGGAAGAAGCCCGCCAGGACGTCGGTCACGCCCGCGAAGTCGCTCGGCGCCGCGTCGCGCGTGCGGGCGTAGAAGGCGTCGGCCAC
This sequence comes from Deltaproteobacteria bacterium, assembly GCA_006226565.1. GTDB lineage: Bacteria > Myxococcota_A > UBA9042 > PHBI01 > PHBI01 > PHBI01. The sequence continues at coordinate 24,394 of SBGO01000779.1, read as the reverse complement.
CACCGCGCCGGCCTGGTAGGACCAGCGCGCGGCGTCGAAGGAGCGCGCCTGCTCGAGCCAGGCGACGTTGCCGATGAGCCGGTCGTTGAGGTAGCTCACCTCCTGGCGCCCGATCTTGAGCTTCATCCCGTCCGTGAGCGGCACGCACAGGAAGCCCTGGTGCAGATCGAGGCCGTCCGCGGAGTAGTCGCCGAGGGTGTCGGCCTCCTCGCCCCAGGTGCGCACGTCCTGGAGCTGGATGAAGGCGCCGACGCGCTCGGCGAACATCAGGTGGAGCCCGACGCGGGTGCGCTGGCGCACGGTGTCCGTCACGCCGCCCGACCAGAAGTCGTGCCCCTCGGCGTGGCGGTAGCGCAGCAGGACCTGCCCCGAGGGCGTGGCCTCGACCGACGGCGCCTCCTCGGCCCGAGCGGGAGCTGGGGCCAGGGCCGAGAGGACGAGCGCCGCGGTCGAGAGGCTGTACAGGAGAGTACGGAAGCAGTGCATGGAAGTGCCTTTGGATTGCCAGATTAGCGACGACCGAGATTGCTGCATTGCAGCATCATGTGCCAGGGTCACGGACCGACCTCGCGCACCAGCCGGAAGCCGGCCAGATCGTACCGCCGAGTCGGCTCGAGGGCGAGCCGCACCGCGGACCGCGCCGCCTCGGGGCTGAAGCTCCAGCCGCCCCCGCGGAGGACGCGGCGCTCCGGAGGCGTGTCCTCCGCGGACGTCCCCGCGTACGGCGCGTAGCGATCGGCGGTCCACTCCCAGACGTTGCCGTGCATGTCGTGGAGCCCCCAGGCGTTGGCGGGGTACGAGGCGACGTCGGCGGTCTCGGCGTGGGCGCCGACGACCATGCCGTTGTCGACGGTGCCGGCCGCGCCCCCGCGGACGTTGGCCTGGCTCGGGGCCAGGCGCTCGCCGAAGGCGTAGGCGGTCACGCTGCCCGCGCGGCAGGCGTACTCCCACTCCGCCTCGGTGGGCAGCCGATAGCGGACGCCCTCGCGGGCGCTGAGCGCCTCGGCGAAGGCCACCGCGTCATCCCAGCTGACCGAGTCGACGGGGCGATCCGGGCCGACGAAGCGGCTCGGGTTCGTCCCCATCACCGCCTCCCACTGCGCCTGGGTGACCTCGGTGACCTGGAGGTAGAAAGGGGCGGCGACGATGGCGACGTGAGGGACCTCGTCCTCGTCGCGCCCGGGCTCGCCGACGGGCGAGCCCATGGTGAAGGCGCCGGGCTGAACGGCCACGAGCTCCATCCCGAGGTCGTTGCTGACTCGGCCCGCGATCGGGGCGCCGACGGGCGGCGCGGCGGCGTCGCACGCGCCCAGCGCGAGGAGCGCTCCGAGCGCGAGCGCCGCGGCACACCTATCGATCATATGGCACTTCATAATGCAGCGCACCACGACCCTCCGGGCTGTCTCGTGGGAGGACCCGACCTCCCAGGACAAGAGGTCCCACACCTCGCCCCGGGCCAACTTGCTCCGGAGCAAACTCAATGAAGAAAGCAGGATCCGCGCTTGACCGGCCACCGTGCGCTCACCGATTTTCGTCTCCGGAGGGCTCATGCTGTTCTTCAAGTCGACAGCCACATCGCTGGGTGCACACACACCCTATCTGGTCGCCGGAACGCTTGGCATATTGGCGTTGGCGCTCTTCCTCGGCTCCGCGGAGCCGGTGGAGGTGCCCCGCCCGGGCGCGGCGCACGTCACGCGGGAGGCCATCCCGCGCGGCGAGCCGCTGCGTAGCCCGCTGACCGACCCGCCGATCGTCCACGTCAACGGCTACGACCGCGACTGCATGGACTGCCACATGCTGTTTCGCAGCCCGGCGCCGAAGGATCGCGGGCTGATTCAGCACCAGAACGTGGTGTTCCAGCACGGCATCAACGCGCGCTGCCTCGAGTGTCACGATCAGGCCGACCGGAACCGCCTGACGCTGGGTCACGGCGAGACGATCGGCTTCACGGAGAGCGAGCGCCTGTGCGCCAAGTGTCACGGCACGGCGTTCCGCGACTGGCAGGCCGGGGCCCACGGGAAGGCCGTCGGCTCGTGGGTGATCGGCAGCCCCGAGCGCCACCTGATGACCTGCGTCGCCTGTCACGACCCGCACCACCCGGCCTTCGCCGGGCTGACGCCGCTCCCGGGGCCGAACACCCTGCGGATGGGCGACCAGAGCCACCACGCCCCCGAGCACGAGAGCGCGATCCTGTGGCGCGGCGCGCACCCCGAGGGGACCGACCGCGCGGCCGAGCCGGCGGACGCGCACGCCCCGGCCGACGCGCACGACCCGGCGCACGGCGCCGCCGACGACAACGCCAGCACGCCCGGAGAGCAGCGATGAGCGAGGAGCAGATCAGCCGGCGGAGCTTCCTCCGCAAGGGCGCGGTCGCGACAGCGGGCGCCGCGGCGCTGGCCGCGGCCCTGAGCCCCCTGAAGGACCTCGACACCAGCGACCTCTCCGGCTTCTTCCAGAAGCACTACCGCGAGATGTCGCCGGCCGAGATGGAGGAGGCGCTCGCCCGCATCCGCCGCCGGGTCGAGGAGCGCTGGGGCGTCCGCCCGGACCTCCGCGACGTCAAGCCGAAGGACGGCGTCGAGTTCGTCTACGCGCTCAACCTCAGCCGCTGCATCGGCTGCCGCCGCTGCGTCCACGCCTGCGTCGCCGAGAACAACCAGGGGCGCGACCCCGAGATCCAGTACATCCGGGTCCTCGAGATGCCGCGCGGCAGCATCGACGTCGAGCGCGGCGATCACCACTACGACCGCCCCACGGTCCCCGACACCGACCACTTCTACCTGCCGGTCCAGTGCCACCAGTGCACCAACCCGCCCTGCGTGAAGGTGTGCCCGGTCGGCGCCACCTGGCAGGAGGCCGACGGCATCACGGTCGTCGACTACGACTGGTGCATCGGCTGCCGCTACTGCGAGGCGGCGTGCCCGTACTGGGCGCGGCGCTTCAACTGGACGGCGCCCGAGCTGCCGCGCGAGCAGCTCAACCCCGACATGGCCTACCTGTCGAACCGGCCCCGCCCCCAAGGCGTGATGGAGAAGTGCACCTTCTGCCTCCACCGGACCCGCGAGGGCAAGCTCCCCGCCTGCCTCGAGGCCTGCCCGACCGGCTCGCGCAAGTTCGGCAACATCCTCGACCCCGACAGCGAGGTGTCGCGGATCCTCCGGACCAAGCGCGTCTTCGTCCTCAAGGAGGAGGCGAACACGATGCCGCGCTTCTTCTACTACTTCGACGAGCGCTACCCGCAGCACGCCGACGCGGGCGCCGACTGGGTCGACGACAACTCCGATCTGCACGAGATCCTGGCCCGCGTGCTCCGCGAGGACGCCGAGGAGATGACGGCATGAAGGCGTACCTGCGCTTTCTGTGGCGCTGCGTGCGCCTGAGCTTCGAGGGCGGCTGGCGCTACCACCTGTGGATGACGGTCCTCACGGTGCTCGCGCTCGTCGGCGTCAACGCCTGGGCCAAGCAGCTCGTGGGCGGCCTCGGGACCACCGGGATGAGCGACCAGGTCGCCTGGGGCTTCTACATCTCGAACTTCACCTTCCTGGTCGGCGTCGCCGCCGCCGCCGTGATGCTCGTCATCCCGGTCTACGTCTACAAGAACCGCGAGCTCCACGACCTCGTCATCTTCGGCGAGCTCCTCGCGGTCGCCGCCATCGTCATGTGCCTCGCCTTCGTGACGGTCGACCTCGGCCGCCCCGACCGCATCCTGCACATGCTGACGCACCTGAACTTCCCGGACTCGATGCTGGCCTGGGACGTGCTCGTCCTCAGCGGCTACCTGCTCCTCAACCTGCACATCTGCGGCTACCTCATCTACAGCCGCTATCGGAACCGGCAGCCGACGCGCCGCTTCTACATCCCCTTCGTCTTCGTCGCGATCTTCTGGGCCATCAGCATCCACACGGTGACGGCCTTCCTACTCGTCGGCCTCGGCTCGCGCCCCTTCTGGAACTCGGCCATCATCGCGCCGCGCTTCATCGCCTCGGCCTTCGCCGCCGGCCCCGCCATCATCATCCTGACGCTCCAGGCCATCCGGAACCGCGCCCACTACCGCGTCCCCGACAAGGCGCTCCACACCCTCCGGCGCATCGTCACGGTCGCCCTGACCATCAACCTCTTCCTGATGGTCAGCGAGCTCTTCACCGAGTTCTACACGGGCTCGACGCACCTCGCCTCGACCCGCTACCTGTGGTTCGGCCTCCACGGCAAGGGCGCCCTGGTCCCGTGGATCTGGACGAGCCTCGCGCTCAACGCCGGCGCGCTCGTCATCCTCTACCTCCCGGCCGGCCGCCGCCGCCGCCTCCTCAACGTCGCGTGCGGGATGCTCATCGCGGGCATCTGGATCGAGAAGGGCATGGGGCTCATCGTCCCCGGCCAGATCCCGACCCCGCTCGGCGAGGTGGTGGAGTACGCCCCGACGCTCAACGAGGTGCTGGTCTCGGTCGGCATCTGGGCCACGGGCTTCCTCGTCTACACGATCTTCGTCCGCATCACCGTGCCGGTCCTCACCGGCAAGCTCACGGCCGCGGACGACCACGCCACGCCGACGCGGGGGGAGCTCGCGCCGGCCACAGCCACCCCCGTCCCCCACCGGGCCAAGGAGACAACCCGTGTCTGACCGTTTCATGTGGACTCGCACCGCCAGCGCCGCCGCCGCCGCGGTGGTCCTCGCCGGCGCCCTGTGCCTCGTCGGCGCGCCGCAGCCCGCCGCGGGCCAGGCGTTCGGCCTCCCCGAGCTGTCCGCGGAGAGCCGCGCCTGCGTGGACTGCCACAAGAAGGACAACATCGGGCTCTACCAGCAGTGGGGCTCGTCCAAGCACTACCGCGGCAACGTCGGCTGCTACGAGTGCCACGCCGCGCGGCCGGGCGAGCCCGACGCCAAGCTCCACTACGAGAAGTACATCTCGGTCGTGGTGAGCCCGAAGGACTGCGGGCGCTGCCACGGGCGCGAGGTCGAGGAGTTCATCGGCTCGCACCACTCCAAGGCCGGCCGCATCCTGGGCTCGCTCGACAACGTGCTGGCCGAGGTCGTCGAGGGCAACAGCGCCTTCGTCACCCCCGGCTTCCCCGAGGGCGCGTCCGCCGCGGCCGTCAACGGCTGCTGGCAGTGCCACGGCGCGCAGATCAAGGTGCTCGCCGACGGCCGCCTCGACCCGGCGACCTGGCCCAACAGCGGCATCGGGCGCATCAACCCCGACGGCTCCGAGGGCTCGTGCAACGCCTGCCACACGCGCCACAGCTTCTCGGCCGCCCAGGCGCGCCACCCCGACACCTGCGGCAAGTGCCACATGGGGCCGGACCACCCGCAGAAGGAGATCTACGAGGAGTCGAAGCACGGCATCGCCTTCTTCGCCAACCAGGACAAGATGAACCTGGAGAGCGCCAAGTGGATCGTCGGCGAGGACTACTCGGCGGCCCCGACCTGCGCCACCTGCCACATGTCGCAGACGCGGACGCAGAACGTGACCCACGACGTCGGGATGCGCATCAGCTGGAACAACCGGCCGGCGGTGTCGGTGCGCCCCGAGGTCGCGGACAAGAAGATGAACCTGCCCGGCCAGAACGTCGGCTGGGAGGCGCGGCGCGACCACATGAAGGACGTCTGCACCGCGTGCCACGCCAAGAACTGGGTCGAGAACTGGTACGTGCAGTACGACGGCCTGGTCGAGCTCTACAACGAGAAGTTCGGCAAGCCCGGCGGGGCGCTCTACGCGGCGGCCAAGCCGCTCCTGAAGCCGGTCGCCTTCGGCAACCCCCTCGACTTCGTGTGGTTCGAGATCTGGCACCACGAGGGGCGGCGCGCGCGCCACGGCGCCGCGATGATGGGGCCCGACTACACGCACTGGCACGGGACCTACGAGGTCGCCAAGCACTTCTACAGCGAGTACGTGCCGATGCTCGAGGAGCTGGTCGAGGCGAACAAGACGTCGGCCGATCCGGCCAAGGCGAAGGCCGCCGAGGAGCTCCGTGAGCTCCTGCACCAGACCCTCGAGAGCCCCAACCACCGCTGGTTCCTCGGCAAGATGGACCCCGCGGAGAAGGAGCGGCGCGCCAAGGCCGCCGAGGAGTTCAAGAAGCGCTACCAGTAGCGCCGTCGGAGCGCGCGGGTCGCGCCCGCAAGCGTCCCGCGCGCTCCCACCTTCCGCCCCGACCGGAGCGACACGATGTCCACGAGCCCCCCGCCGACCGTCGCCGAAGCCCAGCGCTCCCTGAGCGACCACGTGCGCCGCACCGCGCTCGACGCGCGCGCGCTCTACGGACCGAGCTTCGACCAGGCCGCGCTGGAGCGCCTCCTCGAGGACCGTCGCTGCTGCCGCTTCCCCACCCGCATCGTCTTCGACGCGGCCGGGCTCGAGCCCGGCACCTTCTCGGCCGCCGAGCCGCTCGGCGACGACCCGCGCGAGGGCTACGTCATCCGCGTCCACCCGCGCTTCGAGCGGCGCCCGCTGCTGCTGCCGCTGCTGGTCGCCTACCAGCTCGTGGTGGTCAACTACGGCGACATCGCCACCCACGAGGAGGCCGAGCTCTTCGGGGCGACCCTGCTCGGCCTCAGCGTCGACGACTACTACCAGACCCTCTGCCTCGTCGCCGACAGCCTGGAGTGAGCCGCGGCGGCCGGGTTTGAGCCGCGTCGACCGTGAACGACGCTCACGCTATCGTGCTCCACCTCCCCTCGCGCTGGAGCGTGGATGATGAAAACTCCAACCTCGGCCGTCGGCCGCCCACCCCGCTGGCTCGTCGTCGCGTTGGGCCTCTCCCTCGGCCTCAACGTCGCGGCCCTCGTCGCAGGGCTCCGCGTCCAGCAGCCGCGTGGCCCGTCGGCGCACGAGCGCTATGAGCTCGTCTCCCGGGCCGGCGAGCCGATGGGCTGGTACGGCGCCACGCCGACCGGCGCCGAGCTCGTCTTCACCTTCGGGACGTCGACCCCGTGGCTCCGCGTCGCGGCGGAGGGCGACGTCGCGTCGATCACCTTCCGCGACGCCGCCGGCGACGTGACGTCCGCCCTCGTCGTGGACGCCGACGCCACCCACATGTCGGTCCGCGAAGGGACCGCCCGGGTCGAGCTGACCGCCGGCGCGCACGGCGCGACCCTCGACGTGACGTCCGGCGGGACCGCGGTCGCCGTCTCCGCGACGGACACCGCGGCGACCGTCTCGTGCGCCAGCGCACCGGGCGCCGAGGCGAGCGGCGTGGCGCGCATCGAGCTGACGGCAAACCAGGCCGGCGCCCGCGTGGAGACCCGCCAGGGCACGCGGCGCGTCCGGCTCGAGACGGGCGCGCGCGAAGCCGCGCTGACGGTGGCATCGGGTGAAGCCGAGCTCCGGCTGAGCGCCGCCGACGAGAGCGCCTCTTTCATCGCGAAGACGGCGAAGGGCCGCCTCGAGCTCGGGGCCGACGACACCGGGGGACGCATCACCACGCGCGATGGGGACGGCGTCCTCCGTCAGTGGCCGGAGGCCGCGCCGTGAGCCGGCTCCACGTCGCGGCGGTGCTGCTCGCCCTCGGAGCCGGGGCGACCGGCGTGGGGCTCCTCGTCGCCGCCGGCGCGCGGCCGGCGAACGGACCGCCCACGTCCCTCGGTGGCAGCGTCGACAGCGCGGGCCTCGTGCTCTCCGCCGGTCTCGGGGGCGACGCGAAGATCGTCGTCCGCCGCGTCGACGCGGCCGCACGCTCCCTCCTGCTCCTGACCTCCGGCGACGGCGCGAGCGGGTTCAACGCCCTCGGCCCCTTCGCGCCCAGCATGCTATCGCCCGCGCGCCACCACGTCGTCGCGCACGACGGCCTCGCGCTCGGATCGCCGCGGGGAGGCGAGGCGCGCTTTCTGGGCGACACGCTGTCCGTCGCCGCCCACGACCAGCCCGCGCTCGTCCGTCACGGCGCCGAGGTCGCCCTCGCGCCCGCGAGCGTCGCGCTCTCGGGCCGCGAGCGATACCGGTGGTTCCTGGCCGTCTCGGCCCTCACGCCCCTCAGCCTCGCGACCAGCGACGCCGAGCCGGGCCGCCTGACCTGCCGGACGTACGCCCCGATCCCGGCACTGAGCGTCGCGACCGGCGAGCAGGTCCTGCGCGTAGACGGCGACGGCCTCACCCTCGAGGCGCCGCGCGGGACCGTCGCTCGCTGGCCGTCCCCGCCCCCCGAGCGTTAGCGCGCGCCCGGGCGCCCCCTTGTGCACTGCAACACACCGCACGAGGATAGCTCTCGCGGGTGCGGCCGCCGCTGGTGTATCCGCGGGCGGCCGCACCTGCGCCTGCGACGCGGGCTTCACCGGCGACGGCGTGACCTGCACCGCGACCGTCGTCACCGGCGCCTTCACGACCGCCGACCCCGGGCGCTGGGCCGACGAGACCTACGCGACCTCGTGCGAGACCTACCTCCGCTCGACGGCGCCCAAGGTCGGCAGCACCACCAGCGGCGAACTGCTCGAGCGGCGACATCCTCTCGGTGGTCGGCGGGACGACCGACTTCGACGGCATGTGGCTGTCGTACTGGGGCTACCCGTCGGGCACCTGCGCCATCCACATGCGCCAGAACGACAACGGCTCGGACTACTTCGACGCCCTCTGCAGCTGCACCGGCAACTCCAACGGCAACCAGTGGCACGACGACGCCATCGACGGCCACTGGGGCAACGGCCTCTCCATCTGGCTCCGCTGAGCCCCCCCTCGGAGCCGGGCTGGCCGACGGGCGACCCGGCTCCGCCTCAGCCGTCGCCCCAGGCCGGGTCGCTGATCCCGAAGCGGCGCATCTTCCGCCACAGGGTGCTGCGCGAGATGCCGAGGGCCTGGGCCGCGTCCGCGCGGCTCCCGCCGTGGGCGTTCAGCGCCTGCCGGATCGCCGCCGCCTCGGCGCTCTCGAGGGGTCCGAGCGCCGCCGCGTCGGCCGGGGGCCGCGGCACCTCGAGGGGCGACGGCAGGACGGCCGTCGCCCCGCCGTGCACCGACGGCGGGAGGTCGGAGGCCCGGATGACGTCGCCCTCGCACACGACGAAGGCGTGCTCGATGATGTTCTCGAGCTCGCGCACGTTGCCGGGGAAGCGGTAGGCCATGAGGCGGGCCATGGCGCTGCCCGAGACGCCGAGGATGCCGCGCCGCTGGAGCGCGTTGAAGCGCGAGACGAAGTGGTCGACGAGGAGCGGGATGTCCTCGGGCCGGTCGCGCAGCGGCGGCAGCGTGAGCGTCACCACGTCGAGCCGGTAGAGGAGGTCCCGCCGGAAGCGGCCGCGCGCCGCCTCCGCCGCCAGGTCGCGGTTGGTCGCGGCGATGACGCGGACGTCGGCGGTCACCGAGCGGCTGCTGCCGACCGGCGTGAACTGCCGCTCCTGGAGCACGCGCAGGAGCTTCACCTGCACGCTCGGCGCGACGTCGCCGATCTCGTCGAGCAGGAGCGTGCCGCCCTGGGCCATCGCGAAGCGCCCGACGCGGTCGCTGTGGGCGCCGGTGAAGGCGCCGCGGACGTGGCCGAAGAGCTCGGACTCGACGAGGGTCTCGGGGATGGCGCCGCAGTTCACCGCGACGAAGGCGTGCTTGGCGCGCGGCCCGAGGGAGTGGATGGCGCGGGCGACGAGCTCCTTGCCGGTCCCGGTCTCCCCCTGGATGAGGACGGAGCTGTCGCTCCGGGCGAGCAGCGGCACGAGCTCGCGCACCGGGCGCATGGCGGCGCTCTTCGAGATGATGTCGCCGGTGTGGTAGGTCCCGGCGAGGCGCTGCCGGAGGGCCCGCACCTCGCTCAGGTCGCGGAACATCTCGACGCCGCCGAGGATGTGGCTCCCGTCGCTCAGGGCGGCCGTGCTGACCGCCACCGCGAGCCGCTGCCCGTCGCGGCGGACGATCTCGACCTCCCGGTCGCGGTGCGCCTCCCCGACGTCCATGCTGCGCTGCAAGAAGCAGCGCCGCTCGCAGTGGCTCGAGCGGAACACGCGCCAGCACTCCTGGCCGATCACCTCCTCCTGGCGGAAGCCGGTGATCTGCTCGGCGGTCGGGTTGAAGGCGGTGATGCGACGCCCGGCGTCCACGGTGAAGATGCCGTGGGGGATGTGATCGAAGATGAGGTCGACGTAGCGGGGATCGAGGGCGGCGTCCATGTCTCGACCCTAGGTCCCGGTGATTCATCCCTGCAACATCGATGCGACACGCGTCGCAGGGTTGCGACAACACACCGCACGCGCCGCCCCCGGTTTTCACAGGCCAACCCGCTGTGAACATTCGACACTTCGCAGCTGCGAGGGGTTCGGCACGGCCCTTGCGTTAGGTGCGGACGAGTGCCGCCCTACCAAGGAGAATCGCCTTGTCCGCGCTCGAGTACCTTCTGTCCTTCCTCACCTACGCCCTGTGGTTCGGCCCGCTGGTCGCGCTCGTCGTCTGGGCGCTCTGGAAGCTCGTCCACGTCTCGCACGAGGCGGCGACCCCACAGCCGATGACGGTGACCTCTTCGCGCCCGAGCGCCGCGCCGCCGATCGCGCCGCTCGCCCACGGGTGACCCGAGCTCGCCCGGCCACTCGAGACCGCTCATCTTGCTCGCAGCGGCTTCTCGGGTGGTCGGGCCTGTAGCGCCCATCCTCGAGCGCGCTCCCTCGGCGGGGACGGGAGCGATGGGGTGGAGATGGGCCCGCGAGGCGGGCCCCGCGGCCAGCACGCGGGGCCCGCTTGGCGTCTTCGGCGGCCGCGCTACGGCGGTGACAGGAAGCGGACGCCCGTCAGCTCCTCGCTCACGCTCCAGAGCCGCTGCGCCACGGCCTCGTCGCGGGCCTGGGGCGCGATCCGCGCGCGACCGGGCCGACCGCGGAGCTCGAAGGGCCCGCACGGCCCGTAGTAGTCGCCGCTGGCCACGTCCGGCGCCACCGCGGCGTACAGGGTCGGGAGCGCGCCGCGGGCCGGCGACTGGCCGGCGATGGGGTTGGCGAGCTTGAAGGTCGTGACGGTGTTCTGCAGGTTCGTCGCGGTGTAGCCGGGGTGCGCCGCGGCCGAGACGGTGTCGGCGCCGGCGGCCGCGAGGCGGCGGCCGAGCTCCTGCGAGAAGAGGAGGTTGGCGAGCTTGCTCTGGCCGTAGGCGGCCATCCGCTTGTAGCGGCGCTCGCGCTGGAGGTCGTCGAAGTCGATGCGCCCCATCCGGTGCGCGAGGCTCGCCACCGTCACGACCCGGGCGCCGGGCGTCTTCGTCACCCGCGGCAGGAGCGCGCCGGTCAGCGCGAAGTGCCCGAGGTGGTTGGTCCCGAGCTGGAGCTCGAAGCCGTCGGCGGTCTCGCTCCGGCGCTTGGGCATCATCACGCCGGCGTTGTTGACGAGCAGGTCGATCCGCTCGAAGCGCGCCGCCACCGCCTCGGCGAAGGCCGCCACCGAGGCGAGGCTGGCGAGGTCGAGGGCCATCAGCGTCACGTCCGCGTCGGGCGCGCGCTCCTTGACCCGGGCGAGGGCCGCCTCGCCCTTCTCCACGCTGCGACAGGCCATGACGACCGTCGCACCGTGCTCGGCGAGGGCCCGCGCCGTCTCGAAGCCGATGCCGCTGTTGGCGCCGGTGACGACCGCCACGCGGCCGCGCTGATCGCCGATCTGCGTCTCGTCGAAGGCCATGTCTACCTCCCGCCGTCCGCCGGGCGCTCGAGCCCGTAGCGCTCGATGACCGCGGCGCCCACGGCGTCGCCCCACACGTTCACGCTCGTCCGGAAGCGGTCGAGCAGCCAGTCGATGGCCAGGATGAGCCCCACGCCCTCGGTCGGGAGCCCCACCGCCTCGAGCACCGTCACCAGCGTGACGAGGCCGGCCTCGGGGATGCCGGCGGCGCCGATGGCCGCCAGGGTCGCCGTCAGGACGACGAGGAGCTGGGCCGCGAAGCTGAGATCGATGCCGTAGGCCTGGGCGATGAAGAGCGCCGCGATGGCCTCGTAGAGGGCCGTGCCGTTCATGTTGACGGTGGCGCCGAGGGGGATGACGAACTGCGCCGCGCGCCGGTCGACCCCGTTGTTCTCCTCGGCCGCCTCGAGGGTGAGCGGGATGGTGGCCGCCGACGACGCGGTCGAGAACGCGGTCAGGAGCACGCCGCCGTTGCCGCGCACGTAGCGCAGGACGTTCCGCCGGGTGGTCAGGTAGAGGATGACCGGCAGCACGATGATGCCGTGGATGGCGAGGCCGCCGAGCACGGTCCCGCCATAGCCGGCGAGGGCCTGGAGCTCGCCGAGGAAGGCGTCGGTGCCCTGGGCGGCGAGCGCCTCGCCGAAGCGGCCGGCGACCAGCCCGAAGACGCCGAGGGGGGCGAGCAGCATGATGAGGTGGACGACCTTCATCATGGCGTCGTTGACGCCGTCGAAGAAGGCGAGGACCGGCTTGGCCTTGTCGCCGATGGTGGTGAGGACGGCGCCGAAGATGAGGCTGAAGACGATGATGGGGAGCATCCGCAGGTTCGCCATCGAGTCGACGATGTTCGAGTCGCAGGTGCCGCCCTTGGCGGGGTCGCCGGTGCAGCCGACGAAGGAGAGGACGAGGTCGGAGATGCCGGCGGCGGCCTTGCTCGTCGCGTGCCCGGCGGCCTCGAGGGTGATGCCGTCGCCGGGCCGGAAGAGGTTGACGAGCACGCTCCCGACGACGACGGCGGCGAGGGTCGTCAGCAGGTAGTAGACGACCGTGCGCCCGCCGAGCCGGCCGAGCTTGCGGACGTCGCCGAGGGACGACACGCCGACGATCATCGCGAAGACCACCAGCGGCACGATGATCATCTTGAGGGCGTGGAGGAAGAACTCGCCGATCCAGTAGTAGCTCGCCATGCCGCCCTCGAAGGCGACGACGGCGACGAAGGCGAGCACGACGCCGGTGACGATGCCGGTCAGCAGCCCGATGCGCTGGGCCGTCAGGATGACGGCGATCATCCCGAGCTGGACGAAGCGCGGGAAGAACACCCCGGGCCACGGGTCGCCGCCGACGAGGACGCCGGTCTCGGCCCAGGTGATGAAGAGCGCGAGGAGCGCGGCGGCGGCCAGGGAGAGGCCGAGGCGTCGGGCGATCAGCGCTGGCGTGGCGCGCGGGCGGTCGTTCTGCATGGCCCAGGTTTTAGCCCGGAACCGGCGCCTCGACCAGCGCCCACGGCCGCCCGCACCCAACGCGTGTTCAGTACGCCGACCACGCCCCTTCGGCGCTTACGCTGGGCCCATGACGAAAGGAGATCAGCGCATGTCCGCCCCGAACGTCCACGTGAAGCGCCGCGCCAGCGCCGAGGGCGCGCGGAGGGCGCCATGAGGGTCCGCATCCACCGCGGCGCCGCCGAGATCGGCGGCTCCTGCGTCGAGGTCGAGGCGGCCTCCGGCGCCCGGATCCTGCTCGACCTCGGCGCGCCGTTCGGCGTCGACGCCGCCGAGGCGCCGCTCCCCCCCGTGCGGGGCCTCACGACCGGCGAGGACCCGGACCTGCTCGGGATCATCGTCTCGCACCCGCATCAGGATCACTGGGGCCTCGTCCCGCGCGCGCACCCGTCGGTGCCGGTCTTCATCGGCCGCGACGCGGCGCGGATCCTGCGGGCCGCCGTCTTCTTCGGGCCCGGGATCGACCTCGCGCCGACGGCGCACCTCGAGCACCGCCGGCCGCTCCGGCTCGGCCCGTTCACGGTCACGCCCTACCTGAACGACCACAGCGCCTACGACGCCTACTCGCTCCTCGTCGAGGCCGACGGCAAGCGCCTCTTCTACACCGGGGACATCCGCGGCCACGGCCGCAAGCGCGCGCTCTTCGACGCGCTCCTCGCCGCGCCGCCCCGGGACATCGACGTCCTCCTGATGGAGGGGACCAACATCCCCGCCGAGGCGCCCCCCGAGCCGGCGCCCGCGCCCGCCGCCGCCTCCGAGGCGGCGCTCGAGGAGGAGCTGGTCACGACCTTCGAGGAGGCCGACGGCCTCGTGCTCGTCGCCTTCAGCGCCCAGAACATCGACCGCCTCGTGACGGTCTACCGGGCGGCCGTCCGCGCCGGCCGCGGGCTCGTCGTCGACCTCTACGCGGCGTCCATCGCCGAGGCGACGGGGCGGGCCAGCATCCCCAAGCCGGGCTTCCCGAAGCTCCACGTCCTGGTGCCCCGGCACCAGCGCCGGCGCGTCCGCGAGGCCGCGGCCTTCGAGCGCGTCGCGCGGATCCGCCCGAGCCGCCTCTTCCCCGAGGCGCTCGCGCCGCGTCGGCGGTCCCTCGTCTGCCTCTTCCGCGCGTCCCTCATCGAGGACCTCGAGGACGCGGCGTGCCTCGACGAGGGGCTCCTCGTCTGGTCGCACTGGCACGGCTACCTCGACGAGGACGAGCGCGTCCGGGCCTTCGCCGACCGCCACGGCCTCCCCATCGTGCTGCGCCACACCTCCGGCCACGCCTCGCCCCCGGATCTGAAGCGGCTCGCCGACGCCCTCGCGCCGGGCCGGATCGTCCCGATCCACACCTTCGGCGGGGACCGCTTCGCGTCCCTCTTCGAGCGGGTGGAGCGGCAGCCCGACGGCGTCTGGTGGGCGGCGTGAGCGGCGGCGCGCCCCCGCGGGCGCCCCCTGCCCGGCCCTACCGCTTGGCGAGCTGCCGCTCGACGGCGGGCTTGAGCTCGGGGTGCACGCACAGGAGGCGCTGGCGGAGCGTCAGCTGGCCGAGCATCTTCACGACCTCGCTGCGGTCCTCGATGAAGCTCGTCCCGCCGCCGGGCTCGACGATGCGGATCGAGCGGCGCCGGTCGCCGACCCCGGTGAAGGGCTTGTAGAGCGGGTCCTCGCACTCGTCCACGAGCACCGCGTAGTCCGGATCGAAGCCCTTGACCCGCGCGACCGAGCGCGCCGCGCTCACGAGCTCGTGGGCGCGCCCGGGATCGTTCGCCGGCAGCACCACCGGCTTCCACAGGCGCCGCTCGCAGAGGCCGCGGGACAGGTCGGCGAGGACCTTGTCGCGGCCGTCCGCCCAAGCCGACAGCGCCACCCAGACGTGGGTGTCGTCGATGCGGGCGAAGGCGCCGGTGGCGATGCGCTTGCCGGACTCGGCGACGATGAGGTCGCCGAGGGCGCCGGGGGGCCAGTAGTCGAAGGCGTGGCCGCCCCGCCGGAGGTGCGCGGCCCGGGTCAGGGCCGCCTCGAGCATCCGCTCGGCGCTCCGGCTGGTCTTGTGCAGGTAGACCTGCTTGTACATGTGGAAGCGGGCGAGGAGGTAGCCCTCGACGGCCTCCTGGGCCCCGGCGTGCACGGCCAGGTGGCCGTCGACGACGTCGAGGAGCGCCAGGATGCGGGCGAGGTCGTAGCTCCCGATGCGGACGCCGGTCGCGTGGCCGTCGCGGAGGATGTAGTCGAGGCGGTCGGCGTCGAGCTGGCTCGACACGAGGTCGCTGACCCAGGGCGCCGCGTCGCCGCGCTTGGCGAGGACCGCCGAGACCCGCGTCGGGAGCGACGGATCCATCGCGGTGAGGACGCGGTGCACCTCGGTCTCGGGGTCGAGGATGATGGCGTGGGTCCAGTCCTCGTGGTCGACGCCGGTCACCGCCTCGAGGGCGTGGGAGAAGGGCCCGTGGCCGACGTCGTGGAGGAGCGCCGCGGCCACGGCCAGGATGTGGTCGTCGTCGCTGACGCTGACCTTCTGCGCGACCCGCTCGGAGACCTGCCAGGCGAGCCACAGGACGCCCAGGGAGTGGGCGAAGCGCGAGTGCTCGGCCCCGGGGTAGACGAGGTAGCTCAGCCCGAGCTGGCGGATGCGCCGCAGGCGCTGCATCTCGCGGGTGTCCGCCAGGGCCAGCGCCAGGCGGCCGGCGGGATCGGTCCGCGAGAGCGCGATGGTGTCGTGCACCGGATCGCGGAAGAGCTTGGGCTTGGCGACCAATGGGCGGCTCCGGGTCGGAGGCTCACGCGAGCTCGGCCAGCGCCTCGTCGACGGCGAGGGCGACGCGGGTGGGCTGCGTGACGAGGTGGGCGTGCTCGGGGTGGACGAAGAGCCGGATCTTCTTCACCACGGCGACGAAGTCGTGGGCGATGCCGTGGACGATGCTCGAGCTGCCCGCGAGGTGGGTCCAGGCGCCGGCGCCCTCGTGGGCGCGCGGGTGGTGGACGCCGATGTCGGGGATGCGGTCCTTGTCCCGGGGCGGCACGTCGAGGAGCAGCGCGCCGGGGGGCAGCGGGTGGTTGCCGCCGAGGCGCTTGGAGAGCCGCGCGATGAGCCGCTTCACGCCGCGGCGGTCGAGGGCGTAGAGGGCCTGCCACTGGGCACGGGCGCGCTCGTCCACGTCGCCCTTGGACCACGTCGCGAGCCGCTTGTAGAGGCGCCGGCGGTCCCCCGTCAGGCCGTGGAGAAGGCGCTCGCCCGCGCTCTTGGGGGCGGCCTCGGCGGCGAAGGTGCGGAGCAGCTCGTCGTCGCCGACCCCCATCAGGCGCGAGGTCAGGTCGGCGGGATCGGGCTTCTCCCTGGCGATGAGGTCGCCGAGCGCCGCCTCGAGCATCGCGGAGACGCTGCGCACGGTGTGGTGCCAGTACACCTCGGAGAACATGGTGTAGCGGCAGAAGAGGAAGATCTCGGCCGAGACGACGCCCTTGTCGGTGACGGCGATGCTCTCGCCGGCCTCGTCCAGGGTCAGGGCGTTGAGGAGCCGGTCGCGGTCGTAGTTGCGGCCGTAGGGGACCCCGAGGTGGACCGAGTCGCGCCACAGGTAGTCCATCTTGTCGGCGTCGATGGCGCTCGAGAAGACCGACTGCAGGAAGCGGTCGGTCGTCGAGAGCTGGCTCCGCTTCTTCCGGATGAGCCCGCAGACGCGGTGCGGATCGACCTCGAGCTCGCGCTCGAGGATGCGCGCGATGGGGGCGTGGCCGGTCGCGAGCCCCGGCGCCCGGCCGAAGACGACCTCCTCGGCCAGATCCTCGTGGCGGGGCGCGTCGTCGCCGCCATGGTGAATCGCCTCCAGCGTGTGGGCGAACGGGTAGTGGCCCACATCGTGGAGCAGCGCCGCGGCGAGCACCGTCCGCACGTCGACCGCGTCGAGCCCGTGGCGCACACGCTCGATCTGCAGGAGGCTCCGCAGGTAGCGCGTGGCGGTGCCGTACACCCCGATCGCGTGCTCGAAGCGGGTATGCACCGCGCCGGGGTAGACGAGCCAGGTCGGCCCGAGCTGACGCACCCGCCGCAGGCGCTGGAAGTGCGGGTGGTCGATGACGCTGACGACGGCGTCGGTGAGCGGGACGTTGTCCAGCTCGGGGAGGCGCACCACGCGCTGCCCGGCGCCGTAGGGGGCGAGCTCGGGCAGGCGGGTGGGATCGTCGATCAAGCGCCCAGAAGCCTTTCCCTACACCGTGAACGAGCTGCCGCAGCCGCAGCTCTTCTGGGCGTTGGGGTTGTCGAAGTGGAAGCCGGAGAAGCTGAAGGTCTCGACGTAGTCGATCTTGGTGCCGTCGAGGTAGGCGAGGCTCATCGGGTCGACGTAGACCTTCACGCCGTCGTTCTCGACGACGACGTCGCCCTCGCGCTCCTCGTTCTCGAAGTCCATGTCGTAGGTCAGCCCGGAGCAGCCGCCACCGACGACCATGACCCGCACGGCCTGCTGCTCGACCTTGTGCTCGTCCGCCATCGCCTTGATCTTGGCCGCAGCGGCCTCAGTCAGCGTGATCATCGTGAACCGTCACTCCTGGCCGGCCGCGCCAGCCTCCTGGTGTCTCTGCTCGCGCCGCTGGGGGGCGCAGAGCCGGCGTCGATCGTAGGCGCCACGCCGCCTCAGTCAAGCTCGAGGTGGGTTGCGCCCGCCGCCCGCGCCGGCCCGCTGGGGCTCAGTAGTCCTCGGCCTCGCCCTTGAGCATCGCGAAGCGCCCGGCGAAGGCGCCGAGCGTGTGGACGACGACCTCCTCGTCGAAGTCGTTGCGCCGCACGACGTGGAGCTCGGCCCCGCGCTCGCCGATCGGGATGACCAGGCGCGCGCCCTCGCGGAGCTGCCCGACGAGCGGCCACGGCGGCTCCTCCTCGGCGGCGGCGTTGACGACGATCCCGTCGAAGGGCGCCGCCTCGCTCCAGCCGTGGAAGCCGTCGCCGACGTGGAACTCGACGTTGCCGAGGCCCAGGTCGTCGACGAGGAGCTTGCGCGCCCGCGCCGACAGCTCGGGGGCGATCTCGATGGTGACGACCTTGTCGACCATGGTCGAGAGCAGCGCGGTCTGGAAGCCCGAGCCGGTCCCGACCTCGAGCACCCGCCCCCCGCCCGGCGGCAGCTGCAGCTCCTGCAGCATCCGCGCGGCGATGTACGGCGGCGAGATCGTCTGCCCGAGGCCGATCGGCAGCTCGACGTCGAGGTAGGTCTTCTGGTGCAGGTAGTCCGGCACGAAGGCCTTGCGCGGCACCTTGCGGAACGCGGCGAGGACCCGCTGGTCGGTGATTCCGCGGCCGACGAGCTGCTGGCTGATCATCGTCTCGAGCTCGAGATCGACGAGGGAGTCACCGGGCATCAGCCCGTCTTGGATCGCCATGGGGATCTCCGCCCGAGCGCGTCGGGGCCTGATGTCAGAGAATGGTCACTTGCGCGAAGCGCTTCTTGCCGACCTTGATGACGTACGGCCCGCCCGGGGTGACGAGGTGCTCGGGCGAGTCCACCCGCTCACCATCCACCGAGACGGCGCCCTGCTTCAACATCCGGCGCGCTTCTCCGCCCGAGGCGACGAGGTCCGCGTCCTTCAGGACGACGAGGACGGGCACGCCCTCGCCGTTTCCGGCGAAGGAGAACTCGGCCATCTCGGTCGGCACCTCGCGCTTGCTGAAGATGCGCATCCACTCGGTCGCGGCCTCGTCGGCGGCGGCCTCGCCGTGGTAGCGGCCGATGATCTCCTTGGCCAGCGAGATCTTGAAGTCCCGCGGGTTCATCGCCTGGCCGTCGACGGCGGCGCGCGCGGCCTTCAGCTCGGCGGTCGGGCGCGTCGACAGCAGGTCGGCGTAGCGCCACATCAGATCGTCGGTGATCGACATGAGCTTGCCGAACATCTCGAGCGGGGGCTCGGTGATGCCGACGTAGTTGCCGAGCGACTTCGACATCTTCTTGCCGGTGATGACGCCGTCGACCAGGCGGCCGTCGGTGCCCTCGAGGAGCGGCATGGTCAGCACCGACTGCGCGCGCTTGCCGTACTGCCCCTGGAGGTGGCGCCCCATCAGCAGGTTGAACAGCTGGTCGGTGCCGCCGAGCTCGACGTCGGCCTCGAGCGCGACCGAGTCGTAGCCCTGCATCAGCGGGTAGAGGAACTCGTGGACGCTGATGGCCTGGCCGGCGGCGTAGCGCGTCTTGAAGTCCTCGCGCTCCATCATGCGCGCGACCGTGTACTTGGCCGTGAGCTCGATGATGCCGACGGAGCCGAGCTGATCGAGCCACTCCGAGTTGAAGCGGACCTCGGTCTTGTCGGGGTCGAGGATCTTGAAGACCTGCGCCTTGTAGGTCTCGGCGTTGGCGACCACCTCGTCGCGGGTCAGCGCCTTGCGGGTCGCGCTGCGCCCGGTCGGATCGCCGATCATCGCGGTGAAGTCACCGATGAGGAAGATGACCTGGTGGCCGAGCTCCTGGAAGTGGCGGAGCTTGGTCAGGAGCACCGTGTGCCCGATGTGCAGGTCCGGCGCGGTCGGGTCGAAGCCCGCCTTGACGCGCAGGGGCTTGCCGGACTCGCGGCTCGCCTTGAGCTTTGCGCGCAGCTCGTCCTCGATGAGAACGTCGACCGCACCACGCAGGATGAGGGCGAGTTGCTCATCCACCGGGGCGAAAACCATGGGACCTCCTCCAGACGGTGCGAGGGCTTCTATCACCCCGCTCCCAGCGATGTCCACGGTTTACCCCTGCCAAACCCCGCCGCGGGCGACCCCGTCCTCGGTCACGATCAGGTCGAGCGCGATGTCGTGGGGATCGAGCGGGAGGGCGCTCACGACCTGCCCGGCGAAAGCGAAGCCCACGGTCAGCGCGCGGCGTGCCGGGTCGGCCAGCAGCCGATCGTAGAAGCCGCCCCCCTGACCGAGGCGGTGCCCGTCGGCGGTGAAGCCGAGGCCGGGGACGACGATGAGGTCGAGGTCACCGACCGCGACGGCCGGGGCCGCGGGGACGGGCTCGAGGATCCCACGATAGCCGGCCTGGAGCGCCTCGGGGCCGGCGACCGCCCAGAACGTGAGGGTGTCGGGCGGAACGACCCGCGGATAGGCGGTGACGCCGCCGCTCGCACGCCAGCTGGCCGCGAAGGGCCCCGGATCGGCCTCGGAGCCCGCCGCGGCGTAGACGGCGACGACCCGTGCGCCGGCGTCGCGCGCGACGTCGAGGAGCGCGCCGTTCATCCGCGCCTCGGCTGCGGCCCGCGCGGCGCCCGTGAGCGCCTGTCGGGCCTGCCGGAGGCGCTGGCGCACCAAGGACTTCGGCGTCATCCCCCGATGCGGTTCAGGAGCGTCCGCGAGGTCGAGCGGATGCGCTCGGTCAGGCGCTCGTGCTCCGCCCGGATCTTGAACAGCTCGTCGGCGAGGTTGAGCGTCGTCATCAGCAGGACCTGCTGCGAGGCGACGTGGCCCTGCCCGCCCGAGAGCTCGTCGATCTTGGCGTTCACGTAGTCGGCGAGGGCCTGCACGTGCGCCGGGTCGTCATCGGAGCGAATACGGAACTCGCGCCCCATCAACGTGATCTCGTGCGCCGCGCTCATGTGCCGGATTCCCTCCCGTGGGTGAACCGTGGCGGATCATCGGCGTGAAGGTCGCAGCGGTCAAAATATTGAGGCCCGCCGCGGGCGCAACGTGGCGTCGCACGTCCGCCACCGACGCGCCTCGGGCCCCCCGCGCGCAGGCTAGAGCCCGTGGATGCCGCGGAATCGGACGGTGTCGCCGACCTGGATGCCAGTCCGCTTGGCGAAGCCCGCGGCCACCTCGACGACGAAGACGCTGGGCTTGCGGACGAAGCGCAGATCCTCGGTGAGCGGGGTGGCGTTGTGCACGATGCCGACCACGGTCCGGTCCTCGTCGACGAAGATCATGTCGAGGGGCGCGACCGTGTTCTGCATCCAGAAGGCCTGCACCCGCCGCACGGGCATCACGAAGAGCATCCCCGAGTACGGCGGGACGTAGAGGCGCAGCATGTAGCCGACCCGCTCCTCGAGCTCGGTGCGGCAGACCTCGACGACGACGGGCACCTCGTGCCCGGGGCGCGTGAAGAGGACGCGCGGGGCGGTGATGGCGGGCGCCGCGGGCGCAGCGACGTTCGGGGTCTCGGCGGCGGCCGCCGCGATCGGGAGCGAAGCCGGCAGCAGCAGCATCAGGAGGGCCACCGCGCGGGCGCCGAGGGTCAGGGTCATGGGCGGGTCACTCCGTCGCTGCGGGGGGCAGGATCTGCTCGAGGTAGGCGCGGTTGACGGGCGAGAAGACGCCGGGGCCGGCGCCGTCGAGTTCGGCCCGCTCCTCGAAGGGGCGGTGGATGCCGAGGTCCATGATCCAGCCCGGGTTGTCGCCGTCGTTGTGGACGCGGCCGTCGAGGGCCGCGAGCCCGAGGGTATGCCCCACTTCGTGGGTGATGGTCGAGCCGACGAGGTTGCCGAAGACCCGGACGGCCTCGCGGATGGCGGCGCCACGGGCGTCGGCGGCGGCGGACTCGCCGGGCTCGGCCGGGATCCCGCCGAGGGCCGGGACGACCTCGGCGAAGACGTCGTCGAAGCGCGACGAGACGAGCACGTTGGTCCCGATCGTCGGCGAGAGGTTGAGGAGCTCCGACGCGAAGACGCCGCCGTAGGCCGCGAAGCCGCGGGCGCGGGTCTCGGGGTCGAAGCCGCCGATCACGTCGTCGAGGCGCAGGTTCCCGACGTCCTTGCCGGCGGTGGCGTCGAGGCCGAGGAGGCCCGCGCCGTTCGGATCCTCGCCCGCGAGCTCGACGACGCTCCACTCGGCGTAGCCCTCGGGGGCCGCGTAGGCGAAGCCGATGCTCAACCCGGCGTAGTCGCGCTCGACGACGGCGAGGACGCGCGCGAGCACGGCGTCGCGCTCGGCCTCGAGGCCGAAGAGCGCCAGGGCGTCGTCGAAGCCCGGCAGGACCCGCAGCTCGACCTCCTGGCGCGGGGTCGTGACGTCGAGGGCGATGGGGAGCGCGTCGCTCGTGACGACGTCGGCGCCGGCCGCCACGCGCAGCGTCACCGTGCCCTCGAAGCGGCCCGCGCGGGCGCCGAGCCCGACCAGCCCACCCGCGTCGCTCACCTGCGTTCGGAGCGGCGCCCGACCGACCGTGTTGCCGTCGACCTCCTCGACCGGCACGACCCAGGCGTCGCCCCCGGTGTGGTCCTCGGCGTCGCCGCGGCGAGGCGTGAAGACGCCGTCGAAGACGAGCACCGAGGCGGTCTCGGCCGCGGCATCGAGCGGGAGGAAGCCGCGCCCGCGCACCTCCAGCCAGCGCCCCCGCGACGTCGTGGTCGGCGCGACCGCGTCGAGGCGCGGCGGGAGCACGTCGAAGACGATCGGCACGGTCTCGGAGGTGAAAGACCACGCGGCGAAGTCCGGAGCGTCGTCCTCGTTCGCCGCCGCGGCCACGCCGTCGAACCGCCCGGGGCGGAGCCCGATGAGCTCTGGCACGACGACGACGGCCTCCGCCGCGCGCCCGCTGGCGCCTCCGACGTCGAGGAGCGCGTCGCCTTCGTATCGCTCGCTCGCGCCGCCGCCGTCCGTGTACGTCCGGCTCCCGACGACCACGAGGCCCGCCGCCCCCTCCTCGGGCCGGAACAGCTCGTCCGCGACGATGGGGACGGGGTCGCCCGGGTACACCTCGATCGGCGACGGCACGCCGAACCCGTCGAAGGTCGGGTACGGCCAGTGGCCGAGGACGACGGGGAAGGCGACGCTGACGTCCTCCCGCTCGCCGACCCGGCGGTGGACGACGGCGACGGCGGGCAGCTCGCTCGGTGGCGGCTCGACCGCGGAGAACCAGTCAGCACCCACCTCGGCGACCAGCTGATCAGCGTCGATCGCGAGCGGGAAGCTGAGCGTCTCGTCCCCGACCTCGACGTCCAGGGTGTAGGTCGCGACGGCCGTCGGCAGCAGCCCCTCGGCGGTGATCTCGACCCGCGTCCCGGTCATCCAGCCCGTGGGGACGAGGCGCGTGACGGCGAAGTCGGGATAGTCGAACGGCTCGCCCGGCGCCTGCTCGCACGCGGCGAGGGCGACGAGCGCCCCGAGCACGACCGGAACCGCCCAGCGGCGGGGAGCCACGCGCTACTCCAGGACGACCGCGTCCGACGCGATGGCGACCGCGAGGCCGTCGGGCATCCCGGGGCCGGAGAACGGCACGGCGTGGATGCGCTCGACCAGCACCCGGTCGGTCTGGTCGGCGCCGAGGTCCGGCAGGAGCGCGAGCGCCGCCTCGGGGATGGTGAAGCCGCCATCGTCGGCCGCGACGCAGGTCACGCGCGCCAGGTGGTCGAAGCCGCGGCGCGCGTAGCGCACCACCACGTAGGGCGCACCCTGGTCGCTCGGGCGACCGGCGGCGCCGTCCCAGGTGACCTCGAGCCCGCCGTCGTCGGGGAGCCAGGCGTGGGCGTGGCGCGGCGGCGCGCCCCCGACGCTGTGGAGGTGGACCACCGGCGGCGGCTCGAGGGTGACCGAGAGCTCGCCGACCTCGTCGGAGCCGTCGGCGCTGACCGTGAGCGGGCGGTCGAAGGCGAAGGCGTGGCTGTCGTAGAGGAGCCCGTCGTAGGCGAGCCCGCCGACCGCGCTGTACATCTCGGGGAAGTAGTGGCTGTCGAGCATCGACGTGCCCGCGCCGGTGTCGAGCATCAGCTCGCCGGCGTCGAGGAGGCGCACCGACGCGGTGTCGTCGGGCACGTCCGCCGCGGCGACGTCGCGCTCCTCGACCACGCAGGCGTCCACGGGGATCCCGGGGTCGACGAGCCCGTCGAGGGGCGAGCTCAAGAGCCGCAGCACGTCCGCGCGGTCGATGCCGCGGTGCTCGACGAAGTAGGCCTGGGAGACGAGCTGGTCGTGGAGCACGCCGTCGGCGTCGCCGACCCCGTCGCCGTCCGAGTAGGTCAGCGTGACGACGGCGAAGCGATCGGTCTGGGGCGCGGCGTGGACGGCGACCTCGACGCCCTCGTCGGGGGCGGCGCACGCCCCGACGACGACCGCGGCCGTGAAGGCCGTGGCCAGGAGCGTCCTGGCTCGTCCGAAGATCCCCAAGTCGAACTTCCGCTGTGAGTGGAACCCGTCCGCCGCTCGGCGGGACGATTCATCAATCTAAGCACGAAACGGCGGCGTCCATTCCGCCGACAACGGCGCCCCCCATTATCCGGCGCGCCCAAGGCGTGTAAAGGAATTCATCGAGGACGGCGGCGCTCGGGCGCCCCCGCGCGGCCGCGCGGTTTCCGTCCCGCCGGCGGGCTGCTATGAGCGGCGACGATGCTCGTCGCGCTCCTCGTCGCGCTCGTGACGACCGCCCCCGGCGGGTCTCCGGCGCCCCCCGC
>SBGO01000277.1 GCA_006226565.1 Deltaproteobacteria bacterium | reverse complement strand
CTCGACGAGCTGCTCCTCGGTGTTCGGGAAGACCGACGCGCGGAAGCGCGCGACGGCCGAGGAGGTGGCGATCTGCGCGGCGAGCCGCGTCGGGACCGGCCCGGCGGCGCCGTCGGCGGCGACGAGCAGGTGGCGGCTCCCGAGCCCCGCGTAGGCGGTCGCGGTCGTCTGCTCGCCGTGGACCGACGGCAGCGTCCGCTGCCCGAGGGTGACCTCGAGGGCGGCGTGGTCGGGAGGGGTCGGGATCTTCGGGGGCAAGCGCGCTCTCGCTCTCCACGGACGAAGGGTCGCCGTCGCAACGGCTGGGCAAGCCTGCCTCGTCCCCGCCCCAGCGTCTAATAGAACCGGCAAGGGCGGCGCGAACCCGCAGTGCGTCGCCCGCGCGGATCGGTTAGCCTGCGTGCCGCACCTGAACGACTCGGAGCAGAGCAGATGACGAGACTGCGTGGTTGGCTGGCCGTGGCCCTGATCGGGGCGCTCGGCGCGTGTGGTGGCAAGGAGTCCGCGCCGGCGTCGGCGGGCGAGGGTCCCGCGGCGGCGACCGCCGAGCCGACCGAGCCGGCGGCCAAGCAGGACGAGGCGCCGCCCGCCGCCAAGGTCGTCGACGCGGCGGTGGCCAAGGTCGACGCCATGAAGGTGTACGACCTCGCCAAGCTCCAGGAGCGGATCAAGGGATCGGGCGCGAAGGTCACCCTGGTCGCCGTGTGGGCGACGTGGTGTATGCCGTGCATCGAGGAGATGCCGGTCCTCGACGCCTACTACGCCAAGCACAAGGCCGACGGCTTCAGCGTCGTCGGCCTCTGCACCGACGATCGCGCCGACCAGGCCGAGAAGATCCAGGCCGTCCTCGACCGCACCAAGGTCACCTACGAGCAGGGCCTCCTCACCCCGGGGGGCGAGGACGACTTCTTCAAGGGCGTCGGCCAGGAGTGGGACGGCCAGCTGCCCAAGGGCGTGGTCTTCGACGCCAGCGGCAAGCCGGTCGCCTCCTTCAGCGAGGCGATCACCCCCGAGGCGCTCGACAAGACGATCGGGCCGCTGCTGGCGAAGTGAGGCGCGGTGCGGCCTCCGCGGCGACCAGAGGCTGATGGGCTGCGCTTCGAGCACGTGCTCCTGAGCGACGTGCACCTCAACGAGATCCTTCCGGAACGGCCCCCGGGCTGGTGGGAGTACAAGGGGCCGGCGAGCCGTCAGGACCGCGACCTCGTGGGGCTCTTGAGCTCCCTCGAGGCGCGGCGCCCCGCCGCCTACGACGCCACCGAGCTCATCTTCAACGGCGACACCTTCGAGTTCGACCTCGTGAAGTCGCACCCGCCCGGGGTGAAGGTCCCGGTCGAGGGCCTCCCGCCGACGTCCGAGGCGTCGGTCTTCAAGATCCAGCGCATCCTCGCCGACCACCCCGAGCTCGTGCACGGGCTGGCGCGCTTCCTGGCGGCGGGCAACCGCGTCGTCTTCGTCATGGGCAACCACGACCGGGAGCTGTGCTACCCCGAGGTCCAGGAGGTGCTGCGGACCACCGTCGCGCGCGCGGCCCCGGTGGGGCGCGGGGTCGACGTCGCCGCCGCCATCCGCTTCGAGCCCTGGTTCGTCTACCGGCCGGGCGTGCTCTACGCCGAGCACGGCCAGCAGTACGACGCCACGTGCAGCTACCGCGACGTCCTCGATCCGATCGTCCCCGCCGACCGCCAGCACCCGCCGGAGGTCGAGACGAACTTCGGCTCGCTGATGGGGCGCCACACCCTGAGCCGGCTGGGGACCTTCAACCCCTACAACGACGAGAGCTTCATCCTCTCCTTCGGCGGCTACCTGCGGCACTGGCTCGACAACTACTGGCCGCGGCGCTCCTTCTTCAGCGCGTACTTCGTCGCGGTCGGGCGGGCGCTGTGGGAGATCTTCACCCGCGGCCGGCGCGCGGCGAAGCGCAAGGCCCGCGACGACGCCTCCTACCTCGCCTACGCCCGCGCGCAGGGCGTCGACCCGGGCTTCATCGCGATGGCCGAGCGCCTCGCCTCGCCCCCCATCATCGAGACGCCGCGGCTCGTCATCCACGAGCTCTGGCTGGATCGCTTCGCCTTCATGCTGGCGGCCCTGGGCCTCATCATCGGCGCCGCGCTGATGGTCGAGACGTGGAGCCAGGGGCTGCTGCTCCTGGTGCTGCTGCCGGCCTTCGTCTTCGTCTTCCGCGCCATGGGCCGCGGCAGCCTCGCGCTCCAGGAGCGCGCTCGCTGGGGCCTCGTGGCCGAGCAGATCGCGACCCGCCTCGACGTGCCGGTCGTCTGCTTCGGGCACAGCCACCGGCCGGAGCGGCGGCCGCTGACCGGGGGCGGGCGCTACTACAACCTCGGCTCGTGGGCCCCCGTGCTCGAGTCCGACCGCGGCAGCACGCTGTGGCGCGCCCGGCGCTTCCTCGTGCTCCGACCTCGGCCGCGCGGCGGGGTCTACGCGGTCTTCGGTCGCTGGGACCACGATCGGCAGGGCACGGTCGGCTGAGGCGCCCGGGGCGTCTCAATTGCGGACAGTTGACCCCACCGGGGCTTCGTGACCTCGGGACTGGAGGGGGGTCTCGAGTCCCGCCCGCCCGAAGAAAGGGCTGTTTGGCGGGCTGGAGGCCCGAAAAGGCCCCGATTCGAAGTTGGCACGCGCCTTGCTCTTAGAGCCTGCATCCGGGTCGTATCGCGACCGCCCCCGAGACAACCAAGGCGGATAGATACAAACATCACTGGGACCGACCCCCCATAGCGCGAGCGACCCACCTTACACGGATAGACAAAGACGCCAGCTCCTCGGAGCTGGCGTTTTTGTTTGATGCGCCCGGGATCGCCGTCGGAACGCCGCGGAGCGGCTCGGCGTCGGTGTCGGTGACGGGCGACGCCACCTGACCGTTTACAGGGACCCCCGCTCTGTGAATGATGCGCCCCACGGCCGCCGCCGCTGCGCGTGCGCCAGACCAGGAGCGAGGGATGCGGACGCGACACGATCCTGCCAAGCAGATGGTCCAGGCGGTCCTCTGGGACCTCGACGGCACCCTCGTGCAGTCGGAGCATCTCCACCTCGAGCTCGAGCGCGAGGTGCTCGCCTCCTTCGGCGTCGAGATCGAGGCCGAGGCCTACCGCGCGTACGTCGGGACCACGACCCGCGCCGCGTTCACGCACCTGCTCGGGCTCGCGGACCGCGGGGATCGCGTCGAGGCGGCGCTCGAGATGAAGCGCCGCCTCGCGCCGGATCGCATCATCCAGCGCTCGCTGCCGACCCGCGGCGTGGAGGAGGTCCTCCGGGACATCCCCATGCGCACCCACCGCTTCGCGCTCGTGACCTCGGCCGAGCGCTACGTCGCGGAGGGGCTCCTCGAGCGCTTCGGCTGGAGCTGGCGCTTCGAGATCGTCGTGACCGCCAACGACGTCGATCGGCCCAAGCCCGACCCGCAGCCGTACCGCCTCGCGGCCGAGCGCCTCGGGATCGCCCCGGAGCGCACCCTCGCCGTCGAGGACGCGCCGAACGGCATCCGTTCGGCGCGGTCGGCCGGCTGCCACGTCGCCGCCCTGCCGGGGACCTTCGGCCCCGAGTCCCTCGGCGAGGCGCACTTCACCCTCAGCAACCTCGGCGCCGTCATCGGGCTCCTCGGGGTGCTCGGGTGAGCCGGAGGGCCGGGCGCGCCGCGCTCGTCGCCCTCGCCCTGGCCGTCGCGCTCGCCCCGCAGGGGGGCGCCGGCGCGAAGCCCTTCACCGACCTCCAGCGCCTGCCCGCGGTCCACCGACCGCGGGCCGTGGACCTGATCGCGACGCGCTTCGACGTGCGCCTCGACTTCGAGGCGCGCGCCGTCTCGGGGACATCGACGCTCGAGGTCGCCGGGCTGCCGAGGCCGGCGCGAGTGCTCGAGGTCGACGCCGTCGCGATGGAGATCCAGGGCGTCACCGACGCCGAGACGGGCGTCCCCCTCCGCTACGACTACGACGGCGAGGTGGTCGCCATCCCGCTCGAGCCGGCGCTCGTCGAGGGACAGCGCCGCGCCGTCGCGATCGCCTATCGGACCGTGCCGAAGGCCGGCCTCGTCTTCGTGCGCGAGAGCCCGCGCCGCCCACGCGGCCACCGCGAGGCCTGGACCCAGGGCGAGGAGGAGGACACGCGCCACTGGCTGCCGTGCATCGACCGCCTCGACGACTTCGGCCTCACCGAGGCGACGGTCACCGTCCCGCGGGGGCTGAAGGTGCTCGGCAACGGCAAGCTCGTCTCGCACGAGACGGTCGACGGGGGCGAGCGCTGGCGGTGGCGACAGGACGCGCCGCAGGCGACCTACCTGACGTTCCTGGCGGCGGGCCCGTTCGAGGTCCTCGACCACGAGTGGCGGGGGCTCCCGGTCAGCTTCTGGGTCCTCCCGTGGCAGCGCGCGCAGGCCGCGGAGCGCCTCGCGTCGACCTTCGCCGCGCTCGACTTCTTCGCCGACGTGTTGGGGCTCGCCTTCCCGTGGGACAAGTACGCGCAGGTCGCGGTCAGCGACTACCCGTACGGCGGGATGGAGAACACGTCCGCGACGCTGCTCACCGCCGACGCGCTCCACGGCGCGGACGCCGAGCCGAGCGACGACCTGGCCGAGCTCGTCGTCCACGAGCTCGCGCACCAGTGGTTCGGGGACCTCGTGACCTGCCGGAGCTGGGGGCACGCCTGGCTCAACGAGGGCTTCGCCAGCTACGCCGAGGCCCTCTTCTTCGCGCACCGGGACGGCGCCGACGAGGGCGTGGCGCGGCTCCTCGGGGGGCTCGTCGCGGTGGCCGAGGAGCAGCGCGACTACGCTCGGCCCCTCGTCACCGAGGCCTACGACCGGCCGGAGGACATGTTCGACGCCCACAGCTACAGCAAGGGGGCGTGGGTGCTGCACGCGCTCCGGGGGTGGCTCGACGACGACACGACGTTCTTCCGCGGGCTCCGCGAGTGGGCCGTACGCCACGCCCATCAGCCCGTCGAGTCCGACCAGCTGAGGCGGGTCTTCGAGGACGTCTCGGGCCGGGACCTCGGCCGGTTCTTCGCCCAGTGGCTCGATCGCCCCGGGCTCCCCGAGGTCGAGGTCACCCTCGACTACGAGCGCGAGGCGGGGGCGCTGACCCTGTCCGTCCGGCAGGCCCAGCAGACCCCCGACGGGGTGCCGGTCTACGTCCTGCCCCTCGACGTGCGGCTCGTCGCCGACGACGGGACCGCGACGGCGCGGCGTCTCTGGCTCGACGCCGCGGAGCAGCACTTCACGCTCCCCGTCACCGAGCGCCCGGCGTTCGTCGAGGTGGATCCTCGCGGCTGGACGCCCGGGACCGTGCGCGTGATCTACGGGCGCGAGGACGGGCTCGCCGCGCTCGCGCACGGCAGCGCGGCGCTCTCCCGCCGGCGCGCCATCCTGGCCCTCGCCGAGATGCGCGGGGACCAGGGGGTGGCCGAGGCGCTCGCGCGGCAGGGCGTCCGTGACCACTGGGGCGTCGCCCAGGACGCGATCGACGCCATCGCCGACCTCGACGTGGAGGACCCCACGGCGCTCCTCCTGGGCTTCGCGGAGCACCCGGCGTCGCGCGCGCGGGCGGCCCTCGCCAAGGCC
>SBGO01000278.1 GCA_006226565.1 Deltaproteobacteria bacterium | reverse complement strand
GGGCCCCGGGCGAGACGCGCGGCGCGAGCTCGACCAGGCCCGGGCGGCGGCGCTGCTGGCCGACCCCGAGGCGTTCATACGCGACTGGGAGGCGCAGGCGCTGCTGACGAGCTTGGGAGAGCGCGCCCCGGGCGCGGCCGGAGCCCTCCGTGAGCGCCGTCGCGCCCACATCGCGCGCGGCGGCGCGGCCGGGTGGTCATGGGCGGTCGCGGCCCTGTCGGTCGCGGACCAGCCCGACCTGTGGTTCGGCCTCGGCGAGATCACCGTGCCGACGCTCATCATCAGCGGCGAGCGCGACGCGCGCTACACCGACATCGGCGCGCGCCTGGCCACGCGCCTCCCGCGCGCGACCCACCACGTCGTGCCCGACACCGGCCACAACGTGCACCTCGAGGCCCCCGTCGCCTTCGCCCGCGTGGTCTCCGAGTTCCTCCGGGGCGTGGCCGCGTCGCCGAGGTAGCCGGCGACGGGCCGGGCCCCGACGCGATCCCGGGTTGCAGCCGCCGGAATCGCTCCTTCACATCCAGCGTGCGACGCACTAGCGTTGGGCCGAACGCGAGGCGGGAAGCAGCGAGATGGTGACGAGACTCGGGACAGCGGTCGTCCAGACGCTCTGGGCGGTCTGGGCCATCGGCGCCACGGCCTGTGGTGTCCCGCCGGAGGAGCCCAACGGGCCGACCGTGGCGATCGACGTGGCGGCGCTCGACCTCGTGGGCGTGGGGGAGGTCGTCTGGGACCTCGAGGTGGTCGCGGGGAGCGGTCCCGAGACCGTCTGGCAGCGCCGCGTCACCTCGAGCCGCTACGGGGACGGGGCCGGCTCGGCCGCCTACGTCGGCCCGTGCGACGCCGACCAGAGCCCCAACACGGTCCGGGTCTGGGTCGTCGGTCTGTACGACGCGGCGCTCACCACCGCCGACGCTGGCGCCTTCGCCTCCGGGTCGAACGCGAACGTCGCGGCCACGGCGCTCCCCTTCCAGAACCCGACCGCCGGCGGCCCGCTCACGCTGACGGCCCCATGCCTGGCCGGGGCCGACAACGCCGTTCGCTTCGACGTCACCCTCGCACGCCCCGCCCAGCAGGGGTTCTTCGACGTCGCCGTCGCCTTCAACGACATCTTCTGCTCGGCCAAGTTCGACTGCTGCACCCCCGACGCGGGCGGCGGGTGCGTCGACACGGCGCTCCTCTTCGACGCCAGCGGCGCCCGCGGCCGCACCTTCGTGATGGGCTTCGCCTGCACCGCCGGGCCCGAGACCGACGTCGCCACGACGCTGCTCCTCGACGACCTCGCCCTCGACTGCGACGTCACCTCCGACGCCGCGACCTTCGCGGCCGACGTCACCCTCGACCCCGGCCCGCCCGAGCCCGGCAACCTCTGCGTCCCTGGGGCCGACGGCATGAGCACCTGCCCGGCGATCACCGAGGCCGACGTCGGCGTCGACGCCGACACCTACCTCTTCCAGGCCGCGGTCTATCGCGGGGTCGAGGCGCTCGCGTCGGGCGCCGACGCGGCCCACAAGGTCTACTGGAACGTCGCGCTGGGCGTACGCCCCGGCATCACCGCGTGCACCCTGCGGACCCGTGGGACCGCCGACGACGCGAACGACGACCTCGACGGCGTCGTCGAGAGCGACACCGGCGACGGCGGCTGGATCGAGGCCGGCCGCAGCTACCCGATGGTGCGCTGGGACGTGGCGCTCGGGACGTGCGCGAGCGAGCCCCTCGACTTCGACGACCCGACGGGCCCGGTCGCCGTCACCTACACCGAGATCAGCGCCAGCATGGCGACCGAGCTCGCCCACCGCTTCGAGCCGGGCGCCGCGCCGATGCGGTCCGCCGTCTGCGTCGGCCTGCCCGCGGACGCGCTCTGGAACACCGTCGACACCATCCCCCAGGTGTGGGACGGCTCCGCGTGGACACCGGACACCACCGGGAGCTACGACGAGACCCCGACGACGACCGCCTGCCACTTCGTCTGCCTGCCCAACTACACCTGGGACGGCGCGGCCTGCAACGCGCTGGCCGCGGCGCCGACCCTCGCGGCGGTGGTGCCGGACCACGGGACGGTCGCCGGCGGCGATCTGGTCACCCTGGTCGGCACCAACTACGTCAACGGCGCGTCGGTGACGTTCGACGGCGTCGCCTCCCCCGGGGTGACGTGGAAGAGCGCCACCCGCTTGGTCGCGCGGGTCCCCGCGGGCGTCGCGGGGCCAAGCGCCGTCACCATCACCAACCCGGACACGGGCACCGCCTCGCTCGCCGGCGCCTACACCTACGGCGATCCGCTCACCATCCGCGTCTGCGAGAAGGACACGACGGTCGGCGGGACGAGCAAGTCTGTCGCCGTCTACTACACGGCCGACGATTGCGCGGGCGCGCTCCCCGTCGCCGACGCCCTCGGCACAATCCGCTACGCACACGCGACCGGCGGTCACATCAACTCGAGCAGCTTCACCGGGGCGACCCCGGGGATGTCGCTGTGGACCATCGCGACCGGGACGCGCGCGCTCAACCTCGACTCGGTCTACCTTCCGAGCACGCTCGGCATCCGCTGCTCGGCGACCTGGAACCCGGGCACGGTCAGCAACACCTCGCACACCTTCACGGCCGCGGAGTGTGGCGGCACCCTACCGGATGCGTCCTACGTCGGCGTCCTCCAGCGCCTGACCCCCTACGCCGGGGCGATGACCTTCGCCATCTACGACGCCGGGCAGAGCGGCGGCCCCGGCCTCCACTTCTGGTCCTACTCCACCACCGGAAACCCGGCGTCCGCCGCCGTCATCTACGTCCCGCGGGCGGACGTCATCGTCTGCTACAAGGCGCTCAGCCTCTCCGGCAGCGGCTCGAAGTACGTCTACTTCACGGCGGACGACTGCGGCGGCGAGCTGCCCAGCATCCAGCACGTCGGCGTGATGCGGCGGGCCTACCCGTGCGGCGGCGAGATCGCGTTCGGCGCCCTCGACTTCGAGACCCCGGGCGTCTGGTTCTACCCGAAGTCGAGCGTCTGCGGCTCGACCAGCGTCGAGGCGGTCTTCTTCCGCCGCTGACGCGAGGAGGAGCGCGCCTCGCGGCTCACTCCGTGATGCCGTGCGCCTCGAGCACGCGGCGCGCGGCGTGCGCGCCCGTACGGTGGGCCTGCTCGAGCGCCGTCTCTTCGGTGTGAGGCGGCCAGTTGCTCCGCGCGCCCGCGTCGAGCAAGGCCCGCAGGACCTCCTCGGGGCCGTCGAGCGCGAGCTTGAGCGGGGTCATCTCGTCCGCGGGGCGATAGGCGTGGACGTCGGCGCCGGCGGCGATGAGCGCGAGGACGATGTCAGCCGCCTTCTTGCCGCGTTGGGCGCAGGCGACCATCAGCGGCGTCAGGTCCACGTTGCTCCGCAGCTCCAGGTCCGCTCCGCCGCGGACGAGCGCCTTCACCGCCTTGCCGAGGCCCAGGCGGGCCGCCTTGTGGAGCGCCCCGTCGCCGTCCTCGCTGAGGGCGTCGAGCCCCGCGCCGCTGGCGATGAGCTTCTCGAGCGCCTTGAGGTGGCGTCCGGCCGCCGCCGCCTTGCACACGGCGAGCTCGGGGCTCGCCGCCATGACGCCGAAGTAGTCCTGCTTGGGGGGCTCGGCGAGCACGTCCTCGAGCCCCAGCTCGGCGAGGTGCGCGGCGTAGAGCGAGCGCAACAGCACGCCGGTGGGCGCCCCCGCGCGGTAGGCGCGGCCGTACCAGCGGGCCCGCCCGAGGTTGTCGCGGGCGTAGAGCGCGAGCTGGTCCATGGCGACGGTCGAGCCGAGGTCGGCGGCCCGCTCAAGCCACGCGACGGCCGCCTCGCGGCTCTGCGCGACGCCGAGCCCCCGCCCGTAGCGTCGCGCGACGCGCACCATGGCGGCGACGTCCCCGGCCTCGGCCTCGGCGAGCAGGGGAGCGAAGGTGGCGGCGGCGCGTTCTGTGCTCATGCGAGGACCCCGGTGGGTTGCACGGCGCGCGAGGCCCGTGGGAGCGATCGCGCGGCTCTAGAAGAGCTTGTAGGCGAGGCGGAGCAGCACGGCGTGGTCGAACTGCGTGTCGACCGAGAGCGCCGGGTCGTCCTTGATGCGGACGGTGTAGTTGAGCGAGGCAAAGGACGTCAGGCGCAGGGTGATGGCGCCGCGGAAGTCCACGAAGGTCTGCTCGTAGTCGTCGAAGGGGAAGAGCACGGAGGTGTCGAGCTTCAGGACGACCCAGCGGCCGAGGGTGAGCTCGGCGACCAGCGCGGCCTCGGCGCCGAACTGCTGGACGTCGGCCACGCGGCGCACCTCGAGCTCGGTCGTGGCGGGATCGTCGGCGAGGACGAAGAGGCCGCGGGTGTAGACGTGCCGACCGCCGACGCCGACGCGCGTCGCGATGTTGAGGAGGCCGCCGAAGTTGGCGTCGAAGCGGACGCCGGTCCCGTAGCGCGGCTCGACCGGGGCGAAGGGGTCGGCGAGGGTGAAGCTGCCGCGGTCGGTCTCGACGCCGAGCTCGTCGCCGCTCGCGCTGAGCTTGCGCACGTCGGTCGGCTGGTCGAAGGGCTGGATGCCGGGGAGCACCTGGGTCTCGATGGAGGCGCGGGCGTAGGGGCCGAACCACGGGGCGACGCGGTAGACGTAGAGGAGATCGAGGGTCAGCTCGTCGACGTTGCTGACGAAGGGGCGATCGGGGAGGCGCAGGTCGCCGCCGACCTCGAGGTTGAGGCGGCCGTAGAAGAGGTGGACCTCGTCGCGGTAGCCGAAGAGGGACTCCGCGAAGCCCGACATGCCGAGGAGCGTCCCGTCGGTGCGGCCGACGACCTTGTCGGACTGGTTGAGCTCGAAGGTGCCGCCGAGGACCAGGCTCCCCTTCCAGCCCGAGGCGCGCTGCTGCGGACGGAAGGACGCGATCTCGCCGGCGCCGAGCAGCTCGCCGGTGTCCGAGTCGAGCACGAGCGTGTACTGGACGAGCTCGCCGGGCGGGAGCCGGAGGGTGACGAAGTTGCGGCGCGCCTGATAGCTCTCGCCGGCGACGAGGACCATGTAGCGCCCCGGGTAGAGGACCCAGGTGCTGAGCCGCTCGCCCTGGGCGATGTTGGCGCCGAGGCCGATGCCGACGTAGTCGCGCTCGGGCATCCGCACCAGCTCGTAGCTGCCGCGGAAGGGGTTGCCGCGGGCGTCCACCACGTTGACGACGAGGCCGGTCCACTCCACCGGGACCCAGGTGATGCGCCCCTCGGCCACGGTGGTGTCGAAGGTCAGCTTCGACTCCTCCGGGCCGCTGCCGATGATGACCGTGTATTTCCCGGGGACGACGAAGGTCTTGCGGCCCATCGGGGTCGTCGCGACGGTGTCGCCCTTGGCGTTGCGGACGATGTAGGGGGGCTCGAGGACCGAGTCGGTCATCGCCGGCACGAAGAGGGCGCCGGTCGCCGCCGGGCCGATGCTCGGGTCCTGATCCGCCTGCACCACCGGGCGCGGCGCGTCCCAGGTCCGGTGCGCGCCGTGCGGGTCACCGAGGGTCTTGCCGTCGCGCTCGACGCTGCCGGCGTCCGCGGCGTCGGCGGGGGCGTCGAGGGGCGCCACGCGGGTGCTCGGCGCGTCCGGGGGCGCGGCGGA
>SBGO01000705.1 GCA_006226565.1 Deltaproteobacteria bacterium | reverse complement strand
GGGCGCCGGCCCCGGAGTACGCGGTGCAGGTGTTGCAGTGGGCCGCCCCCGCGCCGCCCCCGCCCGAGGCGGCCGCCGCCGTCCCGTCGCTGCCCGAGGCGCCGTTGACGTTGGAGTAGGAGCCGTTCGCGCGCGCCGCGCCCGATGCCCCGTTGGCGGGCAGGACCACCACGCTCTCGTCGGGGTTGCGGACGAGCCACACCTCCTGGCCGCTCGCCCGGGCGCCGCGGTCGGTCATCGTCAGCGTGCCGTCGAGGGTCAGGTGGCCGCGGACCCACAGGACCATGCCCTTCTTGCGGGTCGCGGTCGTCAGGTTGACGCCGCTCGAGAGCGTCATGTCGCCGTCGAAGCGGGCGACCAGCATCCGGTCGTCGGGCGTGCCGTCGCCGAGGCCGGTGTTCGTCGCGAAGGTGGTCGTGCCGAAGGTCAGGTACTCGACGTCGATGGGGACGCCGTGGACGACGAAGGTGTGGTCGCCGGGCAGGAGCGTCGGCGCGGCGGTGATGACCTCGTAGAGCGTGTCGGCGGTGAGGCACTGGTTCGGGCAGCTCCCGCCGCAGTCGACGCCGGTCTCGTCGCCGTTCTTCTCGCCGTCGTCGCAGCTCGGCACGACGCAGGACTCGGCCACGCAGAGCTGGGAGAGGCAGTCCGGATCGACCAGGCAGGGCGCCCCGGGCGGGCAGCCGAGGCAGCTGCCGCCGCAGTCGACGCCGGTCTCGTCGCCGTCGAGGACGCCGTTGTCGCACTGGCTGTCGTAGCAGCCGGCGAAGGTCCGCTCGTCGGTGTAGACCGTCGCGACGCCGCTCCCGGGCGCGTCGAGCGCGTGCTGGGTGCAGACGAGCGCGCCGCTGGCGTCGGTGAGGTCGACCTGCCAGGTGACGGTCGGCCAGCGCATCCCGGCCGGCGTGGTGCGGTCGGCCCAGCCGCTCGAGTTGGCGGTCCCCGCCCCGGTGAGCTGGCAGCCGGCGAGGCCGACGAAGGCGTCGGCGTTTAGCCCGAGCGCGACGTTCCAGTAGGTCTTGCCCCAGGAGGTGTCGCCGCTCGTGAGGAGCTCCGTGCCGCGGTAGACGGCGGACTGGTAGAGCAGGTCGGTGGTGTTCGGCGGCCCGGGGAAGGGCGGGTTCAGGTTGCCGGGGCCCGCGCTGGCGTCGACCTCGAAGGTCGAGCCGTCGGCGCACGAGACGGTGATCGGGTCGAGGCAGAGCTGGGTGGCGCTGCCGAGGCCGCCGGTGCAGGCGAAGGCGAGCACCGCGGTGACGTCGCGGTCGCCGGTGTGCGGGTTGAAGAGCAGCTCGAGGGGGTCGCCCGAGCTCTTCTCGCAGTCGAGCTTGGCGGAGCAGAAGAGGTCGTCGAAGCTGACGGCGACGTCGAAGAAGCCCTGGCGGGCGGCGCGCGCGACGGTCAGCTCGAAGCTGACGGCGACGTCGGTGTCGGCGACGCAGTCGGCGCGGAGCTCGACGGGGGCGCCGACCGGCGCGGGGTTGGCGAAGTCGACGCCGGCGGCGAGGGGGCCGCTCGCGTCGCTGAGGCCCTCGAGGACGAGGGTGATGGCGTTGGGGTTGGCGTCGGCGTCGCAGGTGCCGACGTAGCTGATCGCCCCCGAGCCGTCGCCGTACTGGGTCGAGGTGACCGTCTTGCTCCAGACCGGGCCGGCGGGGGAGCTGACCGCCAGCGTGTACGTCGCGTCGACGATCCCCGGGAGCTCCAGGGGCGCGACGGCGATGACCACCCGTCCGTCACCGCCCGCGGTAGGCGCGTCGCACGCGCCCGCCGTCAGCAGCGCGGCCAGCGCGGCGACGTGGGTGGAGCGATGGTGGCGCATCGTGCCTCCGCGGCCGTGCCGATGAGCTGTGAGGGGGATGGGGTGGGGGTGTTCCCGCGCCTCTTGTCGCATCGCACCAAACACGACGCGCGCGGTCTCTCCCACGTTTTCCCCAAATGCACGCGGCGGCGCAAGCACCTATCTCAAAACCCGCAGGCAGACGCCCGGCCGCTGGTAACGGGCGCCCGGTACCCTGCCTCCCACCGCGCGTTTCGGCTATGGTAGCGACGCCGCGCGGCTCCTCATCCGCCGCCGCGGCGCGGAGCGGCGATGCGCAGCGTGACGGGGCTCGGGTGGATCGTGGCGGCGGGGCTCGCCCTGCTCGCCTGCTCGGAGACGAGCGACGGCGGGGTCGCGACGGAGCGCACGGCGGCGGCGTGCACCAACGACGCCGACGACGACGGCGACGGCTACACCGACTGCGACGACCAGGACTGCTGGGCCTTCGCCGTCTGCCAGGGCGGCGACGCGGACGCGAGCGACGTCTTCGACGACGTGAGCGGCGACACCTCCGGCGCGAGCGACGACACCGCGACGCCCGGCGACGGGAGCGTGGGGGACACCGGCGGCGGCGCGACCTGCGAGCCCTGCGGGACGGGGACCCTGACCGGCAAGGTGTGCGCGCCCAGCGAGAACGTCTTCGTCAACGACGCCCTCGTCGTCGTCGAGGGCGTCGACTGCGACGGCGCCGCCTTTCACCGTGAGACGCGCTCGTCCGCCGACGGCGCCTGGACGCTGACCGGCGTCCCCTGCGGCAGCCACACGGTGACGATCACCAAGGGCAGCTTCGCGCGCATCTTCCAGGTCACCGTCGCCACCGGGGAGACGACCGACCTCTCCGGCGCCGCCACCAAGCAGTGCTTCCAGGCGGGCGGGACCCCGATCGCCGTCCTCGACGGCGCCTACGACGACATCGGCGTGCTGCTCATCCAGCTCGGCATCGCCTTCGACGAGTACACCGACGACGGGACCGGCGACGGCGACATCGTCGCGTTCCTCTCCGACCCGAGCGCGCTGGCCGGGTACGACATCGTCTTCGTCAACTGCGGCGGCACCCACGGCTGGATGCCGCAGGACCACCCGGAGGTCATGCAGCACGTGAAGGACTGGGTCCTCGCCGGCGGCTCCCTCTACATGTCCGACTACGGCTGGACCTACGGCGAGTGGTCCTTCCCGGACGCCATCGAGTTCCAGCAGAACGACTCGGTCTACAGCATGGGCTCGTCGGACAGCCCCCAGCTCATCCCGGGCGACGTCACGCTCACGGCGACCGTCGCCGACGGCAACATGGCGGCCTATCTCGGCAAGACGACGATGTCGGTGACCTTCGACCAGGGGCCGCAGATCGCCCCCGAGGCGGCCGGCGCGGGGACGTTCGCCCACGTGGTCGGCACCTTCGGCCCGCTCGTCGGCCTCGGGACCGGGTTCAACGGCCAGAACGTGCCCCTGGTCCTGTCCTACGTGCCGAGCACGGGCGCCGGGCGCGTCGTCTACACGAACTTCCACAACGACGCCCAGGCCACTTCCGACATGCTCACGTTGCTGCACTACCTCGTGTTCACGCTGTAGTCGCTCCCCGTGCCGGTCCGGCGCGGACGTCGCGGCACATCGAATTGTATCCGCCCCTAACGCTCCCGGGGGCGTGCCCGGTCACCCCTCGGACGGACGCTCGCGGAGAGCGCGAGCGTCAGGCTGCTGGGGTGGGTGATGTCACGTTCCTACATGGGGCCGACGACGAGCCGAGAGGCTCGGACGAAGCGCAACGACACCGAGGCCGCGCACGACGACGGCCACGCGAACCTCCGCATGATGATGGCCGCCGGGGGCAACCAGGCGATGGTGCAGCTCTCGGGCGACGCCGACGCGGCAGACACGGGGGTCTCGCGGAAAGGCGCCGTCGACGGGCCGAAGAAGCCGGCGAAGTCGAAGTCGAGCGCGAAGGGCCGCAAGAAGACGACGGTGCCCGACTACGACGCGACCGCCTTCGAGAAGGCCCCGCAGCTCAAGAAGATCCGCTCGTCGGTGCTCCACGCGCTGACCATCACGCGGGCCGCCCTCGTGCACGTGAAGAGGGGCGACAGCGCCTACCGCAAGTGGATGGACGCCGGCGCGACCACGCGCTCCGACGACGCCGACGTCGACCGGCGCCTCGCGCACGTGAGGAAGGGGCTCGAGAAGGTCCGAAACTGCCTCGAAGAGGACAAGATCATCTTCAAGCAGTGGGATCTGCCCGACGACAGCGACGAGGAGAACACCTACGCCTACGTCCGCGTCGGCGAGAAGGACAACAACATCTACCTCGGCGGCGTATTCTGGGTCGCCCGGACCAAGGGCTTCGACTCGAGCTCGGGCACCATCGTCCACGAGCTGACGCACCGGCTCCACGGCACCGAAGACCACGTCTACGGCCAGAGCGGCGCGAAGAAGCTGGCGAAGGGCAAGCCCGACAAGGCGACGACCAACGCGGACAACTACGAGTTCCTCGCCGAGCAGGGGTGAGGCCGACGCGCGGGGCGATCCCGGGTCGGCGTCGGCGCTGTAGTCTCGCGGACGGTTTCAAGCGGCCTCGAAAGAGGGGATGACTCGGCGCGCTCATCTCGGCAAGATATGCACCAGCACTCAGTCGCTCGCAACGACGGCGGGCAAAGGAGCTCACATGCACCGTATTCTGTCTCGCGTCGCGCTGGCGTTGACCCTCACGACCGCGCTGGCGACGATCGCTCCGACGGCGCAGGCCGCGCCCGACAAGATTCGCTCCACCGGCAAGATCGGCCTCGGCCTCGGCTCCGGGACCCTGGCCAACGGCCTCTCGGCCAAGTGGTACATGGGCACCGACCACGCGCTGCAGTTCAACCTCGGCTCCTTCGGCGGGGGCGGCATCGACCACCGCTGGCACCGCGTCGCGGGCTTCGCCGCCGGCGTCGACTACCTGCTCGAGCTGCCCGACATCGTCACCGCGGGCAACGCCTTCGTGCTCGGCTGGAACGCCGGCGTCGGCGGCGCGCTCGGCGTCGCCGACGGGCACGCGGACCTCGCCGTGGCCGTCGCCGGCATCGTCGGGCTCGAGTTCCGCATCATCCCGGTGCCCATCGACATCGTGCTCGAGTTCCGTCCGGGGCTGCTCATCATCCCCGACGTCGACTTCGACGCCGTCGACTTCACGGCGCACATCCGCTTCTACTTCTAGGCCCCTGCTCCTGGGCCTTCACCGCGCCCCGAGGGGATCCGGGAAGGACGGGCCGAGGCGCGGAGCGCCAGAACGCAAAAAGGCGGGGATTGCTCCCCGCCTTTTTGCGTCTTCGGTGCGGCGTCGCCGCTACTCGCAGCGGTAGCTCTTCGGCAGGCACTGGTGCCCGGTGATGCGGTAGCCGATCGCGATCTCGCCGCAGACGTAGCCGTCGGGGCAGCCGTCGTCGGCGGTGCACTCGGCCGCGCAGTGCTTGCCGCCGTCGGCGAGCTTCACGCAGAGGTTGCCGGCGCCGGGGCAGTCGTTGTCGCTCGAGCAGGAGGCGCACAGGCTCGCCGGGTCGGCGTAGGGGTTCATGTGCGGGTTGTCGTCGATGCCGTGCACGCCGTAGTAGACGTTGTAGTTGGCGCGCGCGTTGACGCTGGTGAGCACCTCACGCCAGGTCCGCGGGTCGTGGGTGCCGCCCGACAGGGCGAGCAGCTCGCGGATGAAGCCCGAGGTCGTGAAGGTCTGCTGCGACAGCCAGGAGAAGTTCACGGTCGAGACGATGTCGACGGTCTTGGTGGTCTTGACCGTGTTCGCCATG
Source organism: Deltaproteobacteria bacterium (assembly GCA_006226565.1). GTDB lineage: Bacteria > Myxococcota_A > UBA9042 > PHBI01 > PHBI01 > PHBI01. The sequence goes on along the minus strand of SBGO01000705.1, from coordinate 22,281 downwards.
ACCGCCTCGGGGTAGGCGGCGTAGGTCTTGCAGCCGTTGAACAGGTAGATCTGGTAGCGGTCGGGCAGGTCGAGCTGCCCGAGCTGGGTGGCGCTGATCGCGTGGCGCGGGTTGTAGTGGTAGACGACGCCCGAGTAGTCGGGGTCCTCGCCGGCGTGGCCGTTGTAGATGACGATGTCGGCGTTCTCGTAGGCCTCGATGATGCGCTGGCGCAGCAGGCCGATGTCGGCGATCGGCACGATGTCGCCCCAGACCAGCGTGATCTCGACCGCGACCTCGTGGCCGTTGACCTTCATGCTCTTCTTGAAGGGCGCCGAGTCGAGCTTGAGGTCGGTGTACTGGGTCGCCTCGTGGGTGTAGCCGGCCGACTTCAGCCAGCCGAAGATGTCCTCGGTCTGCTGGATGTCGTAGCGCGCGTCGTTGTAGTCGCCGCCGACGACGATGACGACGTCGAGCAGCCCGTCATCGAAGAGCTGGTCGTACTCGGGGTAGCCGTCGAAGCTCTCGTCGGTCGGCTCGATGATGACCTGGAGCTCCTCCATCTCGCCGGTGTAGGTCGCCGGGTCGAAGTCCTTCGGGAAGCTGCCGTACTGGAGCTGCGACGCGGTGAGCTTCGGCATCTTGACGATGACGTACTCGGTGCCGTCGTCGCCCTTGACCTTCGGCACCTCGCTGAGGAGGTCGCGCGGGCCGCCCATCTCGACCTCCCAGAGGAAGATCCAGTTGAGCCCCTCGTCGTCCACGGGCTCGACGATGAAGTCGCTGGTCGTGCCGCGCACGAAGCCGCCGAAGCCGCCGTAGTCGGCGTTGCTGGCGCCGTGGCCCTTATCGGTGAGGTACGCGTTGACGTAGTAGGTGTACGCCTTGACCCGGTAGCCGACGATGTTGCGGACCTCGGCCTCCTGCTGGGAGCGCTCGGCGTCGACGAAGGCCTCGCGATCGAGCGTGATCTGCCCGTCACCCCAGACCTTGTACTCGCGCGAGGTCGGCGACAGGTAGTTGTCCGCCTTGCCCGGCAGGACCGCCTCGGCGGCACCGTCGTCCACGGGCGTCGACGCGTCGTCGCAGGCGGGCGCGGTCAGCAGGAGCGCAAAGGGGAGGAGCGAGAGCAGCGTGTTGCGTCGCAACATAGAGACGACTCCAACGGGGCTTGGGGACGGGCCGGAACCTATCCCCTGCCGCCGCCGGAATCAATGAAGTTCCGTTTTCTCTTCGGTCACTTCGCCCGAGAGCACGGGATCGCCCGCATGTCCTGCGACCCGGGGGGCACCTGGCCGAGGCCCTCGCCGAGGCGCGGGGACGTGAAGGGCGCGCCCCCCTCCTCGTGGGTGGAGTCCTGCCGCCCGCGATCCGCCTCGCCGCAACGGCGCGATTGATTCGGTGGGGACCTGCCGCGTAGGTTCGTTGCGCCATGCCCACTCCACGACCGCGCACCACCGCCATCGCTCTCAGCTCTCTCACGCTGCTGCTCGCCGGCTGTATCGAGAGCCACCGCACGCTCGCGACGCCGGACGCGGACACGACCTCCGCGGACACCCTCGAGGTCGACGGCGTGGGACCGGACACCGTCACGCCGGTCGAGGACACGTCCGCGCCGCCGCCGGACTCGAGCCCCGGGGACACCGTCGTGCCCGACGACACGACGGCGCCAGACATCATGGAGATCCCGTGCGTCGCCGACAGCGAATGCGACGCGCTGCCGCTGGGCCCGTGCGAGGTCGCCCGCTGCGTCCTGGTCACCTGCCAGGTCGAGCCCGTCGAGCCGGGCACGACCTGCGACAATGGCACCGGCCAGACGCCCGGGACCTGCGTCGATGGGCACCTCCAGGGGCCGGACACGTGCAGCGTCGACGGCGTGTGCTTCGACGCTCCCCCGCCCCTCGCCGCTCCGCTCACGAACGAGCTCCTCGGCGGCAACTGGTTCTTCGTGCTGTCGACCGTCGACGTGCCCGACTCCAGCAGCGTCACCTTCCGCGGCGACTTCACGATCGACGGCGGCGACCTGACGCTGACCACCACGGGGGTCAGCCAGCAGACCGCGGCACTCCAGGGAATGGTCGCCGGCAAGGTCTGCATGACGGACGGCCGCGACGTGCGGATCGAGCTCGGCGCCGACCGGGTGCTCCGGGGCGCGTTCACCTCGGACGGGGAGATCCTCGCCGCCACGGGCTTCGCCGACCGCTCCGTGCTGGTCGCCACCCGCGGCACCGGCGCGCCCAGCAGCATCAGCGGGACCTACGACTTCGTGACCACCTCCCTCGTCCCCGGCAACATCCTGCGCACCTGGGTCGGGTCCATCCCGTTCCAGGCCGGCTGCCAGAGCGGCGAAGGGACGATGGTGACGACCGCCGGAGGCTCCGCCTCGACCCACTGGCGGTTCCCGACGTCGCCCCTCGGCGACAACGGCTGCTTCACCACGCCCAGCGACGCGGTCGCGCCGCTGCTCATAACGCTCAGCCTCAGCAACCTGGTCGGCTCCGAGAGCTCCCTCATCCGCTGGCGCGGCGGCGCCTCCGACGGCGGCGCCCTGATCGTCATGACCCGCGACGACTACGACCCGGATCCGCGCTACGGGACGATCATCCTGGTCCGCCGCCCGGACGACGACGTCGGCCTCGGCGGCTACACCTGGGCCGAGATGTTCCAGGGCAAGCGCGCGGCCGCCGACCGCCCGATCGGCGAGTACGGCGTCTTCGAGGTGGACGGGACGACCCTCACGGGCCGCTCGCGGGCGACCGGCGAGACGGACAGCGTCGCCACGACCGGCACCCTCGCCAACCAGCAGGTGGGGCTGTACGGGCTCACCGTCACGCGGAACGACGGGGAGACCCCGAGCACGACCCCCTACCTCATGCGCCGCGCGTCGCGAAACGACGTCGCCTTCTACTACGTGAGCGGCACGGACTTCTCGGACGAGGCGCCCGCCGCGGCCTCGCTGGGCGTCGCCGTGCGACGCGGCGACAACGACATCCCGACGCTCCTGCGCTGAGCGGGCGCGCGGCCCCGGCCCCGCGTCAGACGCCGGCCTCCGGCTCGCTGGGCTCGTCGACGCTCGCCACGGCGAGCCAGTAGCCGAGCGGGCAGCTGAAGGCGCGACCGCGCGCCTTGAGGGACAGGCGGCAGCCGCAGATCTTGCAGTCGTCGTTCCAGCGCTGGTCGCAGGCGTCGCAGATCTCGAGGCGCCGCCGGTACTGCGCCTCGGAGACGGTGGTCATGCCGTCGCTGACGAAGACGCGCATCGACTTGGTCAGGTTCCACACCCGCGAGAGCAGGTGCGGCTTCTTGTTGCGCATGATGTGCGAGCTCATGTCCTTCGGCTCGCGGTTGCAGAAGATGCCGGCGGCGGCGCACTCGGTGCAGGTGCGGGCGTCGACGCCGGCGTCGACCCGGAGCTGAGGGTGGTTGCAGACGTACCAACCGGGCCGCACGGCGTCGCCGCGATGAAAACAGGTCGGGAGCTCGCTCATCTCACCTCGGGGGGGCGCCGGGAGGTCTTCCGCACGGCGCCGCCAGCGACCGCAGCATAGCGCGTCCGCGCGCGCATTCCACGTACGCTTCTCATCCCGCGGAGGCGGGTTTAAGGTGCGTCGCCATGAGCGGCACGGCCGACGACAGAGCGCCGGGCGCGGAGGAGACCGCGCCCGCGAAGCGGAGGAAGCGGCGGCGGCGCTCCAAGCCCGACGACGGCGGCGGTCCGTCCCTCGAGGAGCGGGCCGCGCGGGCCCTCACCGAGCTGCGCGTGCTCGCCCGCGAGCTGGCCGCCGAGCAGGGCGGCCCGAGGAGCGGGCGGTTCCCGGTCGAGACCCTCGACGTCGCGCTGACGATCCCGATGGGGGGCGCGCCCGAGCAGGTCCGACCGGCCGCGCAGACGCTGCTCGGCCACCTCCGGGAGCGGCTCGACGAGGCGCTCCGCGGCGCGGTCGCCTTTCGCGAGGGGCACGTCTACTGCTTCCACACCGACCAGCCGGAGTCGCCCTATTCGCAGCCGCCCGACGCCAACGCGGTCTTCGCCGGCTACGCGGCCAACGGGCGCCCGGAGTGGCGGAGCTTCCCGAACCTCTGCCTCGAGCGGCGCGAGCCCCGGGTCGACCGGCTCTACGCCGATCCCCCCGAGGTCATCGCGATCGTGCAGACCGCCGAGGAGCTCTCGGGGGATCTCCTGCCCGGCTTCGGCCGGCGGAGCCTCGCGTACGCGGTGCTCGGACAGGTCGTGGTGGGGCTCGTGCCGCGCGACCTCGACCTGCGGGGCCGCGGCGAGCGGGTCGCGGTGACCCTCCAGCTCGTCGAGACGACCCAGGGGACGCGCGACCATCGGCTCCGGCTGAACCTGCTCGGCCTGCCCTCGGACGACATCATCACGGCCGCGGCCGAGGCCGACGAGCGCTCGCCCGCCGAGGCCTTCCGCAAGGTCCTGCGCACCGCGCGGCAGCGCATCGACGCCCTCGGTCGGCAGCTGGCGCTCGCGGCGCGGCGCGGCGAGGAGGTCGACCGCGACCGGCTGGTCGAGCAGATCCTCAGCCGCCTCCGCACCGACGTCCTGCGGGTCCTCAAGGTGCGCGGCCACCGCACCCAGCACGCCGAGGTGCGCCACCAGAGCGGCGAGCGCCCGACGAGCCTGGCGCTCCAGGACGCCCGCGCGGCGGTCGACGGGCGCCTCTTCGACGACACGTACAAGCACACCATCGTCGTGCTCGGGCCGAAGCAGCGGGCGCACGTCTTCACCGCGGGCGGGCGCCACGTGACGAGCCTGGTCCTCGACCCCGGCGAGCTGGAGCGCAAGCTCGAGCGGCGGCGCTGGCGCCCCCTCGACGCGGCCGCGGCGGAGGCCTTCCGACGCGCGGTCGCCGGCGCCGAGCGCAGCTGAGGGGCAGGCCGCCGCGCCGGCGGCGGGTTTGACCCCGGGGGTCCGTTTGGTACGCTCGGGGTCCGTTCGCGTCGTCCGCCGGCCCGTCACCCCGGCGTCTCGCGACGCGGTCGTCGCACCGCAGGAGCGCTTCGATGAGCGAGATCTATCCCGTGCCTCCGCGCGTGAGCACGCGTTCGGACAGCCCCATCCAGGACATGGCGCAGTACCGCGAAGCCTACGCGCGCGCCCAGAACGACCCCGAAGGCTTCTGGCTCGACGTGGCGCGCCGGCGCCTGCGCTGGATGAAGGAGCCGACCCACGGCCTCGACGGCAGCTACCACACCATCGACGAGGGGCCCTTCTCCTGGTTCGGCGACGGGGTCCTGAACGTCACCGAGTCGTGCCTCGACCGCCACGTGGAGACGCGCCCGAGCAAGACCGCCATCATCTGGGAGGGCGACGAGCCGGGGGAGGTGCGCAAGCTCAGCTACCGCGAGCTCCACAAGCAGGTGTGCCGCACCGCCAACGCGCTCCGCGAGCTCGGCCTCAAGAAGGGCGAGCGGGTGATCATCTACATGGGCATGGTCCCCGAGGCGGCCATCGCGATGCTGGCCTGCGCGCGGCTCGGCGCCATCCACTCGGTCGTCTTCGGCGGCTTCTCCGCCGAGGCGGTGCGCGACCGCGTGCGCGACTGCGGGGCCGAGATCGTCATCACCCAGGACAAGGGGCGCCGCGGCGGCAAGTCCATCCCGCTCAAGGAGGTCGTCGACAAGGCCCTCGAGGGCGAGCAGCACATCAAGCACGTGCTCGTCTATCGCCGGACCGGCGAGGAGGTCCCGTGGGTCGAGGGGCGCGACGTGTGGTGGCACGAGGCGGTCGACGGGGCCGAGGACCTGTGCCCCGCGGTGCCCACGATGGCCGAGGATCCGCTCTTCATCCTCTACACCTCGGGCTCGACCGGCAAACCCAAGGGCGTCGTCCACACCTGCGGCGGCTACCTGACCTTCACCTCCTACACCCACGAGATCGTCTTCGACCTGCGCGAGCACGACGTCTACGCCTGCGTCGCCGACATCGGCTGGATCACCGGGCACAGCTACATCGTCTACGGGCCGCTCGCGAACCGGGCGACGACGCTGATGTTCGAGTCGATCCCCACCTACCCCGACGCCGGCCGCTACTGGGACATGGTCGAGCGCCACGGCATCACCATCTTCTACACGGCGCCGACGGCCATCCGCGCGCTCGCCGCCCAGGGTGACGAGCATGTCGACAAGTACGACCGCCGCACGCTGCGCGTCCTCGGGACGGTGGGCGAGCCCATCAACCCCGACGCCTGGCGCTGGTACTACGAGATCGTCGGCGACGGGCGCTGCAACATCGTCGACACCTACTGGCAGACCGAGACCGGCGGCGTCACCATCTCGCCCCTGGCGCCGCTGACCGCGACCAAGCCCGGCTCGGCCACGCTGCCCCTGCCGGGCATCGTGCCGCTGCTGATGGACGACTCCGACCGCATCCTGCGCGGCCCCGGCGAGGGGCGGCTGTGCATGGCCTTCCCGTGGCCCGGGCAGGCGCGCACGGTGTGGGGCGACCACCCGCGCTTCGTGGCGACCTACTTCAACCACTACAAGGGCTACTACTTCACCGGCGACGGCTGCCGGCGCGACACCGACGGCTACCACTGGATCACGGGCCGCGTGGACGACGTGCTGAACGTCAGCGGGCACCGCATGGGCACGGCCGAGTTCGAGTCGGCGCTGGTGGCGGTGGACGAGGTGGCCGAGGCCGGCATCGTCGGCTTCCCGCACCCCATCAAGGGGCAGGGCGTCTACGCCTACATCGTGCTCCAGCCGGGCTTCGCGCCGAACGACGCGCTCGAGGCCAAGCTCCACCGGGCGGTGCGCGACCAGATCGGCGCCCACGCGCGGGTGGACCTCTTCCAGTTCGTGCCGGGGCTCCCCAAGACGCGCTCGGGCAAGGTGATGCGGCGCATCCTCCGCAAGGTCGCCGAGGGCGAGCCCGACAAGCTCGGCGACATCTCCACCCTGGCGGACCCGAGCGTCGTCGAGGCGATCGTGTCGGGTGCGAGGTCCCTGCCATGAACACCGCCCCCCACGCGACCCCGTTCCCGGCGCGCCTGGCCGACATGGAGGAGGTCGAGGCGCGCTATCAGGCGCTGGCGCCCGACGACCGCCTGCTGGCCCACGAGAAGCTCGATTTCTACGGGCTCCTCGTGGACGAGGAGCGGCGCGCGCTGGCCCACCGCTTCCCGCGCGAGCTCGCGGCCACCCCCGACTCGCTCCGCGCCTCGGCCGCCGTGCGCACGGCCTGGGACTTCCGGGCCCGCGAGCTCGTCGTCTGCATGCTCCAGTTCGGCGCGGAGGCCCTCGCGCGGCGGCTCGAGCTCGTCTCCACGCTGCGGCCGGCGGCGACGCAGGGCGCGATGGCGCTGACGACGAGCGGGTCCATCATCGACCTCTCGGCGCCCGACGCGGACGGGAGCCGGCACTGGATCTACCGCCCCGGGGTGCGCCGGGACCACAAGGCGCGCGAGGGGAAGGTCATCCTCGAGGCCACGGTGCGCCTCGGCGAGCGCGTCGACCTCGGCCGCATCGTCACCAGCGAGGTGCTGGTGCTCGCGGTCGGGGACCTCCGCCAGCTCGGCGGCGCCAACCCGGCGGTGCCCGAGGGGACGCGGCTGTTCACCCCCGCCGAGGACACGGTGCCCGGGGCGCGGGAGAGCGACGAGTTCCGGCTCGAGACGACGCGCTTCCGGGTGTACGCCGACGCGATGGGCAACGCCTGGGGCGACGCGCGCAAGGCGCTCGCGAAGCGGGCGGCCATCCAGGCGCGGGCGGTGCAGGACATCCTGGCGCCGGGCAAGGGCGCCGCCCTCGCCGACGTCGCCGAGCTCACGGCGGTGACCGGCACGCGCTTCGTCGTGCACAAGAAGCGCCGCCGCGTCGACCTCGAGCGCCTCCCCCAGGGGCACACCCACGCGGCGACGCGTGAGGACGTGCACATCGGCGCGCAGCGGGTCGTGCGCGGCGCGCCGCTGGTCGTGCTCGACGCCGACGACGACGTCGCCGCCGTCATCTTCGAGGTGACCGCGCTCACCTTGCGGTGAGGGCCGGGCGCCCCTCGCTCTAAAAATGTGATGCCGAGGGGTCAGACCCCACCTCATCACACTTTCTCCCGCCGCCGCGGTGGGAAGTGTGATGATGCGGGGTCTGACCCCAGGTTTTCACACTTTCTCTCATCGTCGTGGACAACGCCGTGCATTTGGCCGGATAGTGCGCGCCCGAGGAGGTGGCCATGAGCGGGGACGGGTCGTTTGAGGCGGAGAGCGGCTGGGGGGCCGAGCCGGGCTGGGACGACGCGCAGCTCGGGCTCCGCACCTGCTTCCACGGCCTCGTCGCCTTCTGCCTCGTCATCGGCGGCGTCATCCTCGGCGTCGTCGTCGGCGTCTCGATGATCACCGTCGACGGGCCCGAGGGCGCCGCGGACTTCGCGTCCTTCTTCCAGATCTACTCGGTCATCGGCTGGCTCATCGTCTTCGGCTTCATGGCCGCCGGCATCAACCGCTGGCGCCGCGTCCCGGAGGCGACCACCGCCCGCAGCCTGGCCACCCAGTCGCTGTGGTGGAGCGTGGCCTACCTCGGCCTCATCGTGGTCAGCCTCCTCGTCGCGCTGCCGTCCCTCGGCGACCCCGCCGCGCAGCTGGAGACCTCGGCCCTCGACACGGTCTTCAGCATCGTGTCCTACGTCGTCATGGCGGGCGCGATCCTCACCTTCCAGAGCTCCCTGGCGCGCGCGGCGACCGCGGTCGGCCGCCTCGACATCGCCAACATCGCCCGCCGCACGGTCAACGTCAGCGCCATCGTCATCGTCCTCGGCCTCGCGATGGTCTTCGTCGCCCGCGGGCTCGCGGACGCCGATCCCTTCGCGGCGCGCGGCGTCCTCGGCCTCACCGGCGTCCTCGGCCTCGCCGCCGCCGGCCTCGGCACCTGGGCCCTCGTCGACGTCATGCGGGTCATCGCGATGCTGCGCAAGGGCATCCTTCACGAGATCTCCATCGTCGGTCAGTTCTGACCCGCGGTGACACGGAGATCATTGACCTGAGCCTCTCCCGCGGCTCACCGTATCTCGGGAAAGGGAGGCGCCCCGGATGCGCACGATCACCCGTCTGTTCTCCTCGCTGGTCCTGCTCGCGCTGCCCCTCGGCGCGCCCGCCTTCGCCGGCATCCAGGTCCCGGGCCTCGGCGACCTGCCGCAGGCCGCGTCCACCCCGCGGCTCTGGTTCGACGGGGCCGACGCGGCGGCGCTCACGGTCCTGAAGGCCCGCGTCGACGACCCGGCGACCAGCGGCTACTACAACGGCTTCAAGGTCTACGTAGACGCCCGCCTCGCCTCGATCTCCAACGGCAGCGCCAACGACGACACGCGCTCCAAGGTCGCCAAGGCCGCGGCCTTCCTCCACCAGCTCGGCAAGACGCCGGCCAACGGCTCCGGCTTCGCGACCTACCGCGACGCCGCCCGCGCCGCCATCGCCGGCCTCGGCTCGCGCCAGGCCATCGACTCCATCGGCGAGCTCTGGGAGCCGCCGGCGAACGCCATCAACATCCTGCAGGACAGCTCGCGCCTGCAGTCCCTCGCCGAGGCCTACGACCTCCTGCGCGGCACCGGCCTCGGGACCGGCTGGGACAACACCCTCCGCGACCGCATCTCCAACTGGGCCAACGCCCTCCGCGACGACTGGCAGCTCAACGGCGGCGGCGTCGTCACCGTGCACCGCGACAACTGGGGCATCAAGGCGGGCGCGGCGCTCATCACCACGGCCCTGGCGATGCCGACCCACGCCGACGCGCCGAGCTGGAAGAGCGCCGGCATGAGCTACCTCAACGGCTCCCTCGACGCCGTCGCGAGCACCACCGGCTGGTACTTCGAGAGCCCCTGGTACCTCAACTACGCGCTCGCCAACCTCGTCCCGACCGCCTACCAGGTCCGCAACGTGCTCGGCGTGGACTGGTTCCCGGCCCTCCGCCCGCTCGTCACCACGGCGCTGGTCGTGCGCCAGCCCGACGGCCGCGCGCCGCCCTTCGAGGAGGGGCTCCCCAACACCTTCCCCTACGACGTCCTCGCCACGGCCTACCCCGACCTGGCGCCGACCCTGAAGTGGGCCTGGAACGAGAGCCCGCAGAACCCCGAGAACTTCGACAACCAGCACATCCACAGCGTCACACGCTTCATCGTCGCGGACCTCACGACCGCCCCGGCGGCCCCCACCGGCTCGGCCACGCGCACCCTCGGCTCCGACGCCTTCATCGGCGTGCTCGCGACCGGCCACGACGCCAACGCGCTCCAGGTCTCGACGATCACCGCGCGCGACGTCGGCTTCGCCGTCCTCCCCGACGGCCACGTCGTGCAGAACCCGCTCGACGTCGTGCTCCACGCCCAGGGCGCCCTGCTCCTCCCCACCTCCGGCGGCGGGCCCACCGTCACCACCTCCGAGCACCGCACCCAGTACCTGCCCGCCTCCCGGCGCAACCTCCCGCTCGTCGGCCACACCGCCCCGCTCATCGGCGACGCCGCCGACATCAGCTTCGGCGACCGCCTCGACAGCGCCGACGCCGACGGCCGCCCGAACCACTACGCCGACCTGGTCTCGACCCGCACCAGCGCCTACACCGACGCGAGCCTCGTCCGCCGCTCCATCGCCCTCGTCGACCTCGGCTACGTCGCCGTCTTCGACCGCTTCGTCAGCTCAAGCAGCAGCGCCCGCAACTTCGAGGTCGCCTGGCGCGGCCGCGGCGCCCGCACCGACCTCGGGTCCACCCAGACCCAGGTCCGCCAGCGCTGGGCCTACGCGGGCCGCCAGCTCCAGCTCGACGTCGCCGGCAGCGGCGCCCTCTCCTACGAGAAGAACCAGGCCCTGTACGCCGACTCCTGGGGCAACGAGGAGAGCATCGACGGCGTCTTCGTCGGCACGTCCGCCCAGAGCGCCTCCCTCCTCTCCATCTTCCAGCCGACCGCCCCCGCGAGCGACGTCGGCGCGAGCGCCGTGCGCGCGGTGACCGCGCTCTCCACCATCGGCGGCGCCGCCGCCGAGGTCACCAGCGGCGCGACCACCGACACCCTCGTCGGCGGCCCGGGTCAGAGCACCGTCACCGCCGGCGGCGTGGTCACCGACGGCGTCGCGACCCTCGTCCGCACCCAGAGCGGCGCCCTCACCGCCCTCGCCGTCGTCGAGGCCCGCACGGTCTCGCTCCACGCCGTCTCGCGCCTCTCCGCGAGCGCCGCGGTGACCCTCGGCCTGACCGTCGACGGCAACGGCTTCGTCCTCCAGGTGTCCGCCGACCGCGGCCCGGGCGCCGAGCTCACCCTCTCCGGCCTCGGCCTCGACCCGAACGAGACCTACGTGGCGCTCCACAACGGCACGCCGCTGCCCGTCTCCGCCTTCTCCGAGACCGACGGCACCTTCGTCTTCAGCGGCCTCCTCGCCGGCACCATCGTCGTGCGCCCCGCCGTCTGCGTCGTCGGCACCGGCCCCGACCCCGACGACGACCGCGTCTGCGGCAGCGCCGACAACTGCCCGTCGGTCCCCAACGCCGACCAGCTCGACACCGACGGCGACGGCCTCGGCGACGCCTGCGAGTGCCTCGACCCGACCCGCTGCAACGACGCGAACCCCTGCACCGCCGACAGCTGCGACGCGACCACCGGCGCCTGCGTGCACACGTCGCTGCCCGCGACGGTCAGCTGCGACGACGGCAACCCCTGCACCACCAACGACCGCTGCCAGGCCGGGACCTGCGCCGGCGACGGCCCGAGCTGCGACGACGGCAACCCCTGCACCGTCGACAGCTGCGCCGCGGGCGGCACCTGCACCCACACCGTCAACCCCGGCGCCGCGTGCGACGACGGCAACCTCTGCACCCTCAACGACGTCTGCCGCACGGACGGCACCTGCAAGGGCGCCCCGCGCATGTGCGAGGAGCTCGTCGCCGACGCCTGCCACCACGTGTCCTGCAACGGCACCCTCGGCTGCGTCCTCATCGTCAACCCCGGCGGCGCCCCGTGCAACGACGGCGACGCCTGCACCAGCGGGGACACCTGCGACGACGCCGGCGACTGCGTCGGCTCGGCCGTCTCCTGCGACGACGACGACCCGTGCACGGCCGACACCTGCGACCCGACCGGCGGCTGCGCGCACGCCCCCCTCGGGCCGGACACGGCCTGTGACGACGGCGACGGCTGCACCCGCGACGACCACTGCGTCGCGGGCCTCTGCACCGGCAACACCGTCCCCTGCGACGACGGCGACCCCTGCACCGACGACGCCTGCGTGACCGGCGTGGGCTGCGTGTCGACCCCGTCGCCCGACGCGACGCCGTGCGACGACGGCGACGCCTGCACGATGGGCGACCGCTGCCAGGCCGGGGCCTGCACCGGGACGGCCGTCACCTGCGACGACCAGAACGCCTGCACCCTCGACGCCTGCGAGGCGGGCAGCGGCTGCGTCTTCGCCCCCGTGGCGGACGGCGCGGCCTGCGACGACGGCGCGACCTGCACCACCGGCGACGCCTGCGTCGCGGGGACCTGCGCCGGGACGCCGCGGGTGTGCGACGACCACAACGATTGCACCGCGGACTCGTGCGACGAGGCCACGGGCTGCGTCTACGCGCCCCTCGACGGCAGCGCGTGCGACGACGGCGACGCCTGCACCGTCGGGGACACCTGCGCGGGGACGACCTGCGGCGGCGCCCCGCGCGACTGCGACGACGACGACGTCTGCACCGACGACGGCTGCGACGTGTCGACCGGCTGCTTCCACGGCCCGGCGGCCGGCGAGGTCCCGTGCGACGACGGCGACCGCTGCACCGCCGACGACCGCTGCGTGGCCGGCGTCTGCGACGGCGGCACGGGGGTCGTGTGCGACGACGGCAACCCGTGCACCGAGGACGCCTGCGATCCGGTCGACGGCTGCGTCGCCAGCCCCGCCATCGACGGCACCGCGTGCGACGACGGGAGCCCGTGCACCAGCGGCGACAGCTGCCAGGGCGGCGTCTGCACGGGCGAGGGGCTCCAGTGCGACGACGGCGATCCCTGCACCGTCGACACGTGCTCGCTGGCCGAAGGGTGCGCCTACCACCCCGTCGCGCCCCACACCGCCTGCGACGACGGCGACGCCTGCACCACCGGCGACTTCTGCACGGCGAGCGGCGCCTGCGTCGGCGCGGCGCTGAGCTGCGACGACGACGATCCCTGCACCGTCGACAGCTGCGAGGCCGGCGCCTGCGTCCACGCGCCCGCCGAGGACGGGACGGTGTGCGACGACGCCGACCCCTGCACCACCGACGACGCCTGCGTCGCCGGCACGTGCGGCGGCGTCGCGGCCGACTGCGACGACGGCGACGCCTGCACCGTGGACCACTGCGACGCCGGCGGCGCCTGCGTCCACGACGTCCTGACCTGCCCCGAGGACACCGCCTGCGAGGGCGGCGTCTGCACCGCGACCCGCTGCCTGCCCTGCCAGGGGGACGCCGACTGCGCCGAAGGCGCGCTCTGCATCGCCACCACGGCGGGCCTCCGCTGCCTCGAGACCTGCGACGCGAGCGGCGCCTGCGCCCACGAGGGCGACACCTGCGCGACCGCCGAGGAGGGCGCCCTGGTCTGCCTCGCCGTCGCCGGGGACTGCGCGGAGCTGCCGCCGTCCAACGCCGAGGCCGACGTGGTCGAGGGCGGCGAGGACGTCGGCCCGGTGGACGAGGACACCCCCGACGTGGTCGAGGAGACCGACGTGATCGGGTACGACGGGGGCCTGCTGGAGCTGGGCACCGGCGGGACGCCGCAGCGCTTCGACGCGGGCACCGACACGGGCTGCTCGGGCTGCACCGGCGGCCCCGGCGGGGCTCCCGGGCTGGCGCTCGTGGTGCTGGCGGCCCTCCTCCTCCTGCGCCGCCGCACGAGGCGTCGCGCCTAGTTACGGAAAAGTGCTTCTGCCCTAGGCCGCGCCTTGCTAGCTTGCCCCGGTTGCAGAGCAGCGACTTGGAGGCAGCGATGCGCGTATCTTTGAGGTTGGGGAAGCAGCTCGTGTTCGTGGCCGTGGCCGGTCTGGCCCTCGCCGCGTGTGGCGATGACGGTGGGACGAGCTCCACGGACACGCTCGGCGCGGACGTCCTGGTGCCCTCGGACACCATCTCGATGCCCGACACGATGGTCGGCCAGGACACGTTGGTCGCCCAGGACACGCTGATCGCCCAGGACACGGCGATCGCGCAGGACACCCTGCTGCCCCAGGACACCCTGATCGCGCAGGACACCGAGGTCCCGGACACGAACGTCGCCGACACGACGATCGCCGACACGACGCTGCCCGACACGAACGTCGCCGACACGACGGTCGCGGACACGACGGTGCCTGACACCAACGTCGCCGACACGACGACGACCGACACCGTCGTGGGCCCGACCTGCGGCACGGTCACCCTCGCGGGCACCCTCGAGGCCCTCGACGGCTACCCGGCCTACGAGATGATCGGCGACTTCGGCGTGGGCGACCCCAACCTGCCCGACGTGCTCTCGCTCGAGTTCTACACGACCGACGTGGGCACCTTCGATCTGGCGACCGGCAACAACGCCAACTACGCGACCTGCGACCAGTGCGCGCTCATCTACTCGGACTACGACGAGGTCGCCGGCTCGACCGGCGCCGTCTACTTCCAGTCCGCCGGCACCATGACCTTCGCCGCCGGGCCGGGCTCGGCCGACTTCAGCGTGACCCTGACCGGCGCGAGCTTCGTCGAGGTCGAGATCGACGGCTCGACCTACACCTCGACCCCGGTGACCGACGGCGCCTGCCTCGACAGCGCCGGCGCGGTGACGCTCAGCACCGACACGACGGTCAACCCGACCGAGTGCAGCGCGCTGACCGTCAGCGGCACCCTCGTGCAGTACAACGGCGGCTCGATCTACCTCGTCGACGGCGAGTTCGCGGGCGACCCGTCCATCCCCGACGTGATGACCGTCGAGTTCTACACCAGCGACGTCGGGTCCTTCGACCTCGGCACCGGCGACAACGCGAACTACGCGACCTGCTCGCAGTGCGTGGTCGTCTACGCGGACTACGACGAGACCAACGGCCCGGCGGCGACCTACTTCCAGCGCGGCGGCACCCTCGTCACCGCCGACGGCCAGACCCCCGGCGACGCGGACTTCGGCGTGACCCTGACCGACCTCGTCCTCGAGGAGGTCACTATCGACGACACGACCTACACCTCGACCCCCGTGACCGACGGCGCCTGCTACGAGATGACCGGCTCGGCGACCCTCGCCACGGACACGACCCCGATCGAGTGCAGCGCGCTCACCCTCACCGGGACGCTGACCCAGCCGACGGCGGATCAGTCCTACTACGAGATCCAGGTGGACCTCGGCCTCGGTGACCCGTCGATCCCCGAGCTCGTCGGCTTCGAGTTCTACGACACCGCCACCGGCACCTTCGACCTCGGCACCGGCGACAACGCCGACTACGCCACCTGCACCCAGTGCGTCATCGTGCTCGAGGACTACGACGAGACCAACGGCCCGACGGCCATCTACTACCAGAACGCCGGCACCATGACCGTGGACGCCGCGACCCCGCCGGGCGGCGCCGAGATGACGCTGACCCTCACCGGCCTCGGCCTCGAGCAGGTCGACATCGACGGCACCACCTACGCCTCGACGCCCGTCGTCGGCGGCGCCTGCTTCGACGTGGCCGACGCGACGCTCGCGACCGCGCCGGTGGGCCCGCAGTGCGGCCTGGTCACCGTCAGCGGCGACCTGACCCAGTACCAGACCTACGCGGTCTACCAGGTGGTGGGCGACTTCGGCGTCGGCGACGCGACGGCCGACATCCTCTCGCTCGAGTTCTACGACACCGCCACGGGCACCTTCGACCTCGGCACCGGCGACAACACCGACTACGCGACGTGCAGCCAGTGCGTCGTCCTCTACGCCGACTACGACGACACCAACGGCGCGGCGGCGACCTACTTCCAGACCGCCGGCTCGATCACCGTGGACGCGGCCACGACGCCCGGCGACGCCGACTTCAACGTCGCCCTGACCGACGTGTCCTTCACCGAGGTCACCATCGACTCGACGACCTACGCCTCGACCCCGGTCGAGGGCGGCGCCTGCTACACGATGACCGGCACCACGGCGCTCGCCGCCACGGCCCCCGCGTGCATCCCCAACTGCACCGATCGCGTCTGCGGCGCCGACGGCTGCGGCGGCGTCTGCGGTGACGACTGCGCCGCGGGCGGCACCTGCCACCTCGACGGCTCGGTCTGCGAGGACACGCCGACCTGCATGCAGGTGACGGTCGGGGGCGCGAACCTGGTCGTGGCCGGCACCGGCCTCTTCCGCGTCGACCTGTCCGCCGAGGGCGCTGGGGCCGCCGATCTCACCGACCTGCTCCAGCTCGAGTTCTACACCACCGACACGGGCTCCTTCGACCTCGCGAGCGGGGACAACGCCAACTACGCGACCTGCGTGCAGTGCGTCCGGGCCTTCCTCGACATCGAGAACAGCCCCTCGCGGCAGTTCTTCCAGACCGCCGGGACCCTGGTCGTCGACGCGGCGTCCGACGTCAGCGCCGGGCCGGCGCAGGTCGGCATCACCGGGCTGCACCTGGTCGAGGTGACCATCGACAGCAGCACCTACACGTCGACGCCCGTCGCCGGCGGCGCCTGCATCGACGTCACCGTGACCCCCGACCTGACCACGCCCGCCCAGTAACCCTGCGGACGAGGTCGTGACACCGCGAGGGCGGGAGGGCAACCTCCCGCCCTCGTCGCTTCTGGGGACCGGCAGACGACGCCCGTGGCCCGGCGGCGACGGGCATGCTAGGAGGGCCCATGCTGCTCGCCGCGCTCATCGGCTTCGGCTTCGGTTTCGTCGGGTCGATGCCCATCGCCGGGCCCATCGCGGTGATCGTCTTCGCGCGCTCGCTCGACGCGCGCTACCGCTCGGCGCTCGGCGTCGGCCTGGGCTGCGCCATCGCCGAGTCGGTCTACGCCACCCTCGCCTTCTTCGGCTTCTCGGCGCTCCTGGCCGAGCACGCCTGGATCGAGCCGGTCTCCCGCGGCGTGGCGGCCGCCATCCTGCTCGGGCTAGGGCTCTCCTTCCTCCTGCGCAAGCCCACCGGCGAGGCGCCGGCCGAGCGCGGCGCCGCCGGCGCCCGGAGCTTCCTCCTGGGCCTGAGCATCACGGCGCTCAACCCGACGCTCATCGCGACCTGGACCGGCGCCGTCACCACCCTCGCCGGGACCGGCGCCGTCGCCGTCGACGCCGGGCTGGCCCCAGCCTTCGGGCTCGCCGCCGGGCTCGGGATCTTCAGCTGGTACCTCGTCCTCGTGGTGCTCGTGCGCCGCTTCCGCGACCGCTTCCGCCGCGAGACCCTCGACCGGGTGCTGCGCGTCTTCGGCGTCTTCGTCATGGGCGTCGGCGTCTGGTTCGCGATCCGACTCATCACCTGGTTCACCGACTGACGGAGGCGACGACGTGACGCCCCAGGTCCGCGTGGCTCCCCCGGCCCCTCCCGAGCGCCTCGACCGCGTCGTGGCGGCCCTCTTCTCCGAGCAGCTCCCCTCCCGGGCGGCGGCGAAGAGCGCGTGCAAGCGAGGCGAGGTCTGGGTCGACGGGGCGCCCGCCGAGCCGAGCCGGCTCGTCTCCGGAGGCGAGGAGATCGCGCTCCAGCCTCGCTCCGGCCCGCTCCCGGCGATCTGGGACGAGCCCCTCGAGGTCGTCTACGAGGACGACGCCATCGCCGTGGTGGTCAAGCCGCCCGGCGTCCTCGTCAGCGGCAACCAGCACCAGACGCTCGTCCACGCGCTGCCGGCGAACCTGAAGCCCTCGGCGCGACCCGACGCGCTCCCGCGGCCGCAGCCGGCGCACCGCCTCGACCTCGCCACCAGCGGCCTCGTCGCCGTCGGCAAGACGGCGTCGGCCCTCGCGGCCCTGAACGCCGCCTTCGCCGAGCGCCGGGTCCACAAGCGCTACCGCGCGGTCGTCAACGGCCGGCTCGAGGGGGCGGGGACGCTCTCGGAGCCGCTCGACGGGCGCCCGTGCGAGACGCGCTACGCCGCGGTCGAGCACGGGCCGTCGGTGCGCTGCGGCTGGACGACCGTCGTGGACCTCTGGCCCCTGACCGGGCGCACGCACCAGCTGCGTCGGCACCTCGCCGGGATCGGCCACGCCATCGCGGGGGATCGCCTCTATGGTGAGCGCCGGACGACGCTCCGGGGCCAGGGGCTCTTTCTCGCGGCGGTGGAGCTGACGCTGCCGCACCCCGACGACGGGCGCGAGATCACCGTGGAGATCCCGCCGCCCGCCAAGCATGCGGCGCTGCTCCGCCGCGAGGCGCGCCGCTGTGCGCGCCTCGGGCTGAGCTGACGCGGAGGACGACGCCGCTCAGTGGCGGCGCGGAGGCGGGCGCCGATCGGCGGGCGCAGGACGCCGGGCCGGCGGCGGACCGGCGCGATGCACCGGCGCGGGCCGGCGGGCGCGGTAGTAGTCCGCGCGGCTATGGGGGGCCCAGCGGCCGCGGACGTAGTGGTAGCGGCCGTTGGTGCGGGTCCAGACGCCGCCGACCCAGACGTGGTTCGCGCGGGGCGGGCGACGCCAGGCGCCGGGCACCCAGACGTAGCGGTGGCGGCTCCAGGACCAGTAGCCGTCGACCCAGACCCAGCCCGGGCCGGGCGCGCGGGGGACGACCTCGACGTAGGGCGCCGGGGGCGCCTCGTCGACGTAGTACGCGTCTTCGGCGTCGTAGACGGTCGCGAAGCAGCCGCCGAACGCGAGGGCGAGCCCGACGGCGAGGGTGATGGCGAGGAGTGGGCGACGCACGGTGACCTCCAGAATCCGTGAGTGCGAGGATAGCGAAGCCGACACGAGTTGACGATCCGTCCGGCGGCATATGCACGACCGCCGGCCAGGCATCGGTCAGAGCCGCGTCGGCTCGCCGGCGCTCGGCTCAGGGTCGGGCTCGGGCTCCGGCGCGGGCGGAGGCGGAGGTGGGAGCCGATCGGTTCGGAGACGCAGGACCTCGTACAGGAGCCGCCGGGCCAGGTGCCAGTGGAGGGGGCGGTCGACGCGCAGGCGGGCCCGGATGTCGTCAATCTCGGCGGCGGTGAGCGGCTCGTACATACTGAACAGATGAACAGCATGCGCCGCCGCGATCAAGCGCGAAGATCAGGCGTCCTCGTCGCGCCCCCGCACCGGGCCGACGAGGCGGAGCGCGACGACGTCCTCGACGTGGTAGGTGTGCGGGAAGAGGTCGACGGGCTGGATCGCGCCCTCGACGACGTAGCCCGCCTGGGCGAAGGCGGCGATGTCGCGCGCCAGGCTCCTCGGGTTGCACGACACGTAGACGATGAGCGGCGGAGCGATGGCCACGAGCTGCTCGACCGCCTTGGGCATCAGGCCCGCCCGCGGCGGATCGACGATCACGGCGTCGACCTCGGCGCGCCACGGGGCGTCCTCGTGCGCGGCGAGGACCTCGCCGACGTCGCCGACGAGGAAGCTCACGTTGTCGAGGCCGTTGGCGGCGGCGTTGACGCGAGCGTTGTCGATGGCGTCGGCGACGAGTTCGATGCCGACGACGTGCTCGGCGGTCCGGGCGACGCACAGCGCGAGGGTGCCGGTCCCGCAGTAGAGGTCGAGCACCGTGCGCGGCCGCCCGAGACGCGCGAGGACCTCGGCGACGAGCACCTCCGCCTGGCGCGGGTTGGGCTGGAAGAAGGCGCGCGGGTGGATGCCGAAGCGCAGGTGGCTGCCGTCGGGGAGGCGGAGCTCGTCGTGGAAGACCGGGGCGCCGGCGACGAGGGTCGAGTCGAGCCGGGTCGGCTGGCCGGCGACGGCGACGTGTCGGGTCCACCAGGCGCTCGTGACGCGCCCGCCCAGCTCCTCCGCGAAGGCGGTGACCGCCGCGAGCAGCTCGCGGGCGACGTCGCTGGCGGGGCGCGGCCCGTCGACGGTGTCGACGACCTCGTCGGTCGAGGTGACGAGCTCGACGAGGCGCTCGTCGGTCCGCTTGGCCTCGCGCACGGTGAGCTGGCGCAGGAACCCCGCGTCATCGCGCGGCCGGTAGGCCGACAGACCCCGCGCCTCGGCCCACGCGCGGACGCGCGGGACCAGGCCGGCCGTCACCTCGGACACGAGGTGGCAGGTCTCGAGGGCGATGACCTCGTTGTGCCAGCCGGTCGGGAAGAGCCCGAGGGCGAAGCGCCGCTCGCGGTCGTCGCCGAAGGTGAACTCCATCTTGTTGCGGTAGCCCCAGGGCGCGTCGGCGCCGCGGACGGGGGCGACCAGGCCCTCGTCGAGGCCGCGTGC
Organism: Deltaproteobacteria bacterium; assembly: GCA_006226565.1. GTDB lineage: Bacteria > Myxococcota_A > UBA9042 > PHBI01 > PHBI01 > PHBI01. Next base: position 2,054 of record SBGO01000705.1, on the reverse strand, counting down.
GGCCATCTCGCGCCGGACGAGGTCGCCCTTGACCTCGAGCTGCGCCGGGTAGTCGAGGGCCTGCAGGGTGCAGCCGCCGCAGCCGCGCCCAGGCTCTTCGCGGCGCCCGAAGTGGGGACAGCGCGGGGCGGTCCGGCCGGGGGCCGGGGTGAGCACGGCGTCGAGGCGCGCGGCGTAATGCCCGCGCCGGCGGGACTCGAGGATCGCGCGGACGCGGTCGCCGACCATGGCCTTGCGGACCGCGACGACGTAGCGCTTGCGCTGCTTGTCGGGGCCGACGAGGAGGATGAGGATGCCCTCGCCTTCGCCCGAGGCGCCGAGGCGCACGATGTCCAGCTCGACGGCGTCGCCGTAGCGCGGCGCGCGAGGGAGCGCGAGGACCGTGGCGGCGTCGGGGCCGGTTGCTTCGATGTCGTCTGCCATGGCTCGCTGCGCTCCGAGGCCGCCTCGATGGGGCTCCGGCGGGAGATAGCCGCCCCGGGGCCCCGAGGCAAGCCTCGTGCGAAAATGTGAAGTCGAGGGGTCTGACCCCATCACTTCACATTTTCTCGGACCGGCGCGCGAAAGTGTGAAGATGTGGGGTCTGACCCCACATCTTCACACTTTTCTCAGGGCTGGGGAGCGAGGCCGCGCTCGCAGGCGCGGAGGGCCTCGAAGGTCGCCAGCGCCGGGCCCCCGCGGTGGGCGAGGTGGCCGGCGAGGCGGCGCGTCTCGAGGGCGCGCTGGAGCGTGAGCAGCGGGCCGAGCGCCAGGACGACGCCGTCCCGCCGCCGGGAGGCCTGGTCGGTCTCGTCCCGTGCCGCGAGGTAGGCGTGGTAGTCGGCGTGCACCTGGAACCAGTCCTCGATCGCCCCACGCTCGGAAGCCAGGGTCGCGGCGTAGTCCGGGTGCCACGGATCGTTGAGGACCGGCCAGCGCGCCAACGTCGCCGCGGCGATCCGGTCGGCGACAGCCGCCTCGACCTCGGAAGCCTCGGCGACCTCGCGGTCGTAGCGAGCGAGGCGCTCGCGGAGCGAGACGATCCGCGCGCCGACAGCCTCCTCGTCGGTGACCCCGAGGCGCTCGCCGAGGGCCGCGATGACGGCGTCCTCCGCGGGCAGCGAGATGGGCGCGACCGGCGCGGGATCCGCCCCGACCCGGGGCACGGGCCACCCCTCCTCGGCGGCGACGGCGCGGAGCCAGCGCTCGGAGGTCGTGGTCGGCACGTCGAAGCCGAGGGAGAGGATGCGGACGCGGGTGTGGGCCTCGAGGAGCGAGACGTGTCCGTCGCGATCGAGGTCCACCGCCGCGAGGTCGAGCGGCCGCTCGGCCGCGTCCTGCCCCTTCAGCGCGCGGAGGAGCTGTGCGCCGTAGCCCTGCCGGCGGGCGTCTGGGTCCGGATCGCAGCCGCTCGACGGGCGGTCCCACGGCGCCGCGAAGAGCCCACAGCGAATCGGATCCGCCGCGCCCCGGGTGGGGTCCGCGGCCGGGAAGACGATCTCCGCGAAGCCGCCCGAGTAGCAGCTCGTGACGATGACCCGCACCGGGCGGCCGCCGGGCCGCGCCTGGTCGAGGGCCGTGGCGAGGTCGACCGGGGAGAGGCCCTGCGCCGCCCACATCGCGAGCTGGACGTCTCGGGGCTGCGTGGCCGACGGCGCGCCGTGGCCCGCGAGGTAGATCGTCAGCGGCCCGTCGTCGGGGCGCGCGAGGGCGCCGGCGAGGGCGTCGAGGAGGCGGTCGGCGGTGGCGGGCCCGTTCGGCTCGAGCCGCGTCGGGCGGTAGTGGGTGTCGCGCCCGCCGCGCGGGTCGAAGAGGTCGCCGAGCAGCGCCGTGAGCTTGTCCCCACGGGCGCGCGCGTCGAGGACCTGGACGCCGTGGCTCCCGGCGCCGCCGGCGAAGAGGAGCACGCCGGGGCCCTCGAAGGTGTCGACGGCGAGCGCGAGGTCGTCCTCGATGGAGACCTGGTTGTCGACCGGGGTCGCGCCGCCGCCGGCGACGATCCAGCGCGCGTGGTCCGGCCCCGGGGGCGCCGCGACGGCCGAGACGCCGAGCGGCGGCAGCGCCGGGTCCCGGAC
>SBGO01000072.1 GCA_006226565.1 Deltaproteobacteria bacterium | reverse complement strand
GGCCGGTCACTGGCCGGCCACCGGGCGGGCCGGGCCGTCACAGGCGCCGGCGCAGTCAGGGTCGTCGCAGTCGAAGGCGCCATCGCAGTCATCGTCGACGCCGTCGTCGCAGGCGAGCTCCACCTCGCCGCCGAGGCAGGTGCAGGCGCCGGCGACGCAGGTCTGACCGGTGTCTCCGCAGGGCAGGCCGCCGCAGTTGGGGTCGGCGCAGTCGACGGCCCCGTCGCCGTCGTCGTCGACGCCGTTGGCGCAGCGCTCGCGCACGGGGCAGGCGACGTCGCCGTTGCAGTCGGGATCGTCGCACGCCGCCCAGCCGTCGCCGTCGTCGTCGCTGGCCGCGTCGCACCGCTCGGGCACCGCCGCGCCGCGGACCGCGAAGGTCCAGCTGGAGGGCCCGGTCGTCAGCTCGCCCACCATCACGAGCGCCCGCAGCCCGGCGTCGTAGACCATGCGGTGGTCGGTGACCTCCGGCCCGCGCGTTGCGGTCGCGACGGGGTACCAGCTGCGGCCGTCGTACTCCCAGGTGTCGCTGAGCGGCGGCTCCCCGCGCCCGGGCTGGCCGCCGTGGAGCACCAGCCGCCCGCGCGCCTCGTTCCAGGTCAGGGTCGCGCCCACCCGCGCCGAGGGTGAGCGATGGGCGCGGATCAGCGTCCAGTCGGTGCCGTCGTACTCCCAGGTGTCGCCGAGCGGCCGCGGGTCGCGCTGGCCGCCGGCCCAGGTCGGCGCCTCGCCCCCGAAGAGCACCACGCGCTCGCGCAGCGGGTCGTAGCCCAGGGCGTGAAACGCGCGGGGCCGTGGGTCGTGCGCGGTCGCCACGGGGGCCCAGCGGCCGGCGATGAGCTCGCGCGTCCGGAAGGTCGGGACGAAGGCCGGCGACTCCTCGAGGTCCGCGCTGCCGCCGTAGGCGACGAGACGCCCCCGCGCGCCGTCGTAGACGACCTGCTGGCCGCTCGCGCGGTAGCCCGAGGCGGCGTCGGTGAGCGTCCAGCCGCCCTCGGTGTAGCTCCAGGTCTCGTCGATGGCCGCGTGGTAGCCCGGGACGTGCCCGCCGCCGGCCAGGACGACCCGGCCCGCCGCGCCGTCCCAGGCCATCGCCGCGTGGTCGCGCGGGGCCGGCACGTAGGCGAGGTCATGTCGGACCCGCCACGCCCCGTCCGCCAGCTCCCAGGTGTCGCCGAGGGTGTCGGCGCCCGCCGTCCCGCCGAAGAGGACCGTGCGGTGCCACGGCGGGACATAGGCGAGGCCGGCGGCCCGTCGTCCGGGGGGCAGGCCGTCGTCGGGCGCGGCCCGCCAGCCCTCGCCCCAGGTGTAGGTCCAGGTCGTGTCGAGGGGCTGGAACTGGCTCGAGAGCCCGCCGAAGAGGAGCCCCTGGCCGCGGAGCTCGACCACCGCCGCGCCGGTCTCGGCCAGCGGGAGCTGGGTCGCGAGCTGGAGCCGGCTCCAGCCGGCGCTCTCGAAGGTCCAGACGTGGTCGAAGCCGGTCCCGAGCCCGCCCTCGAGGACCGTGCCGAGGTTGCCGACGGTCGTCCCCGGCCAGAGGTGGACCCCGTCGCCCGCCTCGACCAGGGTCCAGCCGCCGCCGGCGATGGGGGAGGCCTCGAAGGGGATCCAGCCGGCGGCCGGGTAGAGGAGCCAGGTCTTCAGATCGTCGGGGACGCCGCTCGCGTCGCGCTCGTAGCCGAGCATGACGACGATCCCGAGCTGCTCGTGGTGCGCCATCGTGGGCGACGCCAGGGGCCCGGGGACGTCGCCCTCGCTCAGGGGCTCCCAGCGGAGGCCGTCGAAGAGCCGCGTCCGCCCGGTGGGGACCGCGCCGAAGCCATCGCGTGCGACGTCGTAGAGCACTGCGCGCTGGCGGCCGGTGTCGTAGGCCAGGGCGAAGCTCGCGCCGTCCGCGGCGCCGTCGAGCGCTCTCAGGCGCCAGCCGTCGCCGTCGTCCCAGGTCCAGGTCTCGCCGGCGAGCACGAGCAGGAGCCGGTCCGCGCCGCGCTCGAAGACGAGGGCGCCGCCGGCGTCGTCCGAGGGGTCGGTCCACCCGTCGACCTTGGAGGCGACGTAGTCGGCGGCGGTCCGGGCCATCGCGGCCGGAGGACCGCCCGTGGCGAGCGCGCGCCACGCCGTCCCGTCGTACTCCCACAGGTCGTCGAGGGCCTGACCGTTCGCGCTCCGGCCGCCGTACAGGAAGACTCGGCCGGTGTCGCGGTCCGCTGCCATCAGCGCCAGCGAGCGCCGCGCCGGGCGCGCCGCGAGCGCCATCGGCTCCCAGATGGGCACCTCGGCGGTGCACGCGCTCGAGCAGCCGTCGAAGCTCCGCAGGTTCCCGTCGTCGCAGCCCTCGCCCTTGACGGCGTCGAGGCGGCCGTTGCCGCAGCGCTCGTCCGAGCGGCAGTCCGACGCGCAGCCGTCGCCGTCCTCGCGGTTGCCGTCGTCGCAGACCTCGCCGCTGTCGATCCAGCCGTCGCCGCAGCCCGCCGCGCGGCAGCTCGTGCGGCACGCGTCGGCGGTTGTGTCCGAGTTCCCCGGGCCGTCGTCGCACTCCTCGTCGGCCTCGACGAGCTCGTCGCCGCAGATCCCCTCGTCCGGGCCCACGCAGGACCCGGTGAAGTCGTTGCAGCGCTTGCCGTAGGGGCAGATGACGCCCGAGGCGCAGAGCTGCGACTGCGGCTCGATGCAGCCGGACAGCGCGAGCAGGAGCCCGAGCGCCAGCGCGATCGTCCAGCGGCGCGTCACGGGGCGTTGAACCGACGGTGCTTCACGAGCGGCCCTCCATTGCCGATACCCGTTCGGCAAAGCAAGGGCCGTACCAGCCGCGCGCCGGGAGGTGCCGCCCATCAGAAGCGCACCGTTCCGGTAACCATGGCGCCGCCGTCGCCGAGGATCGGCGCGACCGTCAAGAGCGGCGTCGGCGTCGACACGGGGCGGCGGACCTCGGTCGGCTGGTTCATCACGACCAGGACCGCGCCCGTGATGGCGGCGGCCGCGCCCAGGGAGAAGAGCGTGATGGCGCCGGCCCGCTTCGCGTCGCCGCGGTCGGCGTCGTCGCGGACGGCGCGGGGCAGGTCGGACGGCGCGCAGCCTCCGCCGCAGTTGGCGCTGACGTAGGCGTCGTAGGCGTCGTAGTCGTCGCGGGCCGACGCGAGGAGCGGCGCCCCCGACGCGGCGATCAGGACCCCGCCGCCGACCACGACCCACGGCATCCAGGTCGGCCAGCGCCGGACCTGCGCCACCTCGGTGAGCGGCTCGAGGGCGAGCTCGACCACCGTCTCCTCGCCGGCCGGGACCACCGTCGGGCGCGTGAGGGTGACGAAGCCCGTCTTGCTCGCGACGAGCTCGTGCGGCCCCGGGGCGAGGACGCGCGTCGCCTCGCCGGGCCCGACGAGCAGCTCACGGCCGTCGAGGGTCACCCGCGCGTGCGACTCGGCGACGCGCACCCGGACGAAGCCGAGGCTCCCCTTCAAGAGGCGCTGGTAGCGCTGGGCCTCCACGTAGTTGCGGTCCGACAGCGGCCCCTGACCGTAGCGGAGCGAGCGCTCGAGCGCCTCCCAGGCGGCCACCCCCTGATCGAGCTCGAGCAGGCAGACCGCCATGTTGTAGTTGATGGACGGGTGGTCCCAGGCCGCGCGCGCCTCGCGATAGAGCTCGAGGGCGCGCGGATACTCCTTGTCGCCGAAGCGCTCGTTGGCCTCCGCGAAGAGGGCCTGCGCCGTGTCGCGCCGCTCCTCGGACACGCCGGTCTGCCAGGGCGCCTCGGCGCGGTCGAGGTGGTCGCTGGCCTCGCTCACCGCGGGCCCACCGTCGGCGGGCGCAGCGCCGCGGGCCGGCGCGACCAGGACGAGGCTGGCGACGCCGAGCGCGGCGAGGATGCGGAGGCGAGGTATCAGCATTCCGGCAGCCGGTACCTGGAGACGGGGGCCGGCCGAGTCTAGCCCAATCGCGTCGAGAGCGCACACGACGCGAGCGGCGATCACGCTGGTATACGCGGCGTGGTCGACGTGAGGATTGACGGTGCCCGGGGCGCTCGGCCAGGCTGACCGCGATGAGGTTCTGCGACCGCTGCTGGCAGCTCTTCGACGACGACGCGCTCACCGCGTGTCCGCGCGACGGCGCCCCGCTGCGCGCCGCCCCGGGGGCCGCCGATCCGCTCGAGGGGCTGGTCGGCGGGCGCGTCGACGGCCGCTTCCTGGTCACGGCGCCGCTCGGTCGCGGCAGCATGGGCGCGGTCTTTCGCGCCGTGGAGCTGGCGACCGGCCGCGAGGTCGCGCTCAAGGTGATGCGGGCAGACCTCTCGGACGCGCTCGCGCGGCGCTTCACGCGTGAGATCGAGGTCACCGCGCGCCTCGCCCACCCGCACACCGTCGCGACCATCGCCTTCGGCCACGACCGGGGGCGCGGGCTGCTCTATCTGGCCCTGGAGCTGCTCGAGGGCGAGACCTTGAAGGCGCGGCTGGCGCAGCGGCGGCGGCTCCCGTGGGAGGAGGCGCTGCGCGTGGCCGTCGAGGCCGCCGCGAGCCTCGGCGAGGCCCACGCCAAGGGCATCGTCCACCGGGACGTGAAGCCGGCCAACCTCTTCCTCGCGCGGGCGCCGGACGCGCGCGACGTCGTGAAGGTGCTGGACTTCGGCGTCGCCAAGCTCAGGACCGAGGAGGCGCTGACGGTCCTGACCCTGCCCGGCACCGTCCTCGGATCGGCGCGCTACATGGCGCCCGAGCAGGTCACGGGCGGAGCGCTGGACGGTCGGACGGACCTCTACGCCCTCGGCGTCGTGCTCTTCGAGGCGCTCACCGGGCGCGTGCCCTTCGACGCCCCCACGGCGGCCGAGGTCTTCGAGCTCCAGTGCGTCGCCGAGGTGCCGGAGAGCGAGGCCCTCGACGCGGCCCCCGGCGGCGTGGCCGACCTCGTCCACCTGCTCCTCGAGAAGGACCCGCGGGACCGGCTCCGCGACGCCGCCGAGCTGGAGGCCCGCGGCCGCGCGCTGCTCCCCTAGCCTCGATACCGGTCACTTGGGGGTAACCCTTTGAGATCGAACACATCGTTCCACCCCGGAGGGCACGGAGGATGTGTGGCCCGCTCGAGCCGAAACTCCGAGCGCGACCCGCTCCCCCCTCCGTGAGCTCCGTGCTCCCCGTGGCAGAAGACTTGCCGGTTCAGCGCCTTGTGGCCTATCCGACTCGGCATTGCCCCGAGCCTCGGTCGCGCCCACCGCCCGCGCGCGCTAACGGAGGCCGAGCTCCTTGAGGCGGAGTCGGAGGCCGCTCGGGGAGACCTCGAGGGCGTCGCTCATCGCGAGCACGTCGCCGGCGCAGGCGGTGTGGGCGCGGCGCAGCTCGTCGGGCGAGACGTCCGCGGCCTTGCGGATCCGCGTCGAGCGCTCGATGAGCTCGTAGAGCGAGGTCTTGGAGATCCCGAGCTGGCGCGCGGTCGGGCGGACGCTCCAGCGGTTGGCGCGGAGCGCGCTGACGAGCGCCTCCTCGTCGATCTCCGAGGGGGGGCGGCGCGCCTCGGCCGGCTCGGTCGGCGGCTCCGCGAGCGCGGCCACCATCGCCGGGGGCGCCTCGCGGGACGGCGTGGCGAGGAGCCGCGTCAGGGCCGGCG
>SBGO01000168.1 GCA_006226565.1 Deltaproteobacteria bacterium | reverse complement strand
GCCCCGGCCGCGCCCGCCACCGCCGGGCCGCTCGCCTGCGAGGGCGCGACCCTGACGGTGGACACCGCCGCCGCGCTCCACCTCGTCGTGAAGGCGCCCGGCTTCGAGCACGCCACCACCGACGTCGCCGCCGGCGCCCGTGGATCGGAGAGCCTCCCGCTCGCGGCCGTCCCGACGCCCGAGGCGACCGCGGACTACGCCACCGGCTTCGACGGCGCCGACGTCGCCGCGGACGTCGCCGCCTTCCGCGCCCTCGGCGTCCCGTTCCACACCGAGCTCGGCGACACCGTCGTCGTGAAGTTCTACGTCGACGACCTGTGGGGCGCGAGCGGCCCGCCGACGCTCTACCTCCAGGACACCCGCGACCACCTGCTCCACTTCGACTTCTACCGCGACGTCCTCGGCGGGACGCTCTCGCGCACGGCCTTCGAGCAGGCGACCTACCACGGCGCCGATCGCACCGCCGCCGCCGGGACCCTGGTCCTCTACGACGACCTCACGAGCCCCTGGGCCGCGCCCGTCGCCCTCACCTTCTTCCCGAGCGACGACCTCACCCCGGCGATGGCGCTCCGCATCCACCAGCTCATCGAGGCGCGCCTGCCGTTCCTCGCCCCCGAGGGGGCCGCCGACCGGCTCGTCTACCTGCCCGCCGGGGCCGTGCAGGAGGCCGCCGCCACCGCGGCCGACGCCGACTTCGCCCGCGCCGACGCGCCGTGGGTGGACCACGAGCAGCTCTACGGCGCGCTGACCGAGCAGCTCCTCAACCCCGGCGTCGCCTTCGGCACCCTCCGCCGCCTCGCCCCCGAGGACCTCGCCCACACCGTCGTCTCCTACACCGACGTGCTCCTGCTGACGCGCCTGCCGAACGACCTGCCCATCGTCGGCGGCACCATCACCGAGGAGCTCCAGACCCCGCTCGCCCACGTCAACGTCGCCGCGCGCGCCCGCGGGACGCCGAACCTGGCGCTGCTCTCCGCCGGCGAGCACCCGGACATCGCGCCGCTCATCGGCGAGATGGTCCGCTTCGAGGTCACGACCACCGGCTGGTCGGTGCGCGCCGCGACCCTCGACGAGGCCAAGGCCTTCTGGGAGAGCCGCGCCCCCGAGCCCTTCACCCCGACCGCCGACCTGACCGTCGAGGGGCTCCTGGACTTCGACGACATCGGCTTCGCCGACGCGACCGCGGTCGGCGTCAAGGCCGCCAACGTCGCCGAGCTGCACCACCTCCTCCCGAACGCCGCGCCCGACGGCTTCGCGGTCCCGTTCTCGGCCTACGACCACTTCATGGCGACCGCCGAGGCGAACCTCCTCCGCTGCAACGACGCGCGCACCGACTGCCTGAAGGAGGGGCGCACCGAGGCCGTCTGCGAGGCCGCGCGCGCCCTGTGCCTCCCGCCGGACGGGACCGAGACCCTCTCCGCGCACGTCGACCGGCTGCTCGGCGACGCCGACTTCCAGGCCGACGCCGAGCTCCGCGAGGCCAGCCTCGACGGCCTCCGCTGGATCATCCGCCACGTCCCCGTGGACGCCGACTTCGGCGCCGCCCTCGACGCCCACGTGGTCGCGCGCTTCGGCGCCGGCGCGCGCATCCGCCTCCGCTCCAGCACCAACGCCGAGGACCTGCCGACCTTCTCCGGCGCCGGCCTCTACAGCTCCTACGGCGCCGACGCGACCGGCGACGACGTCGCCTCGGCCGACATCCGCAAGGTCTGGGCCTCGGCCTGGAACTGGCGCGCCTTCGAGGAGCGCGCCTTCTGGAACATCGACCAGCGCGCCATCCGCATGGGCGTCGCCGTCCACCCGGCCTACACCGACGAGCAGGCCAACGGCGTCCTCATCACCCGAAACCTCGCCGACCCGACCATCGAGGGCTTCTACGTCAACGTGCAGGAGGGCGAGGTCGCCGTGACCAACCCCGAGAGCGGCGTCGTCCCCGAGGTCTTCACCATCGTCGGCTCGCCGGCCGGCGGCGTGCAGGTCATCCGGCAGCGCTTCTCGAGCCTGTCGCCGGACGCGCCGCTCCTCTCCACGGCGGAGGTCGCCCGGCTCTACCTGGCCGCCGCCCAGATCCGCGACCACTTCGCCCCGCTCTACGGCGAGCGCCCCGACCAGTTCGCCGTCGACATCGAGTTCAAGTTCCACGGGCCAGACCGCGCCCTGGCCATCAAGCAGGCGCGCCCCTACCACGACGCCGCCGGAGCCACCCCGTGAAGTCGACCCTGCGCCCCTTCGCCGCCCTGCTCGTCGCCCTCCCCCTCGCCGCCTGCGGCGACGACGGCGGCTCGACCCCCGACGCGACCGACACCGGCGGCGCGGACACCGTCGCCGACACCGGCGGCGCGGACACGAGCGACGAGGACACGGTCGCGAACGACTACGGCTTCGCCATCCGCTACCCGGCGACGCACACGATCCCGTGCGCGTCGCCGAGCCCCGAGCTCCCCATCGACGACCTCGAGCAGCCCGACGCCGACTGGCTCTGCACCTTCGCCTACGGCGGCGCGAGCGGCATGGTCTACCTGCGCGCCACCCCGACCGGCTGCGTCGTCAGCCTCACCGGCAACCCCGTCTTCGACCAGTGCGCCGGCTGGATCGCCCTCGACGGCACCGTCTCCCCCCTGGCGGACGCCGGCTACGACTGGGGCGGCAACCACCACAACGACACGATCACCTTCACCTGGGACGGCAAGCGCTTCACCTTCGACCACTCGTCCCTCGGCTGGGGCTGGCGCGCCTGCCAGGAGCCCGACTGCCTCGTCGTCCACGACGCGACCGGCGCGCTCGTCGAGGACGGCTGCACCATGGAGCGGACCTTGCCGGCGGTCTGCCGCCTGATCGGCACCGACGGGACCTGGGGCAGCTTCGAGGACACCTTCGCCGTGTGCGACGGCGACCCCAACTACGAGTGATCCCCTCGCGCCCCGGAGCCCTCCCCATGACGACGCCCACGCGCTCCTTCGTCCTGCTCGCCGTCCTCGCGCTGGTCGCCCTGCCCGCCTGCGGTGACGACGGCCCCTCCTCGACCGACACCGCGGAGACCGACACCGCCGTCGCCGACACCGGCGGGGACGACACGGCCGTCGCGGACACCGGCGAGTCGGACACGTCCCCCGCGGACACCGTGGCCGAGGACACCGGCGGCACGGACGCCGCCGAGGACACGACCGTCGCCGACACGACCGCCGACGACACCGTGCCCAACGACCTCGGCTTCACCATCCGCTACCCGCAGACGCACCACATCGCCTGCGACAGCGGGACCCCGGACTTCCCGGCCGAGGACATCGACCCCATCGAGGCGGACTGGCTCTGCACCTTCGCCTACGGCGGCGAGAGCGGCTACGTCTATGTCCGCGCGACCCCGACCGGCTGCGTGGTCACCTTCTCCGGCAACCCCGTCTTCGACGACTGCGCCGGCTGGATCGCCCTCGACGGGACCGTCTCGCCGCTGACCGAGGTCGGCTACGACTGGGGCGGCAACCACCACAACGACAGCATCACCTTCGGCTGGGGCGGCAAGCGCTTCACGTACGACCACTCGTCCTTCGGCTTCGGCTGGCGCGCGTGCCAGGAGGTCGACTGCCTGGTCGTCCACGACGCCAGCGGCACCCTCGTCGAGGACGGCTGCACGGTGGACCGCACGCTTCCGGCGGTGTGCCGCCAGATCGCCGCCGACGGGACCTGGGGCAGCTTCGAGGACACCTTCGCGCCCTGCGCCGGCGACCCGAACTACCGCTAGCCCGGCGCGCGCGACCGGCCGCAGCGCGACAATCCGTCTCCCGGCTTCCCGAGTCTCACGCAAGCTGGCATTCTGGGGGCGGCGTGTGCGGCCGCACAACGCACGTCCTCCTCCGGAGCCCTCCATGTCCCGAACCCGTCTCGCGTGGGCGTTGGCCCCCTTCGCGCTGCTGACGGCGTGCGCCGCCGAGCCGACGCCGACGCCCGGCGGACGCGTCGCGGTCGCCGTCGCGCCCCTCGATCTGCCCGGCGTGACCGACGTCCGCTACACGCTCAGCGTGGTCGCCGACGGCGAGACGGTGTGGACGCGGACCGTCGACTCGAGCGCCTACGGCGACGGCTCCGGCTCGGTGAGCTACGTCGGCACCTGTGACGCCGACGCCGCCGTCAACGAGGTCCAGCTCGTCCTCGACGGGATCCTGGTCGGCGCGGCCTGGCTCGACGAGACCACCGACTTCGCCAACCCCGCCCCCGCCGGCGCCCCCGTCTCGCGCGTCATCGCCTGCGCGGCCGACCGCGACACCGCCGTCGACTTCGAGCTCAGCGTCGCGCGCGCCGCGCGCCAGGGCTTCTTCGACGTCGCCGTCTCCTTCCGCGACCTCTTCTGCTCCGCCAAGCTCGACTGCCAGAAGGACGTCGGCGCCGGCCCCGAGCCGCTGACCCTGCTCAACAACCCCCTCACCGGCGCCCGCGAGCAGACGGCCGTCCTCGCCCTCGCCTGCACCGCCGGCCCCGACGCCGCCGCGACCTACCTCTACATGAACGACGTCGTCGTGACCTGCGGCGACGGCACGGTCTACACCGTGACCCCCGACGCCGGCCCCGGGAACCTGAACCCGCCCTTCCCGGGCCCGACCAACACCACCGACCTGCTCTTCCAGGCGGCCGTCTACCGCGGCGTCGAGCCGCTCGCCGGCGCGCAGAAGGCGTACTGGAACGTCGCCCTCGGCCTCAACCAGGCGGCCTACGGCGCCCACGGCACCTGCACCCTCGGCGCCAGCGCCACCGCCTCCGAAGACCCGCTCGTCGACGGCCTCACCCCCGCCGGCGTGACCTGGCCCTACCTCGTCTGGAGCGTGCCGCTCGTGGACGCCGGCGCCGTGGCGTGCACCCACCACGGCTTCGGCGAGGACAACGGCGTGTCCGTCGCCTACACCGATCTCGACGGCGAGACCTTCATCGTCGGCTTCGCCCCGGCCCTCGGCACCACCACCCGCGTGAACACCTCGGCGCCGTTCTACGGCGACGGCCGCGACGGCGACCTCGTCCTGTCGGCCGGCACCTTCGACCCGACGAGCGCGGTCGGCGGATCGCTCCGCACCGGCTCGGCGGCCGACGCCTACGCGCTCCTCGCGACCGTGACCGACGCCACCACCCTCACCACCGCCGCCCCCGTCCAGGGGCTCGCGCCCGGCGACGTGGTCCTGCTCCACTTCGCCCAGGCCGAGGGCGCCGACGCCCTCGTCGGCGGCTTCGATCTGCTGACCGTCGGCGACGCATCCGGCACCACGATCACCACGATCGAGCCCATCGACCCGGCCCGCTACACCGGCGGCACGTCGCCGACCGTCATCGTCCAGCGCGTGCCGCAGTACGCCGACGTCACCGTCAGCGCCGGCGCGACCGTGAGCGCCGCGGCGTGGGACCCGACCGTGACGCCCGACGCCACCCACGGCGTCGCCACCGGGACGGTCGCCTTCCTCGTCAGCGGCACCTTGACCGTCAGCGGCGCGATCGACGTCAGCGAGCGCGGCTTCGCGGGCGGCGTCGCGGGCACCTCCGGCCCCGAGGACGCGCGCTCCCTCGAGATCCTCACCGACGGCGCGGACGGCGGCGTCGGCGGCCAGCGCGCGGCCG
>SBGO01000662.1 GCA_006226565.1 Deltaproteobacteria bacterium | reverse complement strand
TGCACCACCAACGCGGACTGCGACTCCCGCCTCTGCGAGGGGCTCGGCTGCGGCACCCCGGACGGGGTCTGCGCCCCGGCGCTGCGGAAGTGCACCGCCGAGGTGCGCCCCTACTGCGGCTGCGACGGGCGGACCTTCTCCGGGTCGGGCGGCTGCCCCGGCGGCCGCTTCGCCCACGTCGGCCCGTGCAGCCCACCGAGCCCGCCCGCGGCGCCCACCGCCGACGTGACCTCCTGCGACGAGGCGAAGGACTGCGTCGTCTTCTTCCGCGATCACGACGGCTGCCTGCCGCGCAACCCGGTGGCCCTCCGGCGCGACGCCCGCGTGCGCGCCAAGGAGCTCTTTCCACCGCTCCGCAAGGGGCCGCCCACCCCGTGCGGGATGGGCGGGCCGCAGCTCGAGCGCGAGCGGGACCGCTACCAGCCGGGCTGCAAAGCGCACCGCTGCGTCGTGATCGACGCCCCGAGGCCCTTCTGAGGCGCGCTCACCAGCGCGCGCGAACGCCCAGCGAGGGCACGAGCGGCAGGCTCGTGATGTCCGAGCGCGCCGAGTAGTCGAAGTTGTAGCCGACCTGCTCGATGTTCTCGCGGTTGGTGACGTTGCTGACCTCGAGGTAGGTCGCCAGCTCCCAGGTGTCGAAGACGAAGGTCTTGTCGAGGCGGAGGTCGAGCTGCAGGAACGGGGCGAGGCGCTGGGACAGCGTCGCGGCCGCCGCGCGCGGCACGTACACGTCCGCGTTGGCGTCGTAGTAGGCCGCCTCGAGCGGGGTGTAGGGGTTGCCCGTGGCGTAGCGGAAGCGGCCGCCGAAGCGCCAGCCGGCGCCGAGCTCGACGCCGGCCACCACCGCGAGGACGTGGGTCTGGTCGGCGCTGTAGAAGCGCTCCGGCTCGCCGGGGCGATCGGTGCGGCGCGAGCGCGACAGCGTGTAGGACACCCAGCCGTCGACGACCGGCGTGGTCAGCCGGACGAGCAGCTCGGCCCCGGCGACCCACCCGACGCCGGCGTTGTCGTAGCGCGGCGCCCCCGGGGTGACGGTCGGCGTCACGAGGTCGTCGAGGTCCTTGTAGAACCCCTGGAGGTCGATCGAGAGGAAGTCGGACAGCCCCTGACGGAGGCCGAGATTGACGTAGGTCCCCCGCTCGGAGCCGAGCTCGGGGTTGCCGAAGGTCTCCGAGGTCTCGTCGGGGGTGGGCGCCTGGTGGTTGATCCCGCCGGCGAGCGACAGCGTCGTCGTGTGGCCGACGTCCCACGAGATCGTCGCCCGCGGGTCGAGCGCCGCACCCTCGAAGCCTCCGGACCAGCCGGTCGCGCGGACGCCACCGACGACGGTGACCTCGTCCACCGGACGCCAGGCCGCCTCGACCCAGCCGGCCACGTTGCCGCTGTAGCCCTCCTCGGTGGCCTCGATGACCGCCTTCGTCGCGCTCGGCGAGGCGATCTGCCCCTCCTTCGTCGGCGCCGGCGTGCGCGCGTCGACCTTGAAGCGGGTCAGCGTCCCGTCGAGCCCGCCGCGCACCGAAAGCTCCCGCGAGCCCCGCCACGTCAGGATGCCCCGCAGGGTGATCGGGTCGAAGGTCAGGTCGAAGAGGTTGCCGCCGGGGACCACCGTGAGGCGCTGGTAGCTCGTCGCCAGGCCGAGCTTCATCCCGAGCGTGTCGCTGAGCTGCTCGGTGTAGGTGCCCTGGATCTGGAGGAACGAGCGGCTCAGCTCGAAGCCGGTGAAGGAGGGGTCGAGGGGGTCGGGCTCCGAGCGGACGAGCTTCAGCAGGTCGTCGGTCCCGAACGCCAGCAGGCGCAGGTTCCGGCGCTCGCTCGGGCGCCAGTCCGCGCGCAGCTGGTAGTCGTAGTAGCGGGGCGCGGTCGAGAAGCTGGCGGTGTCGGAGTCGACGACGCTCTTGATGATGCTGTCGACGTAGCTCCGCCGGAAGGCCGCGCCGACGGTCCAGTCGTCGCCGAGGGGCACGGTGAAGAGCGCCCCCGCGTGGTAGACGTTGACGTCCACGTCGCCGTGGAGGCCGTCCTCGCGGAGCTCGGCCAGGGCCACGTCGAGGAGGCCGCCCGTCGCGTCGCCGAACTCGACCGAGAAGCCCCCGGGCCGGTAGTCGATGCCGTCGATCCACGGGTCCTGCAGGACCGAGTAGATGTTGCCGAAGTGATAGAGCTGCAGCAGCGGCAGCCCGTCGACGTAGTAGCGGGTGTCCTCGGGGGCCGACCCGCGGATGCTGATCTGCCCCGCCCCGGGTCCCGCCGCCGGCGGCCGCGCGACCCCCGGCAGGGCCTCGAGCACCTTGATGGGGTCGCCCGACGAGCCCGCGACCTCGCGGGCGCGCTCGACCGGGATGACGACCTTGACCGCGTCGCCGCTCTTGCCCTCCACGACCGTGCGATAGCGCCGCTGGGACCGCGGCTCGAGGCGCACGACCAGCGGCTCCCCCGGCACCTTGACGACCAGCCGCGCCGGCTCGTGGTCGAAGGCGGGGATCTCGAGGGTGTGCGGGCCCTCGGGCACGCCGTCGAAGCTGAACTCGCCCGACGCGCCGGTCAGCACCTGGCGGTCTCCGTCCAGGATGACCGGGAGCCCGGCGAGCGGCGCCCGGGTGCCGCGCTCGAGCACCTCACCGGCGATGTCGTGGGCCACGATGGGCGTCGGCTCCGGCGCGCGCCGGCCGCTCCCCTGCCAGGCCGCCCCGTCGACCGGCAGGGCGAGCGCGAGCCGCACCGCCCGCGGCTCCCCGTCGACCCGCGCCGGCGTGAAGCGGAGCGCCTCGACCGCCGCGATGATGGCCGGCTCGTAGCGCGCGCCCGGGCCGCTCGTCACGACGACGTCGCGCGGGACGCCGTCGGTGTCGATGGTGACCTCGACCGTCGGCTCGTAGGTCACCCCGCGGCGGTGGAGCGTGGCCGGCAAGCTCGGCGGAGGCGTCGTGAGCTCGGGGCGCGTGACTTCCGGCTCCGCCCCGAAGAGCGCGAGCGCGACGAGGGCCGCGGCGTTCATGGCGCCCCCACGGTGAGCGTGGTCGAGAGCCAGTCGGTGCCGCCGTCGGGATCGCGGACGACGGCGATGACGGTGGCCTCGCCCGGCGCCGCCGGGGCGGTGAGCGTGGTCACGCCCTCGCCGTAGAGGCGGAAGGGCTCGAAGGACCCGGCGGAGGTGTAGTAGCTGACGATGTGCGCGTCCGGCTCGGTGACGTCGAGGCGCGCTCGCAGCGCCAGCGTCGCGCCCGGCGCGAGGCTGGCCGGCAGCGGCCCGTCGGCCCCCTCGATCGCGGAGATGACGGGGTTGTCCGTCGGCGCGCCGCTGCGGACGGCGCGGACGATGGGGAGCACGTCGGCCGCGGCGGTCGCCTCGGCGCGCACCCAGAGCGGGTCGACGCCCTCGGGGGCGGTGAGGGTGAGCGGGTTGCCCTCGCCGATGGGCAGCGCCCCGGTCGGGCAGCTCGGCGGGTCGGTCGGCGCGAACGCCGTCGCGCACCCGGTCCAGGTGACCCCGTCGACCTCCCAGGCGAGCGCCTCGAGGGTCAGCGGGCCGCCCGGCGTCAGCGCGCCCGGCGTCGCGCGCACCGCGAGGAAGCGTGGCTCGTCGAGCATCGAGGGCTCGGCGCCCATGTCGTCGCAGCCCGTCGCGACCAGGGCCAGGAACGCTGCGGCGGGCAGGAGGGCTCGTCTCATGCGTCTCCGCTCCGAGGGGGCAGGGGTCCCGGAGGTCCGAGACGGGTAAGATCGACGAACCGGCCGTTCAAGGCACCGTGCCATGGCGGCGTGACCTTCAGGCGTCGAGGACGTGCCGCTCGAGCGCGAAGGCCGTGAGCTCCGCCTCGAAGACCACTCGCTCGGCCACGGTAACCGTGACGGCGACGACCCGCTTCTTGCCCTTCTCGCCGGTCACGCGCGCGGTCGCCACCATCGTGTCGCCCACGACGACCGGGGCGAGGAGCTTGCAGCTCGCGGCGCCGAGGACGACGTAGGGGTCGTTCACCGCCACCATCGCGGCATAGTCGGCCAGCCCGAAGGTGAAGCCCCCGTGGACGAGCCCGCGCTCGTCGGCGGCCATCTCGGGCGTGGCGACCAGGGTGGCGGTCGCCTCGCCGTCGCCGATCGCGGTGACGATCCCGACCAGCTCGGGGCGAATGGCCAGGTGGGTGCGCTGCTGCGGGTGCATGAATCCTCCGGGGTCGCGCGACGGACATAGCGCATCCGCCGCCGGAAAAAAATGCGCTCTGACCCCTTGAACCTGACGTAACGTCAGGTCCTACGGTCCAGGGGACGGCGAGGACGCGCCGCGAGGAGACACGATGCAGCTCATGACGATAGGAGAGGTCGCCGAGCGCGCGGGCGTCACGGTCCGGACGTTGCACCACTACGAGCAGCTCGGGCTGGTCGAGGCGACCACGCGCACGGCGTCGGGCCACCGGCGCTACGGGCGTGGGGCCATCGAGCGGCTGCAGCGGGTGAAGTCGCTGCAGCAGCTCGGGCTCGGCCTGGCCGAGATCGGGCGGCTCATGGCCGGGGAGGCGCTGTCGCCGGCGCGCATCGTGGCCGAGCAGCTCGAGCGCCTGCGCGCGCAGCGCGAGGCCCTCGATCGCCTCGAGGCCCAGCTCCGGCGCCTGGCCCGGCTCCTCGAAGCGGGCGCGTCCGACGATGACGAGGCCGTCATGGTGTTCCTGAAGACCCTCGAGGAGATGACCATGTACGACAAGTTCCTCACGACCGAGCAGCGGCAGATCATCGACGACCACCACGCGACCGCC
Organism: Deltaproteobacteria bacterium; assembly: GCA_006226565.1. Taxonomy (GTDB): domain Bacteria; phylum Myxococcota_A; class UBA9042; order PHBI01; family PHBI01; genus PHBI01. Next base: position 853 of record SBGO01000662.1, on the reverse strand, counting down.
GGCCCCGCCGCCGAGGCGGAGTGGAACGCGGCGCTGACCGGGCTCCGCGCCGCGATGGAGGCCGGCACCGCGCCCGACGATCCGACGGTCCAGGCCCTCGTCGCGCGCTGGCACGCGGCCGCCGAGGCCTTCGCCCCCGCGGACGACGGCGCCCTCCACGACGCGATGCTGAAGGCGATGCACGAGGAGCCGCAGGCCCTCGCCGACCACGGCCTTGACGCCGAGCTCTTCGCGTTCATCGGGCGCGCCGCCGCGGCGGCCGACCACGCCTGAGCGCGCCGCCGGTCGACCCGCCCGAGGTCGGGCGGGTCGACCGGCCGTCGGTTTCCAAGGGCGGCGCGTTCGGGTATCCGAGAGGGACACTCAGGAGTGCCGTCATGCTTCGCGCCGCCGTCCTCACGCTCGTCTCGCTGACCCTGCTCGTCGCGGGCTGCACCGCCTACGAGCTCGCCTCGGGCGTGGCCGAGGTGACCGATCCGGGCTACGTCGAGCTCACCGACAACGGCACCTGCGCCACGGGGAACTGCGCCCACCGCTGCCCGGACGGCGAGCGCTGTACCCTCAGCTGCGCCGGCGGGGGCTGCCTCCAGATCTGCGGCAACGGCTCCGAGTGCCGCATCACCTGCAGCGGCGGCCACTGCGACCAGCGCGCCGGCGCCGACGCCGAGGTCTTCGCGACCTGCGACGGCGGCTACTGCGAGCAGCGGTGCGTCGCGTCCTTCGGCTGCAACATGATGTGCGCGGGCGGCCACTGCCGCTGACGCGCGGGCGTCAGTAGACCAGCCGGATCTCGCCGCGCGCGCCCGGGCCGCCGCGGGTGTGCGACCCGTAGCGCCCGCCGCCGCCGCCGCCC
>SBGO01000628.1 GCA_006226565.1 Deltaproteobacteria bacterium | reverse complement strand
CGACCGGCTCCAGGCCGGTGACGCGGGCACCCGACGGGCGCTCGGCGACGCGATCCGCCGCGCGGTCGGCGGCGCCCAGTGCGTCCACGCGCTGACCGAGTCGGGCATCCCGGGGAGCCGCGGGTTCTTCGACGAGCTGCTGCTCAGGCTCGGCCGGCGGGCGCTGCCCGAGGTGGACGATGCGGGCGATCTCCGCACCGTCGTCCGGGCGATCTTCCCCAACCCGCACGACTACCAGTGGCTCTCCGGCGTCAGCGAGGCGACCTGGCACCGCCTGCTGTCGCTGCTCGACCTCACCGCGGACGCCGTCGTCGGGGTCCCGGCGGAGCTCGCCAGCGCCGTGCGGGTCCTCGCCCACCACGTGTCGAGCCTGGGCCTGGCGCCGGAGATCACCGACCGCCTGCCCGAGCTCGACGACCTGGACTCGCCGTTTCTGCGCCTCACCGACCAGGTGCTGCGCTACACCGAGTGCTTCGACGCCGCCCCGGGGGACGACGCCGCGCCGCGGCTGGCCGCCGCGCTCGAGACCCTCGCGGCGTGCCGCCGGGCCGTCGTCGGGCTGCGCGCGAACAAGCACCGCTTCGGGACGAGCCTGCGCCTGACGACGCTGTCCTTTCGCCTCCTGCGCCAGGTCGAGCGGCTCGAGGTGCTGCTCCACCTGACCGCCGCCGAGCAGCAGACCTTCGAGCGGGCCGTCAAGCAGCTCGTCGAGGAGCTGGTCGAGGCCGAGAACACCCGCAACCGCGTCGGTCGGCACGTCCGCGCCAGCGCCGATCTGCTCGCCTTTCAGGTCGTCGAGCACGCCGCCAAGAAGGGGCGGAAGTACATCACCCAGACCGCCCGCGAGTACTGGCGCTTCCTCCTCGCGAGCATGGGCGGCGGCCTCATCGTCGCCGTCTTCGCGGTCTTCAAGACCCTCCTCGCGAACGCGGAGCTGTCCCTCGGCGCCGAGGCGCTCCTCTTCAGCCTCAACTACGCCGCCTGCTTCATCGTCATCTCCCTGACCGGCGCGGCGCTCGCGACCAAGCAGCCGGCGATGACGGCCAACACCCTCGCGCGCTCGATGGGCGCCCCCGAGGGACGACACGAGCTCGACCAGCTCGCCGAGATGATCGTCCGGGTCTGGCGCAGCCAGTTCGTCTCCTTCGCGGGCAACCTCATCTGCGCCTTCCCGATGGCGGTGCTGCTCTCGGAGCTGTTCCTCACGGCCGGCGCCGCGCCCCTGGCTTCCCCCGACAAGGCCACCAAGCTCCTCGCGGAGGTCCACCCGTGGCTGAGCGGCGCCCTCTTCTACGCCGCCGTCGCGGGCGTCTTCCTGTTCCTCGCCGGGCTCGTGTCGGGCTGGGTCGACAACCGCAACCTCTACCGCAGCATCCCCGCCCGCGTGGCGCATCACCCGCTGCTGCGGCGCCTCCTCGGGCCGGCGCGGGCGGCCAGGGCCGGCAAGTTCGTCGACAAGCACGGCGGCGTCCTGCTCGGTAACGTCTTCCTCGGCTTCTGCCTCGGCTGCGCCGGCACCCTCGGGGTGATCCTCGGCCTCCCCTTCGACATCCGCCACATCGCCTTCTCCTCGGCGAACGTCGGCATGGCCCTCGACGGGCTCGCCTGGGAGGTCCCGGGGTCGGTCCTCGTCGAGGCCGCCCTGGGCGTCGTCCTCATCGGCTTCGTGAACTTCCTGGTCAGCTTCGCCCTGACCCTGTCGATGGCGCTCGAGTCGCGGCGCATCACCCTGCGCGAGCACAAGGCGGTCTTCGGCCTGGTCCTGCGGCGCCTCGTGCGCCGCCCCTGGCACTTCTTCTGGCCGCCGCGCCAGGCCTCGCCCACGCCGTGAGCGGCGCCCCGCAGCGCTAGAGGAAGACGTTCGCCGGGAGCCCGGCGTCGAGCCAGAGGCGCGTGCCGACGAGGAAGACGACGAGCAGGGCCGCGCCGAGGTAGGTCAGGCCGATGCAGTCGCCGGTCGTCAGGCCGCGGCGGTAGCGGGGGCGGTAGAAGACCCACTGGATGCCGGGGGCGACCAGCATCAGGAGCTCGCGCGCGCCGACCTGCCCGGTGAGGAAGAGCGCGAGCAGGACCGCCGCCGAGAGCACGAGCAGCCCGTCGATGATCTGGCGCGAGCGCAGCATCCCGTGGACCACGGGGTAGGTCGGGACCTCGGCGAGGCGGTCGCCCTCGAGGTCGCGCATGTCGTAGAGGATCTCGTAGGTGATCTCGAAGGCGACGAAGAAGACCGCCAGGCCGACCACCGCCACGGCGCCGCCCGGGTAGACGAGGCGCCAGTCGGCGACCGCCAGCGGGTAGATGAAGACGGTCTGCACGAAGAGCAGGGCGGACATGAAGTTCTTGAAGAAGTACAGGTCCTTGAAGCGCTTGAAGCCGCGCGGGGTCGGCACGACGCGGTAGCTGTAGCCCACGCCGATGGCCTGGACGGCGAGCCGCCACGGAGTCAGCTCGGGCCAGACGAGGACGCTCCACAGGAAGGAGCCGACGAGGATGGCGATCCACAGCGTCAGGACGGCGCGGGCGGCGCCGACGAGGCGCTCGGTCCCCCGGATGCCGTTGGCGAGGTCCTCCTTCAGGTCCGTGACGCGGTTGAGGAGGTTGATGAGCAGCCAGTCCAGGCCGCCCAGGACGGCCACGCCCCAGGGGTAGTCGCCGGTGAGCACCCAGCCGAAGACCAGCGCCGCGGTGACGCCGATCAGGATGATGTGCACGCGGAGGATGGAGGCGGCGTCGGCGAGCGCCCGGGTCGTTTCGCTCATGGGGCCGAGGTAGCAGTCGGGGCGCTCGTCAGCAAGCGCAACCCACCGTCCCACGCGCACCTGACACTCCGGATGTTGGGTTGCATCAAATTTTGGGACGAAGCAGAATGCCGCTCACGGAACACAGTGGATGGACGCCCAGCAGTCCCTGCACCCGCTGCAGCGCGCGACGCAACAAGGCCGCGCGGCCCGCCTGCGTATCCCACGCAGGTGCCGTTCGAGGGGGAGAACGCAATGAAGCAGACCGCCCGCATGACCCTGATCGCCGTTGCGCTGGTGGCCGCCACCGCGACCGCGACCTGGGCCTCACCGCAGGTCGACAACAACACCGGCGAGTGGGTGCATTTCCTCGACGACACCGTCGGGCTCACCTTCGACCCCGCCGAGCTCGTCTACGACGGCATCGGACGCCTCCTCACGCTGAACCCGGCGGGCGATCCGGCGCCGACGAGCGGCACCGTGACCACGGCCCTCATCGAGCCGTCGTCCTTCGAGGCGTGGCGCGCGGTGTACCTGCAGTACACCTCGTCGACCGCCGGTGACGTGAGCGTCGCCTTCAAGGCGGCCGACGGCACCAGCTACCCCCTGACCCTGACCCCGGCCGCCACCTCCCCGTGGACGAGCCGCGCCGACCTTTCGGCGGTGCCGTCGGCCTCGGTCCCGGGCGGGCGGGTCGTCGTCACGCTCACGAAGAACGGCCCCATCGCCCCGACCCTCCAGGGCCTCCGGGTGACCTGGGCGCCGCGCTCGGTGCTCGCGCTCACCTTCTCCGGCCCGGCGACGGTCAACGCCGCCGACAGCGTGACCTGGCGCCTGGCGACGTCGGTCTCCCTCGTCGACGCCCAGGACCTCGTCGCGTGGGTCGTCCTGCCGACCCCGAACGTCCCGGCCGCCGGGTCGACCACGAGCCCCCCCGCGGCCCCGGTCAGCGCCGAGACCCAGGACGCCTCGCTGAGCTTCGTCAGCGCCACCGACGGCGGCCTCTACAACGCCACCGGCGCCCCCATCACCGTCGGCGGCGTCAGCGTCCCGGCCCGCGCGGTCTACTGGAACCTCGGCAGCGTCTCCTCCGGCCACACCTTCGCGCTGCGCTTCACCGCGCGCACCAAGATGGGCACCCTCGACCAGACCTTCTTCGAGCCGACGGCCCACGTCCACGCGTCCAACGCCGACCCCATCGACTCCGCCTGGGCCACGACCCGCGTGTCGTCGGCGCCGAACCCGTTCATCCGCAAGACGGCGAGCAACGTCTACCTGCTCTTCAACGAGTACCGGGCCTACGCCGGCAGCTCCATCACCTACACCCTCTACGGCGGCAACTACGAGATCTACCCGGGTAGCCGCGGCGAGGACTACTTCCAGGCGTGCGTCTGGGACGACGTCGGCCCGCTCCTCGACCTCGGCGGCGACCCGGCCATCCAGACCCCGCCCGGCATCACCGTGAACAACGGCGGCCACGTCTACCTCGCCGGCGACGCGGCGCCCGACTGCGGCGGCGTCACCGTCCCGCCGAACAGCGTCTGGTGGTCCCTCGACCGGCTGACCGTCGGCGAGCGCTTCAACCTCTCGTACACGGTCACGCTGAGCCAGGAGGCCCCGGCCGGCACCCTCGAGGACGGCGACGTCATCGCGTCGACCGCGCACCTCCAGTCGGGCTTCGCCCCCGAGCAGGCCGCGTCGAGCCTCGCCATCAAGATCGGCGTGCCCGACGCCCCGACCGGCCTCTTCGCCAAGGGCGACATGATCCGCGGCAGCTCCAGCGTCTCCGCGGGCAACGACAACCCCTACGCCACCGTCACCTACGGCGACCCCGTCGGCTGGCTCCTCCGCACCTCGAACAACGGCATCTCGGCCCTCGACGACATCGTCATGGTCGACAAGATCCCCGCGCTCACCACCTACGACTCGGCGTTCCTGCCCGCCATCGCCAACGGCACCATCTACTACAACGACTGCAGCGCCTTCACCGACCCGGCCGACTGCCTCGACCGCGCCCAGAACGACCCGCCGGACCTCGATCAGGGGATGCTCTTCGGCACCAGCTGGACCACCACCGAGCCGGCCGACAAGGACAGCATCGTGTGGGTTGCCTTCCACGTCCCGCGCCTGGCCTCGCCCTACTTCCCCGAGGCGGGGGTGCCGACCGGCATCACCGCCGAGATCGGCGTCACCGTCGACACCCCGGACGACGCCTGCCCGGCGATCGACCCGACCCTGACCAACGTCGGCAACTTCCGCGTCTACCGCTACACCCCGCCGACCGGCGGGACCGAGCTGGTCGACGACGGCGGCCTCGTCGCGACCAACACCGAGTACGTGCAGGTCACCAAGCTCACGCCGGACCTCTCGCGCCTCACCATCACCGACAACCCCGACCAGGTCGTCGGCGCCAACACCGTCACCTACATCATCACGGTGCCGAACCAGAAGCCGGCCGGGAGCCCGACCGACACCGCGCTCGACGTCGACCTCGACATCAACATCCCCGTCGTCTCGGCCAACGGCGTGCCGACCCCGCTCGCCTTCCAGACCATCTCGGCCAGCGGTGGCGCCGTCAGCTTCGTCGACGACCGCACCATCCGCGTCCACTGGGCGAGCATCCTCGCCGGCGCCAGCAAGTCCGTCTCGCTGACCCTGAAGGTCCCGACCGGCGTCCTCGACGGGACGAGCTTCAACCTCTCGGCCACCGTCGTCGGCCAGGACGACCTCTGCGGCCCGTCGAACGGCAGCGACAGCGAGAACACCCGCGCCATCGTCGAGCCCTACCTCATCGTCGACAAGCAGGTCGACCTCGCCGTCGTCGGCCCCGGCGACGCCTACGAGTACCGCCTCTCCTACGTCAACGTCGGCGACGGCGCCGCGACCGGCACCTGGATCGTCGACCGCCTGCCGCCGGAGATCAGCTTCGCGTCCGCCCAGGTGCCGATGGGCGGCGAGGTCTGGTTCTCGAACGCCCTGCCGCCGACCCTCCCCGGCTACCTGAGCCAGGAGTTCGCCTTCAGCGACGCCGTCGTGCGCGCCAACTTCGTCCCCGGCACGATCGGCGGCGACGGCCGCGCCCACTCGCCCTACGGCGCCGCCACCACCTACGTCGCCTTCCTCGTCGACGACGGCGGGCTGAGCCCGGCCCAGCTCGTCACCGGCCAGCTCCGGCAGCTCGCCTTCACCGTGACCGTCGACGCCGGCACCCCGACCGGCACGGTCATCGCCAACGACGCCCTCATCGTGGCCAACGGCCTGCCCCAGGCGATCAGCGAGAAGGCGCGCGACACCGTCAGCGAGAAGCCGTCCATCCGGGTCTCCAAGACCGGCCCCGACGTCGTCGCCGCCGGCGAGATCTTCGACATCGTCATCACCTACGCCAACGACTCGACCAACACCGACGACCACGTCGTCCTCAGCGAGGTGCTGCCGGCCGAGCTCACGCTCCTGTCCTTCACCCACACCTGGAACGGGACGACGCCCTACACCGAGTCGCTCACGATGACGACCGGCCAGAGCGGCGAGCTCGTCTGGGATCTGGTCGACGGCAGCGGCAGCCCGCTCCCGCTCGAGCCCCTCCAGGGCGGCACCTTCGTCCTCACCGTGCAGGTCGCGCCCGGGACCGACACCGGCACGCTGCTGCCGACCGTCACCACCGCGACGGCGACCAAGGTCGTCAACGACGTCACCCTCGAGTCGACCGCCTACGCGACCCTGACCCCGCTGGTGCAGAACGCCGACCTCTGGGTCCGCGTGCAGCCCGACCAGCTCGACCCGCCGTCGGGCGAGACGGTCACCTACACCGTGCTGCTCTCGAACGAAGGCGGCCACGACGCGGCCGAGGTCGCGCTCTCGGTCGACCTGCCCGCGACCCTCGACTACGTCCCGGGCTCGGCCTTCGTGCCGACCACCGGCTGGAGCCTCGCCGGGCAGCCGACGCTGGTCGCCGGCACCCTGTACTTCACCCTCGACCAGAGCAGCGAGGTCGTCGGCCCCGACGGCCCGGCCTACCTTCCGGGCACCTCCGGCGACGTGCAGATCGTCTTCCAGACGACCGTGGGCTCGGCCGTCCCGCCGGCCACCGACATCACCGTCTGCGCCACCGGCGCCACCGTCACCGGCGAGGACCCGGACTACGACAACACCGGCTGCGCCACCGTCCGCACCCCGCTCCCCGACGCCTGGGTCACCATCACCGCGCCCCCGCTCGTCCAGCCCGGCGCCGCCTACCAGTACGCCGTGAGCTACGGGAACAACAACCGCCAGATCGCCCCCGACGCGGTCGTGGTCGTCGCCATGCCCGACGGGCCCACGCTCGACGACGGCGCGGTCGACCTCACCTTCCTCGGCGTGACGGCCACCGGCGGGCAGGGGATCGCCTACTTCAACGGCGCCCCGCAGGCCACGCCGCCGGTCTACAGCGCCGGCGGCGCGGGCTGGAGCGCGACGCCCACCCCGGCGACGAGCTACATCGCCATCCTCGCCGGCGACCTGCCGGCGCAGTCCGGCCCGTACACCGTCTACGTCCGCGTCGAGGCGCGCGACCCGGCGAGCGGCCAGACCCCCGAGGGCGGCACCCGCTTCCAGGGCTGCGCCGACATCGCGATCGGCTCGCCCCAGGAGGGCGCGGACCACCCCGGCAACGACCACGGCTGCGCCCTGACCCGCACCCCCGGCATCGACGTCGAGGTGCGCAAGACCTGCGACCCGTCCGGGGCCTACCCCGGCGCCCGCCCCGGCGAGGCGGTGACCTTCGTCATCACCCTCGAGAACACCGGCACCGTGCCGGCCTACGGCCTCAAGCTCACCGAGGTCGTCCCGCCCGGCATCACCCTCCTGTCCGACGACGCCTCGACCGTCCGCATCGACGACGGCACCGGGCAGCTCCTCGACCCCGCCGAGGACCCGATCGTCGGCGACGTGCCGTGGACCCGCGAAGGCCAGACCTTCATCCTCGGCCAGCCGAACGCCGGCGACCCGCGCTACTTCCGCGCCGTCGGCCTGTCCCCCGGCGCGACCACGCGCATCACCCTCGTCGGGCGCGTCAACGAGGACGTCGCCGACGACACCTCCATCATCAACCGCGCCAGCGCCGAGGTCTTCTACCGTCCCGACTGGCCGGGCGCCCCGGTCGAGGAGATCCTCGACAACAACACCGGCAGCTGCTCGTTCGCGGTCTTCCGCCCCGATCCCTTCGTCGTCAAGACCGTCGTCAACCAGGCCACCGGCGACGACAGCAGCGCCAGCGCCGGCGACGTCCTCGACTACACCCTCGAGTACGGCAACGCCGGCCACGCCTCCGCCGACGGCGTCATCCTCGAGGACGTCATCCCCGCGGGCGTGACCTTCGTCGCGGGCTCGTTCACCAACCTCCCCGCCGGCGCCCACGTCGAGTACGACAGCGGCGACGGCAGCTTCGGCTACACGCCCACCGCGGCCAACGGCACGCCCGACGCCAACGTCGTGGCGGTCCGCGTCGTGTGGGACGGCGCGCTCGACGCCCCGGCCAGCGGCGTCTTCAGCCAGACCACGGCCTCCGAGTTCGACGCCGGCATCTACTACCAGACCTACGGGGACAGCGGCTTCGAGGCGGTCATGATCGCCGACCCGAACCTGCCCGGCAGCGGCACCTGCGTCGCCCTCTGCGCCATCGACAACCAGGGCAACGGCGCCATCCTCCCCGACGGCGAGGTCTGCCCCGAGGCCTGCCCGCTCCTGAAGACCGACGAGTGGCTCACGATCGCCGGCGGCTGCGAGCGGAGCTACCAGATGGCCGCCGCGCCGTACTTCGAGTGCCTCGACGCCAACGGCGGCGACCCGAGCGCCTGCACCGACCTCCAGCCGGCCGACCTCTGGGACGCCTGCTGGCCCGCCCAGTGCCCGACCGTCGCGATCAACACCTGCGAGGCGAACTCCTACGCGAGCGCCTGCGTCGACGCCCAGGAGCAGGCGGTCGCGCTCTACGAGGCGTGCGTCACGCGCGTCACCACCAGCGACGGCGGCGAGCCGGCGGAGTGCGCCGGCTTCCTCCCGCCCAACGACTGCGCGCGCTGCATCGGCGACGCGATGGACCTGAACCTCAGCGACAGCGTCCGCGCCTGGTTCACGCGGACCCAGTGCACGAAGCTCGATCTCCGCATCGCGCAGGGCTACCTCCACTACGCCAGCACCGTCGACAGCGAGGTCGGCGGCCACGAGGGCCGCGCCTACTCCCTCGACCTCATCGGCTGGGACCGCTGCTGGGACGGCGCGTGCCCGGACGCCGACGTCGACAGCTGCGACTTCCAGCAGTGGGCCAGCAACTGCTCGAGCTCCTACGCCAACGCGATGCTGGCCTACGTCGGCTGCGTGGAGATGCTCGAGTCGGACCCGCGCCTCCCCATCCCGGGCGCGCCCGGCATGGGCCTCGGGAGCGACCAGTGCGCGCCGCTCCGGCCCGACCCCACCTGCGGCACGTGCGCCGCGGCGGCCTGCGACAGCGCGGCCCCGACCTCGGGCTGGGACCGCTTCGCCCAGTGCCAGCGGCAGAACATCCAGGCGCTCTCCGCCTGGAGCAGCTGCGCGGCCGCCTTCGGCTGGGCCAACCCCGACGTGCCGCCCCAGGGCGAGTCCCTCGAGGCGGTCTGTGGCCCCGCGCCGCTCGCGGACTGCAGCCTCTGTGCGCCGAGCGAGTGCTCGACGGCCTCGGCGGGCGGCGCGGCGTGGGCCGCGGACCTGACGAGCTGCACCAACATCCAGAAGACGCTGCTCGGCGCGTGGGTCGAGTGTGAGGGGGCGCTCGCGAAGTTCGACGAGGGCTCGGTCGATCCGAACCTGTGCGCCAAGCTCAAGCCCCCGGTCTGCACCTCCTGCGTCGATCAGAACTGCCCGTCGGCCGACGCCGGCTACGACGCCTGGTTCAACTTCCAGGCCTACTGCCAGGACGCCCTCGGCACCGACCTCCTCCACTACCAGAAGTGCGTGTCGGTCTTCGGCGGCGACGACCCGCGCTGCGACGAGCTCATGCCGACCAACGCCTGTGCCCAGTGCGCCGGCAACAGCTGCCCGAGCGACGGCGCCTCCGGCGGCGCCTGGTGGGAGCTCAACGATCGCTGCGCGTTCGGCGGCGGCGAGGGCGGCTCCGGCGCCGTCGAGCCCTACCTCCAGTGCAACCGCTACGGCGAGCTGACCGACCCGGCCTGCGACCGCCTCCTCCCGTCGCTGACCTGCAACGCCTGCTACGACCGCGCGTGCCCGGCGCCGACGGCCGATCCCTTCGAGTGGAGCAACTACGGCTCCGCCTGCGCGACGTCGGCCCGGTCGGCCATGTACGACTACCTCGACTGCCTCCACGTCAACGGCAGCGGCGCGTGCGACGCGCTGCTCCCCGTCAACCACTGCGGCGACTGCTGGATCGAGAGCTGCCCGGAGGACCCCGAGCGCTTCACGGACTACGCCAAGAGCTGCGACGAGATGGCCGCGGCCTACATGCAGACGTCGGCCAGCACCTACATCACCTGCGTGGCGAACTTCCCGCAGGGCGGCGAGACCTGCTCGAGCGCGCTGAACACCTACAAGGGCTGCGTCGGGGCCGGCGACCCGAGCGCGTGCGAAGCGGAGCGCGACGCCGTCACGGCGTGCGCCTCGGCGACCGACGCCGCCGGCTGCGTGGGCCTCGCGCCCAAGTACTACTGCAAGAGCACCTACGAGGACTGCCGGGAGAAGCCCGAGTTCCCGCCCCTCGCGGCCGGCCCGCAGCTCGCGCCGACCTACACCTCGCCGGCGCTGCCCGGCGCCGACGAGGGCAACGTCACCGGCTGGGACCGCATCGTCGCCCACGCCGTCCTCCCCGACGGGGTCGATCCGATGACCTACTCGGTGCTCGACGCCGACACGGGCGAGGTCATCCCGGGCTTCACCGGCCTCGAGGCGGACGAGAACGGCGTCGTCGACATCTCGCGCCTCTCCTACACCGACTACCCGCGGATCCGCGTCCGGGCCGAGTTCCCGAGCTTCGACCCGTCGGGCGTCTGCAAGACCCTGGTGACCGACGACGGCGTCGACTCGACCCAGGTCTACGACATGAACAACCACGGCGAGGTGGTGGGCGCCGCCCTCGGCTCCGAGTTCTTCTACACGCCCTTCTTCTGGTCGGAGGCCGAGGGGATGCGCTTCCTCCCCTGCGCCTCGCCGCCGAGCGACATTCCGGTCGAGGCCGGCTACGGCTACGGCGCCGGCTACGTCATCAACGACAAGAGCGAGGTCTTCGGCGCCTGCGACGGCGCGTGGACGATGTGGACCCGCGCCGCCGACGGGTCTTTCACGCCGACCCTCGTCGACGCCAACCTCAGCTACCCCACCTACATGAACGACAACGGTTTGGTCGTCGACTACCGCGGGCTCTGGCACCCGGACGCGGGCTCCTTCTTCGTCGAGGGGCAGGTCTACGGCGTCAACAACAGCAACCAGGCCATCGGCTACTCCTTCGGCGGTTCGTTCGGCAACAACGCCTTCGTCATCACGCTCGGCACCGACGCCACCTGGTCGCTCGACAACCTCGAGGCCCACGACACGTGGAGCGAGGTCTACGGCATCACCGACGCCGGCACGGTGTCGGGCCACATCTCCGAGCTCTCGGAGTACGACCCGGTCATCTGGCGCTACGACGGCACCGGCTGGGGCGAGCCCATCTACCTCGGCACGCCGAACGCCATCGCGCTCCAGGCCGATGACGTCAGCGGCGTCGTGGTCGGCGTCGAGTTCCCCGGCGGGGAGTTCAACACCTACTACTCGGTGGCGTGGATCCCCGACGGCCTCGACGGGACCAGCTACACCAAGATCAACCTGCTCCCGCCGGTCCCGAACCAGCTCGCGCTGTCGTCCGACATCAACGCCACCGGCGCGGCCATCTCCGGCATCGTGTCGAACAGCGACCGGCTGCAGTCGATGACGATGTTCTACCACGCGCCCGATCCGAACCGCCCGGGCACCTACCAGACCTACACCCTCGGGCAGCACGGCGCGTTCGCCATCTACAACCGCCTGATGCCGCCCCTCGGCGAGGACGGTCACGTCCTGCTGCCGGCCCAGGGCAGCGCCTTCGGCGAGGCCCCCGACGGCTACGGCATCGGCGACTCCTACGTCTGGAAGCTCTGCGACGACCTCGGCAAGCCGCGCCTCGAGGACTGGACGGTCATCTACACGACCGACCGGAACCCGTCGGTGTCGTTCTCGGCGGCGGTCGACGACGTCTGCCAGACGTCGGTCGTCAACACCGCGCAGATCTCGACCGAGACGCCGCAGATCACCTTCGCCAACGACACCTCGAGCGCGACCATCCCGGTCGAGACGGCCGACCTCGCGGTCTCCCTCGCGGTGGACAAGGTCGCGGCCCAGAGCGGCGACACCCTGACCTACACCGTGACCTGGAGCAACGACGGGCCCGCCCTCGCGAAGAACGCGGTGGTGCGGCTGCGCTGGAACGACGGCACGTCGGAGCAGAGCCGCACCTGGCAGCTCGGCAACATCCCGGCCGGCGCCAGCGGCGTGCTCACCGAGTACAACTACATCGACCTCGGCGGCACCGCGGGGGAGCTCCCGCTCGGCGCGGTGGCGACCATCGACAGCCCGACCATCGACTGCGGGGCCGGCAACTCCTCCGACACGGTCGTCACCGTGGTGCAGGACGTCGTCAACGTCTACGTCGAGAAGGCCGGCCCGCAGGCCGCGCCGGTGGGCGAGCCCTTCGTCTACACGCTGACCGTCGGCAACAACGGCAACGTCGGCGCCACCACGGTCACCCTGACCGACACGCTGCCGGCCGGGCTGACCTTCGTGTCCGCCGACCCGCCGCCGACCTCGGACCCCGAGGTCAGCCTGGAGTGGGTCTTCCACGCCTACGACGCGGACGGCAACCCGCTGCCCGACGACGCGATCCTCGACGACAACGCCACGCCCGCCCTCGCGGCCGGCGAGCGCCGCACCATCGCGGTGACCGTCACCGCCGACCACTGCGAGGACATCGGCAAGACGCTGACCAACTTCGCCAGCGTCGGGTCGGCCCCGGTGGACGCCTTCAACGACGACAACGAGGCCAGCGCCGAGACGGCCATCGCGTCGCCCTACGGCGCCCTCAACGGCGTCATCGAGGTGAGCCGCGCCACGGCCGAGCCGGGCGACGCCCTCATCTACACGGTCCACTACCACAACGCCGGCTCCGCCGCGCTGGCGGGGGCGACGCTCACCTTCACCGGCCCCGACGGGCAGGCGATGGACTACGCGCTGGCGGCGCTGCCGGCCGGTGAGTTCGGCGCGGTCGTCATCCCGGCGACGGCGACGGGCGCGGTGGGGGCGACCCTGACCGCGAGCGCCGCGCTGAGCGCCGAGGGCGCCTGCCCGGTGACCCTCGAGGCCCCGGCCGTGAACCTGACCGGCCCCGGGCTCCACCTGGTGAAGTCGGCCGACAAGGAGAACGCCTGCGGCGCGCGCAGCGGCCCCGTCACCTGGAGCCTGCTCGTCACCAACACCGGCGCGACCGACCTGCCCGACGTCGTCGTCACCGACGCGATCGCCGGGGTCAACGTCGTCCCGGGCTCCGTCGCCGGCATGGGCGTCGACACCAGCGACCCGACCCAGCTGGCCTGGCGCATCGGCACCCTCCCGGCGGGCGCCGCGCTGACGCTGACCTACCAGACCACGCCTCCGGCCGGCTCGACGATGGTCGCGAACGTGGCCTGGGCCTCCTCGGGCGACACGCGGGTCAGCTCGCCGATCGCGTATGTCCGCACCACGTGCGCCGCCGGCGGCACGCTGGTCAAGGCGTGGACCGCGGGCTGCGCCCTCGTCGGCAGCGACGTCGAGGTCGCCCTCCGCGTCGAGAACACCGGCGCCGTGCCGCTCACCTCGGTCGTCGTCAGCGACCCGCTCGCCCCCGGGCTGGCCTTCGGGGGCAGCGACACCGGCGGCGTGGTGGCCGGCGGGGCCGTGGTCTTCGACCTCGGCACCCTGGCGGCGGGCGCCAAGCGCACGCTGACCTACCGCGCGACCCTGGGCGGGCTCGCTCCGGGCGCCGTGGTCATCGACCGCGCGCAGCTCCAGGCGGCCGAGATCCCGCGCCGGGCCTCCAACCAGGTCGCGGGCGCCATCCTCGACTGCAACGACGGCAACGCCTGCACCCAGGACGCCTGCACGCCGATCGCCGGCTGCATCCACCCGAACGTCCCCGACGAGACGGCCTGCACGCCGGCCGATCTCTGCGCGACGGCCGGCCAGTGCGTCGCCGGGATGTGCGAGGTGACCACCTGGCTCGACTGCGACGACGACAACCCCTGCACCGACGACGCCTGCGTCGCCGGCGCGTGCGGCCACGACAACGTCGACGACGGCACGGCCTGTGACGACCGGACGGTCTGCTCGCTGGCCTCGGAGTGCCAGTCGGGCAGCTGCACGGCGACCGAGCTCCTCGACTGCGACGACGAGAACGTCTGCACCGACGACCTCTGCGACGCCGAGACGGGCTGCTACCAGGAGAACGTCGAGGACGGCACGAGCTGCGACGACGACAACGCCTGCAGCGACGTGTCCGAGTGCCAGAGCGGCACCTGCTTCGGCACCAACTACATCTCCTGCAGCGACGGCAACGACTGCACCACCGACTTCTGCGACCCGGCGGTCGGCTGCGCGGCCGAGCCGGTCGAGAACGGGATGCCGTGCGACGACGGCGACCTCTGCACCTTCGAGGACTTCTGCACCGACGGCCAGTGCGGCGGCGAGGCCGTCACCTGCGCGGCGCCGACCGAGTGCCAGTTCCCCGGCGTGTGCAACTCCGCGACCGGCGTCTGTGACTACGAGCTGAAGGACGGCGAGATCCCGGTGCCCATCAAGCTCACCGACCTCGGCACCCTCGGCGGCGCCACCAGCCGCGCGCTCGCGGTCAACGACAGCGGCGTCGTGGTCGGCGCCAGCGCCACCGAGGGCGGGGCCGAGCACGGCTTCGTCTGGACCGCCGACGGCGGCATGGTCGACGTGACCCCCGGGGCGACCCAGGGCGCCGCGGTCGGCGTGAACGCGGCCGGCGTGGTCGCGGCGCTGCGGGCCGACGGGGACGCCCAGGTGGTCGTCCGCTGGGCCGACGGCAACGGCTCCAACCTCTGGAGCTACAGCGGCGCCTTCGCCCACCCGACCGCCGTCTTCGGCCCGACGGCCAGCGGCAAGGTCGCCGGCACCAGCGGCGACGACGGCGCCTACTCGGCCTCGGGCGCGAGCTTCACGCTCATCACCGGGACCGACGGCGCGACGGTCGAGGTCGCGGGCCTCAACGACGCCGGCGTGGTCATCGGCACGATGACGAACGCCGCCGGTGACAAGCACGGCTTCAGCTGGCTCGGCGGCACCCTGACCGACCTCGGGACGGGGACGGTGGCGACCGCCATCAACGCGGCGGGGACGATCGTCGGCTACGCCAGCACGGCGGACGGCCAGCGCGCGTTCACCGTGGACGCCGGCAGCGACCAGCCGACCGAGCTCACGGCGCTGTGCGCCGACGACGGGACCGGCACCACCGTGTGCGGCGACGAGGCGCGCGCCATCGCGATCGACGACGGCGGGCGCGTCCTCGGCGTGGCGACGACGCCGGACGGCGACACCCGCGCGGTCCTCTGGGACGAGAGCGGCGTCATCCACGACCTCGGCACCCTGGCGGGCGGCGCGACCAGCACGCCGGTGGCCCTGGCGAACGGCGGCGGCATCGCCGGCGACAGCGACACGGCGTGGGGCCAGACCCAGGCCGTGTACTGGAACGCCGACCTCGAGCTCGTCGGCCTCGGGACCCTGGGCCTGTCCGGCTCCCGCGCGGTCGCGGTCAACAGCGCCGGCCACGTCGCGGGCGAGCTGGTGCTCGCCGACGGCGGCACCCGCGCCTTCCTGTGGGAGGCCGGCCGCGGCCTGGCGGACCTCGGGACCCTCGGCGGCGCGAGCGCGACGGTCGCGGCGATGAACGCGCTCGGCCAGGTGGTCGGCGCCAGCGCCGTCAGCGGCGGCGACCTCCACGCCTACGTGAGCGAGGAGCCCGCCACGACGTGCATCTTCTGCGAGTCGGACGAGGAGCCGCCGGTCATCGTGTGCCCGGTCTTCAAGGGCGCGGTCGAGTGTGTCGCTGGCGGGGCCGAGGTCACCCTCGGGAACCCGTCGGTCAGCGACGCCTGCGGGCGGCCTGTCGACGTCGCGTCCGACGCGCCCCCCGTCTACGGGGTCGGCGCGACGCCGGTGACCTACACGGCGAGCGACAGCGAGGGCAACGAGGCGAGCTGCATCACGACCGTGGTGGTCGCGGACACGACGCCGCCGACGCTGCTCTGCCCGGCGTCGAGCACGGTCCAGGCCGAGGCCGGGATCTGCGGCGCGACCGTGACCCTGGAGCCGACCGCGACCGACGGCTGCGACGCGCCGGAGAACCTCACCCTCGTGGGCTCGACCGGGCCGACCTTCTTCCCGCCGGGCACGACGACGGTGACCTACAGCGCCGTCGACAAGGCGGGCAACGTGTCGACCTGCGAGACGACGATCGAGGTCGTCGGGGTGGACGCGCTGACCATCGCCTGCGAGCCGTCGCTGGTGGTCGAGGCGCCCGCCGACTTCTGCGGCTACCCCGAGGCCATCAGCGCCGACGTCGTCGACGTGTGCGCGGTCAACGTCACCGTGACGAGCGCCGCGGACAGCTTCCCGATCGGTGAGACCAACGTGACCTTCTCGGCCGAAAACGACCGGGGCGACCAGGCGAGCTGCGACACCAAGCTGACGGTGGTCGACGTCACCCCGCCGACGGTGGCTTGCGGCACCAGCGACACGCTGCCGCTGCTGCCGACGGCCATCGCCCCGGTGGTCAGCGACGCGTGCACGGCGAGCACCGAGATCAGCGCGCTCCGCTGCGTGGTCGTCGGCGACGACAACGCCACCGAGACCGAGGTCGAGGACGGCTGCGACGTGGGCGTCGAGGGCGGCGCGGTCATCGTGCGCTCGGTGCCGAAGGGCCAGACGGAGCTCCGCTGGACGGTCACCGCGACCGACCCGTCGGGCAACGCGACGGCCGTCGACTGCGCCACCGGCCTCGACGACAGCCTGCTCGACCGCGACAAGGACGGCGTGCCGGACGGCGTCGACAACTGCCCCGACGACTTCAACCCGTACCAGATCGACATCGACCTCGACGGGCTCGGGGACGCCTGCGACCCGACCCCCGCCGACGGCCTCATCGCCAACGGTGGCGGCGGCTGCGCCGGCGGTGGCGACGCGGTGCCGTTCGGGCTTGCGCTGGTCGGCCTCGCGCTGGTCGCGCTGGTGCGCCGGCGCCAGGCCGTGCGGGTGAAGCGCTGAGGCTGACCGCGAAGCGCTGAAAATGTGATGAGGTGGGGTCAGACCCCGCCTCATCACATTTTACGCCTCGGTGGACCGCGGGCCCCGACCGCGGCTAAGGTGCGCCCCGAGCCTGCCCGACGGAGTCCGTGAGAGTGGCGAAGAAGCACCGCGTCCGCGAGATGAAGCCCCCGGTCGAGCCGTCGCCGCCCGCCACGGGCGCCTGGGAGCGGGCGACGCGCGCGCTCGCGCTGCCCGAGGTGCGCCTGTCGTGGCCGTGGGTCGTGCTCCTCGTCGTCGCCGCGTGGGCCTTCGGCTTCGTCGTGCGCCTCCTGTGGCTGCCGGGCGCCGAGGCCAACCCCCAGGCGGTCTTCGACGGCCACGTGACCCCGACCGTGACCGACGGCTACTTCTGGGCGGCCGGCGTGCAGCAGGCCGTCGAGGGCGTGAACGCCGGCATCCGGCGCATCCCCGAGCTCGCCGACCACGCCATCGTCCTGCTCGGCGCGCTGGGCGCCCAGCTGACGTCGATCCAGGACGCGGTCCTCTACCTGCCCGCCCTCATCGCGCCGCTCGTCGCCGCCCCGCTGGTGGTGCTCGGCCGGCTCCTCGGCGCGCCGTACTGGGGGGCCGTGGCCGGGCTCTTGAGCGCCGTCGGCTGGAGCTACTACAGCCGCACCCTCATGGGGTACTTCGACACCGACATGTTCGCCGTGACGGTGCTCCTCGTCCTCGTCGTCGCGATGATCGCCAGCGTCCTGAAGCTGAGCGCGCCCCGCGCCTTCTTCGCCGCCGGCCTCGTCGCGGTGGCGCCGTTCTTCTACGACCAGATCGGCCCCGTCCTCATCGCGCTCGGTGGCCTCTTCGGCGTCTACCTGCTGGTCTTCCACCGCCGCGACGCCTTCGCCTGGCCGGCCATCGCCGCTATCTCCATCGCGCTCCTGCCGCTGCCGTGGTGGGCGCGGCTCGCGCTCCTCGCCGGGGTCTGGGCGGTGCTCCAGCGCGACCTCGTGCCCACGCGCTATCGGCCGCTCCTCGCCCTGGCCCTGGCGCTGGCCGTCGTCGTCACGAGCCCGGTGCTGCACAAGATCCTCGGCGAGCTGACCCGCTACACCGACCGCGGGACCGTGGGCGGGGAGGGGGCCGGGGAGATCGCCTTCATGCGGGTCGGCGGCCTCGTCCGCGAGATGGCGCGGCTCGACTTCGCCCCCCTCGCGGCGCGCTTCGCCGGCTCGCCGGTGGGCGTCGTCCTCGCCCTCGTCGGCTACGTCCTCGCGTGCCTCCGCTATCGGCCGCTGCTGCTCCTGCTGCCGCTGGTCGCGCTCGGCGTCTTCTCCCTCTGGGGCGGGCTCCGCTTCACCATCTACGCCGTCCCCGTCGCCGCCCTCGGCCTCGGCTACCTGGTGGCGCTGGTGGCGACGACGGTCAGCCGGCGGCTCCCCGACGTGCGCGCGCGGGTGGCGGTCGCCGTGGTCGCGATGTTGGCGATGACGGCGCCGGTCCTCGCGTCCCAGGCCCGCGAGGCCCTCGAGCGCGCGCCCTACGCGGTGGTCGACTCCGGCGAGGCCGATCTGATGACGCGCTTCGGCCGCCTCGCCGAGCCTGGCGCCTACGCGATCGCCTGGTGGGACTTCGGCTACCCGCTCTACTACTACGCCCACGTCGGCGCCCTCATCGACGGCGGCAAGCACGGGCACGACAACCTCGTCGCGTCCCAGGTGATGCTGACCCGGTCGCAGCGCCAGGCGGCGAACCTCTCGCGGGTGGCGGTCGAGCGCTTCGCCGCCGCCGACTCCCCCTACAAGCCGGTCATCGACGGCCTCTTCGCGGACGCGCGCGCCGCGGGCAGCACGCCCCGCGCGTGGCTCGCGAGCCTCGCCGAGCCGGGCTTCGTCCCGCCCGCCAAGACCCGCGAGGTCTACCTCTACCTGCCCCACAAGATGCTGCGCCTCCTCGGCGCGGTCGAGCAGTTCAGCCGCGACGCGCGCCGCCCGGAGGCGACCGAGACGCCGGCGAAGAAGGGGCCCTACTTCGTCTACACCACCACGCAAAAGGCGGGCGGGAAGCTCCAGCTCGGCAAGACGGGCCTCGCCATCGACGCCAAGACCCTGGAGATGACCGACCAGCAGGGGCGCCCGGTGTCGGTGCGCTCCTACGACCTCGTCGCGCTCCGCGAGGACGGGACGCTGAGCGTCAAGACCCAGGCCGGCGCGGACGACGGCCGCATGCGCGTCATCTTCCTCAAGAGCCACGGCGCCGTCGTCGTGTGCGACGAGGAGACCTATGGGTCGACCCTCGTGCAGCTGCTCGTCCTCGGGCGCGAGGACCCGACGCTCTTCGAGCCCGTGCTCCGCACGCCCTACGGCGCCGTCTTCCGCGTCCTGCGCTGAGACCGCGGCGGATTGGCCTGCGCTCGTCCCGAGCGCGGTCGGGGAGTGTGGGCGTCTCGAGGCTGTCGCGTTGACCGAATCCACAGCGGACGGGGACGTCCGCCGCCCAAGGAGCGCCGGCTTCCCGCACGCCGCTTGGCCTGCGCTCGTCCCGAGCGCCGTCGCTCGTTCCTACCGCGTCACTCGGTCGGGGGCTTGACCACGTAGCCGGTCATCTCGACGCAGCTCTCGAAGCTCGCGTTGATCTTCTGCAGCACGCCCTCGAGCTTCGCGCGGTCCTTGCAGGTGGTGCCGTCGACGGTGGCGCCGACGTAGACCATCTCGGCGCGATGGACGGCGTCGCGCACGGTGCGCCCGGCGCAGTCGCCGCTGGCGATGTAGAGGCTCCCGAAGGGCAGGTTGTGCGGCGCCGGGAGCACGCCGGCGTCACTCATGTCGACGTTCAGGCGCGCCGCCGCGAGCTCCTTGACGTAGGTGTCGTTCACCAGGTTGTCGGGGTTGCAGTAGAGCGTGCTGAAGATGGCCTGCCAGCCACGGCGATACGGATCGATGAAGGCCCGGAGCCGCGTCGGGTCGCTGAAGGCGATCCGCGGCAGGCCGGTGAAGCCGATGGCCCAGGTCGAGAGCCCGTCACAGATGATGTACGAGGTCGCGAGGAGCTCGAAGTTCTTCTCGATGAGGCAGCCCGGGCCGTCGGGCGCCTTGGTGCAGCTCAGCGAGAACGCGAGCGCGTCGTAGGTGCAGTAGTCGCCGGCGTTGACGTCGACGCAGATCCACGTCGGCGGCCCGGAGGTGCACTGGCCGGCGACGCAGGAGTCGGGGGCGTTGCAGTACTGCTCCTTCAGGTCGACGTTCACGTTGCCGTACCCGACGATGGGATCGCCGTTGTAGTAGTGGGTGTACGTGAACCAGCTGGCGGCGCCGAAGTTCAGGTTGCGGTCGTTGGCGCGCTCGCCCAGCTGGAACGGGTAGGTGTCGTTCGACGGGCGCGGCACCAGCTCGGCCCAGTTCGACGACGTCGTGCTGTGCATCGTCGCGCTGACGAGGTCGAAGTAGAGCCACAGGTCGGAGTAGGCCGTGGTCTGGAGCGACGGCGCCAGCTCGATGTGCGGGCCGCCGGAGCCCTGGCCCTCGGGGCCGACGCCGCGGAAGGCCAGCGTCATGTCGAAGTCCCACACGAGGTCGGTGGTCGCGGGGGCGCCGCCGGTGTCGAAGACCTCGATCTGACCCTTCAGCGTCGCCATGCCGTCCTGGTAGACGAGGAGCTTCAGCCCGGGCACCGCGCGCCACCGGACCTGCGCCTTGAACCCGAAGAAGCCCGTCGCCCACACGACGTAGTCGCCGGGGAGGCCGACGCCATCGATGACCGCCGCCTCGACGACGTCGAAGCCGCGGCCGACGTTGCTCTCGACCCACGGGCAGCCGGTGCAGTCGTCCTGGTTGTTGCAGGCCTTGCCGTCGTCGACCGGGGTGAGGACGCAGCCCACCGTCGGGTCGCAGCTCGCCGTGGCGCACTGCGTGTCGTCGCAGGTGCGCGCCTCGCCGGCGTGGCACAGGCCGGCGACGCAGGTGTCGTTGATGGTGCAGAGGTCGCCGTCCTCGCACGAGCCCTCGATGACCTCGTGGACGCAGCCGCTGTGCGGGTGACAGGAGTCGGCCGTGCAGTCGTTGCCGTCGTCACAGGGGTTCGGCGTCCCGGAGACGCAGGCGCCGGCGTCGCAGTAGTCCTGGACGGTGCACGGGTCGCCGTCCTCGCACGGCCCGCGGCGCGGGGTCTCGACGCAGCCGATGCTCGGGTTGCAGGTCGCCTCGGTGCAGGTGTTGGTGGTGGTGCAGACGACCTCGGTGCCGCCCCAGCAGCCGCCGAACTTGCAGTAGTCGTCGGTCGTGCACTGGTTGCCGTCGTCGCAGGTGGTGCCGATGTCCGCCCAGCCGGTCACGCAGCCGGCGACCGGGTCGCACCACGAGGTCGTGCACGGATCGCCGTCGTCGGGGCAGACGGTGCCCTCGCCGCCGACGCAGGTGCCGGCGATGCAGGTGTCGCTGCTGGTGCACGGGTTGCCGTCGTCACACGCCAGGCCCGAGGCCGGCTCGTGGAAGCAGCCGACGCCTTCGACGCAGGTGTCGATGGTGCACGGGTCCTGGTCGTTGCAGGTGTCCTCGTTACAGCCGAAGAGCGTGCACGCGATGCTGACGGTCGCCGAGTCGGTCGCCGTGTCGTTGCCGAGGGTGAGGGTCGCCTCGTTGGTGAGGTGCGCGATGCAGAGGTCGTCGACCGGCGCCTCGCAGGTGACGATCGGGGCGCACTCGGCGAAGCCCGTGACGGAGATGACGCTCTCGGTGCCGGAGATCCCGGTCGGCGTGATCTGGAAGGTCGTCGGCACCCCCGGCTCGAGCTCCACCGGGCCGACCGGCGTCACGCGCTCGGTCAGCGCCTCGGCGACGAAGCCCCAGACGTTGACGAAGGCGCCGTCGATGACCGCGAGGAACTCCTCGAGGTTGACGTCGGTGATCTGCGGCGTGACGTAGCTGTCGAAGTCGAAGGGCGTGCAGGCCTTGATGGTCCGCACCGAGCCGCCGTCGTAGGCGCAGCCGGGCAGGATGTCGGTGTCGGAGTTGGAGGCGTAGTTGATGCAGGTCTGGATGCGGACCGGGTCGCCGGGGAGGATGACGCCCGCGCTCAGATCGTAGGTCACGTTGAGGTGCAGGTAGCGGATCTCGCCGTAGGCGAGGTCCTCGATGATCGACTCCTGCACCGCGGGGACGATGTTGCCGGCCTCGTCGCGGATCTCGACGGCGAGCTGCCCGTTCTCGATGTAGGCGCAGCCGCAGTCGTCGTTGAACTCGCCGTAGCGGGCGCTGGCGACGGTGGTGTAGCCGCCCTCGACGCCCTTCTGGAGGCTGATGATGAGCCCGCGCACCTGGGTGCCGTCGGCGATGAGCCCCGTCAGCTCGATGAGCGTGCCGATGTGCAGGGTGTAGCGGGTCTCGCCCTCGGTGACCGTGACCGTGTAGGCGACCTGGTCGCCGTGCGGCTCGAGCAGGTAGTCGGGGATGGGGTCCTTGCGGACGGCCCAGGTGGTGTCGACGTCACACGCCGTCTCGTCCCCGAGGAGGTCCTGGCACACGCCCATATGTCCCAGATCCTCGGCCGCTGCGGGAGCGGCGAAGAGCGCGACGAGGGCGATGGCGATGGACAGGAGACGCTTCAACGAGCTCCTCGAGCAGAGGGCGATGCGGTCAGAAGAGCGGGCCCGGCGGGCCACAGGTCACGGTCGGGCGGTTGGCGGGGTCCCACCCGGCCTCGCAGACGGCGACGTTGCGAACGAAGGTGAACGACGGGTCGGTCAGCAGCAGCTGCACCTTCGACGTGCCGTCGAGGCGGACGTCGGCGACCTGCAGGCCGTCGTACAGCGCGATCCCCTGGACCGGCTGGTTGCACGCGCCGTAGCGCGTCTGGAAGGCGACGTTGACGCCCTCGTCGGTGTTGTTGCCGAAGAGGAGGATCTGGGGCGAGGGCTGCCCCGGGGCCTGCGGCGGCACGTCGAGGATCGCGGCGAAGTCGAGCAACGTGGTCGTGATCTGCCCGGTGCCGGAGACCAGGTGGCCGTTCTCTCGCTCGACGATGGCGTGGGTCTGCGCGACGCCGACCCAGACACGGAGGTAGCCCTCGGGATCGGTGAGCGTCGGGTCCTCCTGCGCCATCCGGTACGGATCGAGGGCGATGGTGCCGAACTCCCACTGCCCGTCGGTGTCGGGGACCGGGAAGTAGCTGATGGCCGAGGTCCCGTAGTCGTTCTGGCGGATGTCGCGGTCGGTGGGGGAGCCGCAGAACCAGTAGACCGGATCCTCGCCGCTGATGGTCACGCAGTCGCTGGCCGAGATGAAGACCGCCGTGGAGTTGCCGCACTGCGAGTTGGGGCAGACGCCGAGGTAGGTGTCCGGCTTCCAGTCGGTCTTGCCCGAGCAGAGCGTGCCGGCCGGCGCGATGTTGAGGTCGGCGAAGCCGGTGTCGAGCTGCCCCGCGATGTTGAGGAGGATGTTGACGCGGGTGTCGGCGTTGCGGACGCACTCGAAGATGGCCGAGGCGTGGACGTTGACGTCCTCCATCGTCTCGTCCTGGAAGTGGACGATGGCGTCGACGTCGGCCTGGTTCCAGCCGGTGCCGTCCGGGCCGGTCCGGCACGGGAGGATCGTGATCAGCTGCCCGTTGTGGACGACGCTCGTGTACTCCTGGCTGGAGTAGGTGTCCGGCGGGTCTTCCTCGAGGTACGTGAACTTGATCGTGTACTCGATCGACCGGATCCGCGCCGGGTTGAAGTTCAGGGCCGCCGTCGCCTGGCCGAGGAGGTCGTTCGGTCCGGTGGGCTCGTCCTTGCCGCAGGCGGTCGACATCGACCCCGCCAGGAGCACGAGCAGCACCAGCCAAGGTGCGATGCACCATGACCGCCGCCGTGCCCCGCGGTGGAGCCGCCCGCTTCGCAGCAGGCCGCGCTTGTCAACTTCCTCGCCCATCGCGCCGAGTCTATCCGAAGCGGTCGGCCAGGAACAGGACGCAGTGCAGCGTCGGTTACGCAATTCCGCAACGTCACGACGCGCCTGCGACGCGGCTCGCTGGGCTGCGCATACGGCGACGCCGAGGGCGTCCGTGGCGGCCCTCTCGAGTCTGGTCGCGTCGCCAACGCAGGTGCGCATCATTCGCTCGTCGAGCTGGGTGGGAAGCACCGCGGAAGGAAACCGCGACGGGCTCAATGTAGAGCACCCGGGGGGTCGGCTCAAGGCCGGGGGCCCCCGAGGCTCTGTTCCGCGTCGCAATATACCGGCCCCCGGCGGCCCCCCGCCTGGGTCTCGCGGCGGCGCGATCTTCTTCGCAGCGCACGATCCCTGCGGTCCCCCTTGCCGTCCGGTCGGTTCCGTGGCAATGCGGAGCGCCACGACGAGGCAGTGATGACGCCCCTCTCCTCACGCCCAGAAGCGCGCCGGCGCGGTCGCTGCGACCAATGGCCGCAGCCCGGCGTCCGGGATCCCGGCGATGCGTGAGATCGACGCCCGCCTGCTCCGCGAGGGGCTCTTCGGGATCACGACGCGCGGCTTCGCGCTGGTGGCCGGGCTGCTCACGTCGTGGGTCACGATCCGCTTCCTGGGCGCCGAGTCGTTCGGCGTCTACGTGACGGCGCTCGCGGTCGTCGACCTCGTCGACGTGATCTCGAGCCTGGGCCTCCGCGGGGCGCTGCTGCCCGAGCTGACCGCCGCCCGGCGCGCCGACGCCCCGGCGCGGCTCGGCGCGCTGGTCCGGATGGGGCTCCTCCTGTCGCTGCTCGTGTGGCTCGTGGTCGGCTCGGCGGTGTCGTTCCTGGGCGGCCCCCTCGGGAGCGCGCTGGACGCGCCGGCGACCTTCGAGGTCGCCGTGATCCTGCTGCTGCCCTTCGGCCTCTTCCAGGTGTGGCGCGCTCAGCTCGGGGGCTACC
Organism: Deltaproteobacteria bacterium; assembly: GCA_006226565.1. Classification (GTDB taxonomy): domain Bacteria; phylum Myxococcota_A; class UBA9042; order PHBI01; family PHBI01; genus PHBI01. Next base: position 3,037 of record SBGO01000628.1, on the reverse strand, counting down.
TGGCGGCCATCGGCCGGGTGCAGGTCGGCTTCTTCATCGACCACGTCGTGCGGATGCTCGGCCTCCTCGCCCTCCTGGGCGGCCTCTGGGCCGCGACGGCCGCGGGCGTCGACCTCCCCCGGCTGCCCGCCTTCGCCCTGGGGCTGTCCCTGCTCGAGCTCGGGCTCTTCCTGCTCATCTGGTTCCGCTTCCGCCCGCCGCCGGCGGATCCGACCGCCGTCTTCCCGCCGGCGGTGCGCGCGCGCGTCATCGCCACGGCGCTCCCCATCGCGCTCTTCCTCACCCTCGGCGCCGCCCGGGACGTCGCCGCCAAGACGCTCCTCGCCGGCCTCGAGAGCGCCTTCGTCGAGGTGGGCGTGCTCGCGCTCGCGCTCAAGCTCGCGGCGATCGTCCCCGTGCCCCAGGCGATGCTCGCCCAGAGCCTCAGCCCCATCGCCTCGAACCTGTACCAGACGGGGGACCTCGCGGGCCTGCGCCGGGCGTTCCAGCTCTCGACCCTGGCCGGGGTCGCCGGCGGCGCCGCCATCGTCGTGCTCGTCGGCCTCTGGGGGCCCTACGTCCTGCACCTCTACGGCGCGGTCTACGACGCCGCGTACGCGCCGCTCCTGGTGCTGCTGGCCGCCCGCCTCGCCGCGGTCGCCTTCGGGCCGACCACCTCGGCGCTCCAGATGGTGCAGCGGACGAAGGTGCTGGTGCCGACCGCGGGGCTCGGCCTCGGCCTGGCGATCGCCCTGTACCTGGTCTTCATCCCGCCCTACGGCGTCGTCGGCGTCGCCATCGCCTCGGCGTGCACCGCGGTCGTCATCTCCGGGGTCCACGCGGTGGCCCTCTGGCGCATCACCGGCGTCCACGCCTTCGGCCGGGAGCTGCGCGCCTTCGGCCTGGTGATGGTCGCGGTCGGCGCGGCGGACGTGGCCCTGGTCCTCCTCCTCGGGCCGCTCTGGGGCGCGGTCGTCGGGACCGTGATCTCCGGCGCGTGGGTCGTCCTCCACCTCCGCTGGATCGTGCGCCACCACGGCGTCACCTTCGGCGAGCTCGTCCCCGCCCGGCTCCGGCGCTGGCTCGAGCGCCGCCGTCGTGGAGGCGCGCGTGGATGACCTGACCGCCTACTTCATCACCCTCGACCGCCCGCACGCGGCCGAGGCGCTCGCCCGCCTCGAGCGCGAGCAGGGGCTGGTGCACCCGGTCGTCGTGGTGCGCGGCGTGCGGCCCCTCGCGCGCGCCTACGCCGCGAGCCTCGACTGCCCGACCGAGTACTGCCTCACCCTCGACGAGGACGTCCTGCTCGAGCCCTTCACCGTCGTCGCGGCCTTCGGCGAGATGGTGGCGGCGCGGCGCGTCGATCCGACGATCTTCCTGCTCTCGGGCGACGCCTTCAGCGACGAGGAGGGCCTGGCCGCGGGCGGCGGCTTCAAGATCTACCACGTGCCGAGCCTGCGCCGGGTCGGCTTCCCCGACGCCCCGCACATGTCGTTCGCGCAGGAGCGCCACGCCGCCCGTCTCGGGCTGCGGAAGCATCGCTCGTGCCTGCGCGTCGGCTCGCGCGGCGTCGGCACCACGACCGACGTCTACAAGCGCGTGCTGTGGGACCAGATCCGCTGGAACGTCGTCCAGAGCTTCCGCGCGCCGAGGCCCGACCTCGACGCCCTCGTCGCCCGCGCCGAGGCGTCCGGCGACCCGCGCTGGTGGGCGGCGGCGCTCGGCGCCCTCGACGGGGTGCTCGTCGGTCGCCACCGCGGCTCCAAGGACGACGACTTCCGCGGCCCGGTGGCGCGCGACCTGGACCTCGAGGCGCTCTCACCGAGCGTGGCCGCGGCCCTCGTCCGCCGCCACCGCGCGGCGTGGCGACGGCAGCTGATACCGCTCACCCTGACCCACGCCCTCGTCACCCAGGGGCGCCGCGTGGACCGGCTGGCCCGCGCGATCAGCCGCCCGATGCGCCGCCCCCGCTGATCCGCGCCCCTCGAAAAAAAATGTGAGAAGACGGGGTCAGACCCCACTTCATCACACTTTCCCACGCACGCCGCAGAAAGTGTGATGATGTGGGGTCAGACCCCGCTTCATCACACTTTCCGCGCGAGCTCCTCGGCGACCGCGTGGCGCACGCCAGCGACGAAGGCGGCCGTGCCGAAGCGCGTGACGCGGGCGTCGAGCCGCGCGCGGACGTCGGTCAGCGCCGCGGGGTCGCGCAGCATCCGGTCGATCCGGTCGACGGCGTCCGCCTCGTCGCCCCAGGTCAGGGCCTCGTCCCCGACGATCTCCGCCGGCCCGCCGAGCGCCGGCACGAAGGTCACGCAGCCCGCGCGGACCAGCTCGGCGACCGCGATCCCGAAGGGCTCGCCCTCGCGCCCGTGGAGCCCGTAGCGGCTCCCCGCGAGGAGCCGGGCCTTCGCCTCGCCGTGCACCGGCCCGGTCAGCACCACCCAATCCCCGGCGGCGCGTGCCTGCGCGGCGATTCGGCGGCCGTACTCGCCGCTCGGGTCGCCCGCGAGGTGGAGCGCCACGTCGTGCCCGCGGGCGCGTACCCCGGCGACGATGGCGATGAGCCGCTCGAGCCGCTTCTCCGGCGCGAAGCGGCCGATCGCCACGAAGCGCGCGGCCCGCCGCTCCCACACCGCGCCGCTGGGCGCGAGCGCCTCCGGCACCGGCGGGTACAGGACCTCGGGGCGCACCCCGTAGGCCTCCTCCATCACCTCCGCCACCCACCGCGAGTTCGCCAGGACGCGGTCCTCGCGCAGGACGTCCCTCCCCGACGGGCGCGCGACCCACGCAGCCAGCCGCCGATACGCCGCGCGCGGCACGCGGCTCGCCTGGAAGCGCCCGCGGAGCCCCGGCGGGAGCGGATCGAAGCGGCGGGCGAGGGCCGGGTCGAAGCTCAGGTCGCCGATGATCTGGATCGCGCGCCGCCCGAAGTCGACCGGGTTGTACGCGCTCACCACCACGTCGAAGCGGTCGGCCACCCGGCGCGCGTGACGCTGGCTCAGCGCGCGCCGCAGCGCCACGCCGACGCCCACGCCGCGCAGCGGGCCGGGCGGGA
>SBGO01000563.1 GCA_006226565.1 Deltaproteobacteria bacterium | reverse complement strand
CTTGAACTTCTTGCCGCTGCCACAGGGGCAGGGGTCGTTCCGGCCGACCTTCGGGGCCTCGCGCCGGACCGACTCGCCCTTGCTGCCGCCCGCGTAGCGCCAGGCTCCATCCTCGCGGACGAAGCGCGAGCGCTCGCGCAGGACCTTGGTCCGCCCGGCCTCCTCGAAGGTCGCGGCGAAGTCGACGACGCCCTCGTCGTCCCCCTCGCCGCCGCGCTCGGTCGCGAGCACCTCGAGCTTCGTGAAGGTCGCCGTGCGCGCCCAGGTCGCCGCCCCCCGGCGGTCGAACTCGGCGCGCTCGGCCGCGGCCGTCGTCGCCTCCACGTAGTCGACCCGCTCGCGCGCGTAGGCCGTGTAGCGCGAGCGCATCAGGGCCTCGGCGGTCGGCGGCGCCGCCGAGCCCGACAGATAGGGGCCGCAGCACTCGGCGAAGGGGCGCCCGGTCCCGCAGGGGCAGCTGTCTGGCATCATTTCGCGAACACCCGCGCCAGGAAGGCCTTCATGGCGTCCCACGACGCCGCGTCGGCCTTCGCGTCATAGGCGAGCGGCAGCTCGAACTTCTGGCCCATCGCGGTCGCGCCCGGGTTGGTGAAGGCGTGCTTGGCGCCGGGGTAGCTCACCACCTCGAAGGTCGCGCCCGCGGCCGTCATCTCGTCCTCGAACGCCTTGACCGCGTCGGCCGGCGCGAGGGGATCGTCGCCGCCGTTGAGGACCAGGATCTCCGTCTTGACCGCGCCCTTCTCGGCCGGGGTCTTGGCGCCGAGGCTCCCGTGGAAGCTCACCACGCCGGCCAGCTCCTCTCCCATCCGCGCCATGTTCAGGGCGATCCCGCCGCCGAAGCAGTAGCCGATGGCCGCGACCTTGGTCCCGTCGGTCTCGGCCCGCTCCGCGAGGAGCTGCTTGGCCGCGTCGAAGCGCGCCTTGGCCTCGTCGAGGTTCGCGGTGGTCGCCTGCGCGAACTTCATCGCGTCGCCGGGGTGGTCGGCGGTCTTGCCGTCGCCGTACATGTCCACCGCGAGGGCCGTGTAGCCGAGCTGCGCGAGCATCACCGCGCGGTGGCGCGCGTAGGCGTTGTGGCCCCACCACTCGTGGATGACGAGCACGCCGGGACGCGGCCCCTCCTTGGTGGCGTCCCACGCCAGGAAGCCCTTCATCGTGACGCCGCCGCCCTCGTAGGTGACCTCCTCGGTCTTGATCCCCTCCGGCACGGGCTCGGCCGCCGCCTCGCTCGCGTCCGCCGCCGCCGGCTCGTCGGCGTCGGCCTCGGTGGGCTCCGCCGCCGTGTCGGCCTCGCTGGGTTCCGCCGCCGTCGCGGTGTCGGCCTCGGGCTCCGCCGCCGTCCCGGTGTCGGCCTCGGGCGCCGCCGTCGTCGCGGTGTCGGCCTCGACCGGCGCGACCGCCTCCGCCGTATCCGGCGCCGGCTTCTCCGTCTTCCCACAGCCCAGCGCGAACACCGCGCACAGCGCCATCGGCGCGACCCAACCCAGGCTCTTCATGGCAGCTCCCTCCCGTCTGGAGCGTCCACCGTGCCACAACGCCCGTGTTCGGCAAGCCGTGACGGCCGCCCCCCGCCTCGGAGATCGCAGCCACCCCGAGGCTGTCGAGACCGCCCGCCGGGGATAACGCCAGGCGGCTGCCGCGCTCGGGACGAGCGCAGGCCGGGTGGTCGGCTCAGTTCGGGTCGACGCCCAGCATCGTCCGGAGGACGAGCGTCGTCCGGAGGAGCAGCTCGGCGAGGCTGTGCTGGTGCGGGTCGAGCTCGGAGCCCGCCAGCGCCAGCGCCGCGCCCTCGATCGTGTCGAGCGACATCCGCGCCATCCCGAGGGACAGCGGCGCGCCCTGGTCCCGCGGCGGCGCGACGGCGGCCTCGGGCTTCGGCGCGGCGGCGCGCGCCTTCTCGATGAGGCCCAGGCCGATCGCCAGGAAGGCCGCGAAGCCGCTCAGGATGCGGAGGTCGCTCGCGTCGAACGCGTCCTCCTCGCCGGAGGTCGCGCCCACGGTCCCGATGACCTTGCCGCCGACGATGATCGGCGCCACCAGGCCGCTCTTGATCCCGTCCGCGAGGGCGCGGGCGTAGCTCCCCCCGTCGGCCTCCGCCAACCGGAAGAGGCGCGGCTCGCCGGCCGCGACGGCCTCGCCCGTGAAGCTCCCCGCGAGCGGATGCGGGTCGCCGATGACCGGCACCGGCGACCCCGCGACCGCGCGGTAGACGTACACGTCGTCGCGCACGTCGGTGACCGACGCGCCGTCGGCCTCGAGCACCCGCCGCGCGTGTCGGACGACCACGTCCGCCACCTCGTAGAGGGAGCGGGCGTGCTGCATCGCCACGAGCAGCTCGCGGTAGGCGACGTCGAGCGCCGGCGCGCGGTCGTGCATCTCTTTCATCGCCGCGTCGCTCAGGCCTTGCCGAAGCTCCGCTCGAACAGCGCCTCGATCGCGGCCTTGCCGCGCTCGTCCAGCATGCGGGTGCCGGTCCCGGTGAAGGCGGTCGAGGTGATGACCGGCTCGCCGGCGGCCTCCCACTCGCCCTCGTTCCAGTGGAACCAGCCCTGCTTGGCCTCGTCGAAGACGTACAGCGGCTTCGAGAAGAGCTTCGCCAGCTCGGCGCCCCAGCCGGTCCCGCCCTTGACGGTCCCGTCCTCCTTGATCCAGCCCACGCAGAAGACCTGGTCCCCCGCCATCACCTGGTGCCACAGGCTCGCGAGGAGCCGGCGGTACTTCGGCGTGTCGTGGTAGGAACGGTGCATCAGCGTCGAGACGTACTGCAGGCTGACGTTGCCCTTCGACAGCTCCGTCTCGGCGAGGACGCGGCGGCCGCGCGTGCGCGCGTCGTCGTGGCCCTCGAAGGTGAAGTTGACCTCGGCGATCCCGTAGCGCTCGGCGGCCTCACCGAAGGCCGACTCAGCGCCGGCGGCGGCGCCACTGTAGAGGGTGCAGTCGCTCGCGTTCATGTGCTTTCTCCAGCGTCAGGCTTAGTCGCGGCGCTGCGTATCGCGTCAGCGCCCACGGCGTCAAGCGTCGTCACCGTCCGGACGTGGCGTGGTCCCGCTCTCGACCCGCGCGAGCTGCCTCGCGACGTGGCGCAGGGCCATCCACCACTGCTGCTTGGGGCGCTGATTTGCGACGTCGACCATGCGCGGCAGGTTCGTCAGGTCGTGGAATCGCGTCTCGCCGCCCTCGAGGCCGATGTAGGCCGCCGCCGGGTCCTTCGCCCGGGCGTGCTCGATCAGGAACTCCATGCACGAGCTCGCGAAGCGCGTCGCGCTGATCCGATCGAAGGGGGAGGGCTGCCCGCCCTGCTGCAGGTGGCCGAGGATCGCGACCCGGACGTCGAAGAGGTCGCCGCCCTCCTCCTCGAGGAGCTGCTGCATGAAGCGCGCGTCGTAGACGTCGTTGGCGCGCTCGCTGCGGATGATGAGGCCGAGCCGGCGACCGGCCTGGAAGCCGCGGCGCAGGAGCTCGAGGTCGCCCATCATGTCGCTGATGGTCACGCCCTCCTCGTGGATGTAGGCGCGCTCGGCGCCCGTCGCGAGCCCGGCCATCGTCGCCAGGTAGCCGCAGCGGCGGCCCATCACCTCGACCACGAAGCAGCGCTGCTGGGCGCTCGCCGACTGGCGGATCTTGTCCACCGCGCCGACGATCGAGTTCAGCGCCGTGTCCGCGCCGATACTCAGCTCGGAGCCCGGGAGGTTGTTGTTGATGGTCGCCGGCAGGCAGACGATGGGGATGTTCAGCGCCGGGTAGTCCTCGCGCTCGGCGACCAGCTTGTGCGCGGCCATGAAGCCGGACATGCCGCCGATGACGAGGATGCCGTCGATCTCGTGCTCCTCGACGGCGCGGCTGACGTTGTAGAGGTCCTTGCCCTGGAGCGACATGCGCCGGGTGCCGAGCTCCGAGCCGCCGCGCGTCGCCCAGCCGGTGACGTCCATCCAGCCGAGCTCCTTGAGCTTGCCGGCGGCGAGCCCCTCGAAGCCGTTCTCGACGCCGAGGATCACGTGGCCGCGGTCGAGGCCGAGGCGGACCGCGGCGCGGACCGCGGCGTTCATGCCCGGGGCCGGCGCGCCGGCGTTGAGGACCGCGAGGCGGAGCGGCTTGTTGCCGTTGGCGAGCGTGTCGGGCTGGCTCTGGGTGAGGGTCTTGAGGACGGCGTGGGCGGCCCGGAAGCCGCCGCCGCGCAGCGACATCGCGCGCTTGTAGTCCTTGGCGTCGATCGCCTCGGTGACCGCGCGGTTCTGGGCCAGCGAGTCGTCGAGGGGCAGGCGGACGATGCGGTTGCCGCGCATGCCGATGATGATGGGCGCGTCGACCGGCGACTCGTCGTTGAGGAGGGCGTCCACGGCGGCGTGGCCGAGGAGCGTCCCGAGGTTGCGGTCGAAGGCGCTGGGCGGGCCGCCGCGCTGGACGTGGCCGAGCACGGTGACGCGCGCCTCGGTGTTGAGGGTCGTCTCGATGAGGTCGCGGACCTCGGCGCTCGTGATGGGCTGGCCGAGGTCGTCCCGGGCGCCCTCGGCGACGATGACGACGGTGTTCTGGCGGCCGGCGGCGCGGGAGGCCGAGAGGTGGGCGATGAGGTCGTCGCGCCAGGTCTCGGCGGACGGCGGATCCTCGGGGACGAAGACCCAGTCGGCGCCGCTGCTGACCGCGCTCATGAGCGCCAGGTAGCCGCAGTTGCGGCCCATGACCTCGACCACGAAGCTCCGGCGGTGGCTCATCGCCGTGCTGCTGAGCGCGTCGAGGGCCTCGGTGATGCGGTGGAGCGCGGTGTCGGCGCCGATGGTCGTGTCGGTGCCGGCCATGTCGTTGTCGATCGAGCCGACCAGGCCGACGAGGCGCAGCCGCGGGTGGCGCGCAGCGATCTGCGGGCTGATGGCGCCCTCGGCGGTCAGCTCGCCGACGAGGCCGGGCCACTCGCGCTGCAGCGCGTGGCCGCCGGTGAGGCTGCCGTCGCCGCCGATGACGACGAGGCGGTCGATGCCCCGCTCGAGCATGTTGAGGACCGCCTCGCGCCGGCCCTCGCGGTTCCGGAAGGCCTTGCAGCGCGCGGTCCCGAGGACCGTGCCGCCGCGCTCGAGGATGCTCGAGACGTCGCTCCAGCTCGCGCGGCGGATGGCGTCGCCGCCGTCGACCATCCCCTGGTAGCCCTCGAGGATGGTGAACACGTTCGCGCCACGATCGAGCGCGGTCCGCACCACCGCTCGAACCGCCGCGTTCATCCCTGGGGAGTCCCCCCCGCTCGTCAACACCGCAAGCTGCACGGTGACCTCCTGGGCCCGCTGACCCCGCCTATGTCGGCCGGAGGGCCCGTCGAGTCAAGCACGGCGCCGCGTCGCCGGGCGCCAGGGCGCGGAGAACGCAATGGATTCGCGGTCCGGCGCGCCCCCCGCCGCGGGAGGCCCGTGCCGGCGAGGTGACTCTTCTATGGGTTACGCCGATCGCCGGGAGGGGGCGGCTTTCGTGGTGTCCAATCGCGGCCCGGCGGGCATAGTGCGGGCGTCGTCGACCCGGAGGCCGCCCCCGATGCCGAAGCGAACCCGCCTCTTGCCGCTCGTCACGCTGTGGCTCGCGGCGTGCGCGACCTCGCCGCCGCCCGCGCCGGAGCCGCCGC
>SBGO01000136.1 GCA_006226565.1 Deltaproteobacteria bacterium | reverse complement strand
CCACAGGAGCCCCGCCGCCTCGAGGCCGTGGCGCGGCGCGTGGACGAGGGTCGCGAGCGCGTGGTTGGAGCCGTACGCGCCGGTCGCCCAGATGCGGCGCTTGCCCGCGGCCAGCGCGGCGCCGAACACCAGCTCCAGCGGCCGGATCTTGTTGCCGGCGTAGTGCGGCGCGCTCCGGTCCTCGCGCTTGACCCAGACCGGCAGGCCGGCCGCGCTCACCTCCTCGAGGGGCGTCGGCCAGCTCCCCATCGGCACCCGCGGGAGCCGATCGGCCAGCGCCGGGAGCAGCTCGGGGAGCGCCGGCACGGGCTCAGCCCTTGAGCGCCGTCCAGGCGAGGCGCGCGATCCGCCCGAACGACGGGGCCGCCTCGAAGGCCGCGAGCTGCTGCCCGAGCGCGAGCGCCTGGGCGTTGCCGACCCACCACGGGGGCTTCGGGAGCGGCCGGAAGGGCCCGCGGACGACCGCCTTGTGCGGGTGCGAGAAGAGGTAGGTGTTGTGGACCACGCCGCGGCCCGACTGGATGTCGGTCGGCGTGTGCCCCGGCGCGGCGCCCCAGGGCGTGCTGCCGAGGGCGTAGGCGATGCCCGGGAAGTGGTTGACGACGACGGTGCCGTAGCGGAGCGCGGCGATCGCGTCGTCGACCGCGTGCGCCATGGCGGCGTCGGCCAGGGTGTCGGGGTGGACGATGAGCACGCAGGCGAGGGTCCCCCAGACCTCCTCGTTCACGAAGCGCACCGCCTCGCGGAGGTAGGCGGCCGGGTCGGCGGCCGGGAGCGCGGTCTCGGCGAAGAGGCCGCAGAACGCCTCGGTGTCGAAGCACGGCGACGAGGAGTCGGTGGGGTCGACGTCGGGGACGAGCCCCCACGGGAGGTCGCCCTCGGCCGGGTCGCCGTAGCGCTCGAGCTGCGCGTGGGCGTCGGCGTAGACGGCGAAGCGCTTGGCCGCGCCCGGGTAGTAGGCGGTGCGCGTCGGCGTGGCGACGAGGCGCGCGCGCACGGCGTCGACGAGGTCCTGCCGCAGCGCCCAGTCGGCGTGCTGCACGATGACGCGGTGCGCGATGCAGTTGAAGCCGGCGTTGTTGGTCAGGCCCGAGACGATGTTGGTGGCCTGGCGCCGGACGTCCTTGGCGCTCCAGGGGCCGGGGACGACGATGACCGGCGTGACGTTGCCGAGCTCGCTCGTCAGGCGGCGCGTGTTCTTGAGGACGCCGGCGGCCTTGTTCGCGCGGCCCTCCTCGCCGGTGCCGAAGACGATGGCGTCGTGGGTGCGATCGCTGCCGGTGATGTGGATCTCGTCGACGAGCGGGTGCGCCGAGAGCTGCGCGCCGGCCTCCACGCCGCCGTAGACGACGCGCAGGAAGCCGGCGTCGATCAGCGCCGCGAACGCCCGCTCGACGAAGCGCCCGACGTAGTCGTTGACCGGGTTGGTCTTGAGGACGACCACCTGGTCCTCGACGAAGAGCTTGTAGAGGGCGTCCATCGGGCCGATGGAGCTGACGTTGCCCGCCTGGAGCACCAGCGCCACCTTCCCGGGGTGCGGGCGCTTCTCCTTGTCGCGGTAGGCGATGGCCTGGGTGTCGGCGAGGGTGTCGAGGTGGACGTCGTGGTCCATCCACACCTCGGCGGAGTAGCCGCGCAGGAGCAGCTTGTCCCAGGTGTCGGTGGGGAAGACGCGCGCGACGACCTGGCCGTCCGGGCGGGTCCACGGGCGCGTCGGCAGGCGCGGCGCGCCGTAGCGGCGCGTCTCGGCGAGGGAGCGCTGGAGGAGCCGGAGGTTGCGGAGGAGCGGGTAGGGGCCGGCGCTCCACTCGTCGGCCTCGTGGGAGGAGCCGGGGCGGATCCCCTTCACCTTCACGGCGTCCGCGACGAGCTGCGCCGAGGCGGCCCAGGCGTCCTTGCGGAGGCGCTCGAGCAGGGTCACGCGATCCTCGATGTGGACGGCGACCCAGGCGTCCTTGCGCTCGGCGAGCTCGCGCACGGCGGCGTCGATGGCCTCGGCGGGCGTCGGCGGGAGCGTGCCGGTCGCCTCGTGGCTCCGGGGCGGCGCGGCGCTGTCGGTCGGGATGGCGGGGGTGTTCAAGGGGCCTCCTCGCACGTGCGCCCCCGTTATGGTCAACGCCAGCCGCCGGCGCAAGGTCCGGACGAGCGGTCGCGTCGCGAGCCGGCCGCCGCCGCCCCGCGCGCAAGGTCCCCCCACCCTGGGTGGGGCGAGCCCCACTCAAGATGCGTGCCAGGACGTGATTTCAGCGGGTTGCGCGCGAATCGGGCCCCGCGGCCGGCGGTTGGGACGCGCCGGTTGGGGTCATCCGTGCGCCGCCGGGGTCACGCCACCCCCGCGCGGGGCGTCGAGGTGTCCCGCGGCGGGACACCTCGACCGTCCCATCAGCGGTGCAGCGGGCGGTACTTGATCGTGTGCGGCTGGTCGGCCTCCTTGCCGAGGCGCCGCTTGCGATCGGCCTCGTAGGCCTGCCAGTTGCCCTCGAACCACATCACCTGGCTGTCGCCCTCGAAGGCGAGGATGTGGGTCGCGAGCCGGTCGAGCATCCAGCGATCGTGGCTGACGAGGACGACGCAGCCGGCGAACTCGGCGATGGCGTCCTCGAGCGAGCGCAGCGTCTCCACGTCGAGGTCGTTCGACGGCTCGTCGAGCATGATGACGTTGCCGCCCTCGATGAGCAGCTTGGCGAGGTGCACGCGGTTGCGCTCGCCGCCCGAGAGGTCGCCGACGCGCTTCTGCTGGTCGGCCCCCTTGAAGTTGAAGAAGCCGCAGTACGCCCGGCTGTTCACCTGGCGCGCGCCGATCTCGATGACCTCGGCGCCGCCGCTGATCTCCTCCCAGACGCTCTTGTCGTCGTCGAGGGTCGAGCGGTCCTGGTTGACGTAGCTCACCTTGACCGTCTCGCCGACGGTCAGCGAGCCCGCGTCGGGCTGCTCCTGGCCGATGATCATCTTCAGCAGCGTCGACTTGCCGGCGCCGTTGGGGCCGACCACGCCGACGATGCCCGCGCGCGGCAGGATGAAGTCGAGGTTCTCGAACAGGAGCTTGTCGCCGTAGCCCTTGGTCAGCCCGTGGGCCTCGATGACGGTCGTGCCGAGGCGCGGCCCGGGCGCGATGGTGATCTGCGACGGCGTGTCGCGCTGCGCCTGCTCGTCGGCCTGGAGCTTCTCGTAGGCGTTCAGACGCGCCTTGCCCTTGGCCTGGCGGGCCTTCTGGCTGAGCCGGATCCAGTCGAGCTCCTGCTTGAGGGTCCGGGCGCGCCGCGAGTTGGCCTTCTCCTCCATCTCGATGCGCTTGGCCTTCTGGTCGAGCCACTCGGAGTAGTTGCCCTCGTAGGGGATGCCGACCCCGCGGTCGAGCTCGAGGACCCAGCGCGTGATGTTGTCGAGGAAGTAGCGATCGTGGGTGATGATCAGCACCAGCCCCGGGTACTCGCGGAGGTGGCGCTCGAGCCAGGCGATCGACTCGGCGTCGAGGTGGTTGGTGGGCTCGTCGAGGAGCAGGATCTCCGGCCGCTCGAGGAGCATCCGGGTCAGCGCCACGCGGCGCTTCTCACCACCGGACAGGGTGACCACGTCGCGGTCGCCGGGCGGGCAGCGGAGCGCCTCGGCCGCGACCGACACGCGGTTGTCGAGCTCCCAGCCGTCGACCGCCTCGATGGCGTCCTGGAGCCGCGACTGCTCCTCGATGAGCTTGTCGAACTCGTCGGCCTCGGCGTCGCCGAAGCGCGCGCTGATCTCGTCGTAGCGCTCGAGGAGCGCCTTGACGTCCTTCAGGCCGAGCTCGATGTTGCCCTTCACGTCGAGGCTCGGGTCGAGCTCCGGCTCCTGCGACAGGTAGCCGACGCGCACGCCAGGCTGGAGGATGACCTCCCCCTGGTACTCCTTGTCGACCCCCGCCACGATCTTCATGAGCGTCGACTTGCCGGCGCCGTTGACGCCGATCACGCCGATCTTCGCGTCCTTGAAGAACGAGAGCGAGATACCCTTGAGGAGCTCCTTGCCGTTGGGCAGGACCTTCCTCAGCCTGACGAGATTCATCACGATGTCTGCCATGGGCGCGCGTATGCCCTAACTCGCGCCGGCAGTCCATGAACAAATCGCTCGGTCGGGGCGCTCGGGTGGAGCGCCTCGCCCATCCCACCGCGCACCTCGCAAGCTCGGCGCGCGCCGGGAACCCTCTGGTCGAGACGCTCCACGCGCCCCTCCCTCACTGGCCCCCGACCCGCCTGCGGCGGTCCCCCGCGCCGCGGGGGAGGGCGTGTCGCCTTCGGCGACGTTCAAATCGCTCGGTCGGGGCGCTCGGGTGGAGCGCCTCGCCCATCCCACCGCGCACCTCGCCAGCGCCGCCCGGGAGGGAATCGCTCGCTCGGGGCGCGCGGTTCGCCGCGAGCGTCTACTCGTCCTCGGGCCCCGTCTGCGACCAGTTCTCGCGGATGTAGTTCTCGTACTCGTCGGCGATCGCGAGCTTCGCGAGGATGTCGCGCGCCTTCTCGTCGCGCAGCACCCACGGCGCCCCCGCGACGTGGGCCGACTGCCGCTTCGAGGCCGCCTCGAGCCGCCCGAGCAGCTTCGCGTGGCGGTTGGGCATCCGGTCGCCCAGGTCGCGCTTGATGTCGGCCGTGTACAGCGCGCGCATCCGCGTCACCGTCTTCGACCAGGCCGCCTCGTGCTCCGTGTACAGCGCCGCCAGCGCGTCGCCCGCGGCCGCCCGGTCCGTCGGATGGGCGTCGAGCACGTCGGCGGTCTGCTCGGCGATCGCGACGTAGTCCTGGAGGACGGCCGGCTCGTCCGGAGCGAGCGGCGGCGCCGGATCACGCCCGCACGCGGCGAGCATCGTCAGCGCCAACAACCCCGCGCAGAGCGCGGCCCGAGTGGAGATGCGCGTGAACATGGGAGGCCCTATAGCAGACCCGCGCCGCGGCTGCACAGCGCCCACCGCCCCGTTGGCCTTGGAACCCTCGGGCGCCGGTGGCAAGCTCTGCCGGTCCCACGCCTCGGAGAGCCCATGAGCGGACCGCCGCTGTCACCCGCCATCGCCGCGCCCGCCCCCGTGGTCGTCGTCGCCGACCCCGGCTACGTCGGCCAGGAAGTCGTCGCCGATGAGGTCGGGGAGGGCTTCGCGGTCGCCATCGCCGCCGGCTTCGAGGAGGCGGTGGCCGCCGTCGCGGGCGTCGACGCTCCCATCGTGCTCGTCCCCGACAACCTCGAGCCGATGCGCGGCGCCGAGCTCCTCGCCCGACTCGAGGCCCAGGGGCTCGACGTCGTGGGCCTGCTGCTGGCCGACGAGCCCGATATCGCCCGCCTCGCCGCCGGCGCCATGCCCGGCGTCCACGCCCTCGTCGTGCGCCCGCTGCGCCAGGGGGCGCTCCGCACGCACATGCTCGCCGCCGCCCGCGCGCGCCAGCGCCTGCTCACCCTGCGCGCCCGGGCCGACCGCGGCGACGCCGATCTCGACGAGCTCCTCGGCGCCCTCCGCCACGAGCTCCGCGGGCAGCTCCAGGGGATGGTCGGGCTCGCCGGGCTCCTCGCCGAATTCGCCCGCGACCAGCTCGCGCCCGAGCCGCGCGAGTGGCTCGACCGCATCGTCGCCAGCGGCGAGCGCACGACCCGC
>SBGO01000736.1 GCA_006226565.1 Deltaproteobacteria bacterium | reverse complement strand
CGCGGGCCGAGCCCGCGGCGCCCGCCCCGACGGCGGCGGACGCGACGCGCGACGCCGACGTCAAGGCGCTCGAGGCGCTCATCGCCGGCGCCGGTGGCGACGAGACCCTCTTCGCCAAGCTCGCCGGCGGCAAGCGCGGCGTCCTCGAGATCGATGAGGGCGTCTGCGAGGCGCGCGTCCGCATCTCGGGGGACATCGCGCGCTTCGTCTGCAACGACGACCTCAGCCAGTGCGCGGCCCTCCAGACGGACTTCAGCTGGACCTTCGTCTTCGAGACCGTCGGCGAGGCGCGCCGCCTCCTCGGCGTGTCCTACATCGACAAGGCCGACGCGCCCAGCTGGCTCTCGGCCGACGACGTCGCCAAGGCCGCGGCGTCCCGCGACGCCCGCTGCGAGCTGGTCGACGCGATGCTGAGCAAGCCCGAGTCCCTCGTCGGCCCCGGCGTCTGGTCCTTCGACGAGCGCGCCAAGAGCGCCGCGGACGTCGTCGCGCGGTGCGGTGACGAGGCCAAGGACGAGGTCATGGGCTGGGTCGGGGACGCCGGCTGCCTCGCCTGCGACGGCCTGACCTGCGAGAGCGCGCCCGGCTGCACCGGCCGCACGTCGTCGTGGCTCGCGGCCGTGCGCGACGCCGACGGCAAGGTCGTCATCCGCGCGATGGGCACGATCTCGCTCGAGGAGGAGGACACCCAGGTGCCCGACTTCGCGAAGGCCAAGGTCGCCGAGGCGCCGACCTGCCCGACCACGCCCTGAGCGCCGGGGACCGCGACGAGGCACCGGGGAGCGGCCGTCTCGACCGCTCCCCGCGAGGTCTCGCCGCGGTCAGCTCTTCTCGGCCAGCTCCGCCGGCGGGACGGGGAGGTCCGGCAGCTGCTGCGCGACCCGTCGCCGCGCGTGCGTGCGGTGGTGCGCGCGCGTCGGCTCGGCCACCGGGGTGACGCCGATGATCGCGCGGTGCACGGGGTTGTCGAGCCAGGCGACGCGCAGCTCCTTGTCCGTGATGGTGCCGGCGACCTGCGCCACCACCGCGCGCGCCTGAGCCCGCGTCTCCAACGCCAACGCCGCCTTCCCGGCCAGCGCCTGCGCGTCCGCGAGCGTCGCCAGGTGACGGGCCCGATGGATGTGGGACGGGGCGAAGCGGTCGATCGCCTTCAGGGCCAGGGTCTCCCACTGCAGGGCGAGCTGCGGGTCCTTGCGCTGCACGGCCGCCCGCGCCGCGATGTCGAACGCGCGCGCCGCGCGGGCCCCCTCCTGACGTCGCTGCGCGCGCCAGCCGATCTCCGAGGCCTCGCGTGCCACCTCCTCGAGCTGCCGGAAGCCGCTCGAGTCCAGCGCCAGCTCCAGCGTGACCAGGCGGGCGTTGACCGCCGCCGAGGCGTCGTCGGAGGGGATCAGCCGCGACGCCTGCAAGGCCGTCGTCCAGGCGAGCTCGCGCGCGCCCATGGCCTGGAGCGCGGTCGCCTCGACGAGGAGCGCCCGGACGCGCTGGGCGCCGTCATGGTCGGCGGTCGCCATCGCCTGCGCCTGCCGGGCGTGGTCGCGGGCGCTCGAGAACCAGCCGAACTCGATGTGGCACGAGGCCAGCTCCCACTCGACCACGGCGTCGAGCCCCGGGCTCCGCTCACCCTCGAGGTCCCGCAGCAGCTGCCGCGCCTCGAGCAGCGCCGAGGCCGGGAAGCCGCGGTGACGGAGGAGCCGCGCGCGCAGCACCCGCGCCCGGATGAGGTCGACCGGACGCCCGACGGCGAGGGCCGTCTGGTACAGGTCGTCGACCGCCGGGTCCGCCTGGGCGTGCCAGGACATGTCGACGAACAGCGACGCGCGCGCGTAGAGGAGCAGGAGCTGCACCTCGTTCGACAGCACGTTGCGGCTCTCGAGCCCGCGCTCGAGGTGCTCGGCGGCGAGGGCGGGCAGACCGTCGGCGCGGTCGCGCAGCGCCTTGGCCCAGCGGAAGCGGGCGAGGCTGTCGGGCGGCGGCCCCTCGGGGTCCAGCGACAGCAGCGCGCCAGCGTCCTCGACCAGGCGATTCCAGTCGCGCTGCCGCTCGTCCACGAGGAGCCGGAACTCGAGCGCCGCCTGGAGCGTCTGCCGGTGCGCCATGTCGGTGCCGAGCTGGAACAGCTTCTCGACGACCTCCTCGAAGTGCTCGAGGTCGCCGATGGTCAGCGACACGTGGGCGTCCGCGCGCAACAGGAGCGACCAGAAGCGCCACAGATCGAGGGTGGTCCGGTCCTCCTCGTGGTGGTCCTCGAGCAGGATCCGCGCCGCGTCGATGAGGCGGCGGGCCGCCCCCGGACGCCCCTCCTCGGGCGCGTGGCGGGCGGCGGTGATGAGGTGCGGCACGGCCAGGAGCGGGGTCTCCGAGCGCTGATACTCGAAGGCCGTGCGCTCGTGATCCTTCGAGCGCGTCTCCTCGAGCGCGACGGCGAGGCGCCGGTGGAGCCGCTGCCGACGGAGGAGGGGCACGCGCTCGTAGATCGCGGCGCGTCGGGTCTCGTCCGCCACCATCAGCGTGCCGTCGTCGCGCTGGACGAGCACCGCATGCCCGATCAGCGCCGGGATGATGTCGGCGTGGGTGCCGAGGTAGCGCTTCAGCGCCCGCTCCCCGAGGGGCGCGTGGACGCAGGCGAGGAGGGCGTCGAGCTCGTCGACGCGGCCGGTGGGATCGAGGTGGGTGACCGGCGCGTCCTGGCTCGCGGCGGCGCCCGGAGCGTAGCCCTGCGGCGTGCGGACGATGCGACCGCGGCGATAGAGGTCGTGGAGCCCGTGCACGAGCCCCAGGGTGCTGCCGGCGGCGTCGTGGATGAGCGCCTCGCGGTCGGCCTCGTGCAGCGCGCCCGGCCCCACCGCGACGTCGAGCCAGTCGCCCACGCGGCCGTTCACGAGCTCCGCGAGGACCGCGCGCCCGACCCCGCGCTGGTTCACGAGACGCGCGAGCTGCGCCGGGGCGACCTGCTCCTCCTCCGGGTGGAGCGTGGCGAGCAGGCGGACGTGGGTCTGCGACCGGGCGAGGACCGCGCTGATCGCCGTCAGGCTCTCGGCGTCGGCGCGCTGGAGCCCGTCCACCACCAGGAGCAGCGGGCGGCCGCTCCCGTCGAGCACGCGCGCCGCGCCGACGGGCGTCGGGTTCTTCTCGTAGCTCGGCGCCAGCTCCGGGTGGAGCCGGAGGAGCACCCCGAGGATGGTCTCGAGCGCGCTCAGGGGGAGCTGCGTCGGCGTATGCAGCGAGATCCGGAGGACGCGCGCCCCGAGGAGCGCCGCGCGATCGCCGATGTGGTGGAGGAGCCGGCTCCCGTCGAGGCTCACGGGCCCCTCGAGCAGCAGGCCGAGCGGGACCTCTTCGGTCTGATCCTGCGGCTTCAGCCCGGCGAGCAGCGCCGTCGCCGCCGGTCGCGTCGCGCCCTCGGCCGGGTGAGGCAGGACCGCGAGCCGGCGCGCGAAGGCCCCCGGCGGCTCGAGCTCCGCCTCGACGCCCATCGCCTCGCAGAGCTCGAGCAGGAAGGTCGCGGCGTTCGGCGGGCGGCGCGCGGGGTCGGGGTCGAGCGAGCGCGTGACCAGCTCGGCGAGCGCCGGCGGGCAGTCCTTGGCGCTGATCGGCGGCGGCGGCCCGGCGCGGCGCGCCAGCAGCAGCTGGGTCTCGTCGCTGCCCGGCCACGGGCGACGCTTCTGGATCAGCTCGTACAGGATGAGCCCGACCGCGTAGAGATCGGCGCGCTGGTCGACGCCGACGCCGGTCAGCAGCTCCGGCGCGGCGTACTCCGGCGTCCCGACGAACACGTCGGCGTCGGTGTAGCCGCCGATGGGCCCGGCCACGCCGAGGTCGATGAGCCACGCGAAGGAGCCCTCGCCGACCGAGGAGACGAGCACGTTGCTGGGCTTGATGTCGCCGTGGACGAGCCCCTGCCCGTGCATGTGGTCGAGGGCCCGCAGGAGCCCGCTCATGACCTCGAAGATCATGCGCGGGGCCGACGCCCGCCGCATGGCCGACAGCAGCGGCACGCCGCGGCAGTACTCCATGGCGAAGTACGGGTAGGTCGCCTCGGGCTCGTTGGCGAAGCCGAGCTCGTAGGCGCGCGGCAGGTGCGGATGCGAGAGGCCCCGCTGGAGCACGTACTCGTGCAGGAACTCGGTGAGGGCGTCGAAGAAGTCGGGGAGCAGGATCTTGAGGGCGACCGGTCGGTCGTCACGGGCGAGGTCGTGGGCGAGCAGGACGCGGCCCATGCCGCCTTCCCCCAGCGTTCTCACGATGCGATAGCGGCCGTCCCAGAGCATCGCCCCCTCGGCGAGGGCGCCCTGTTCGGACGGATCCAACCATTGCTCCGGCGCTTGTGCCACTCACCCTCCAGTGGCCACGTGCGCTCGCGGCACACGCAGTCCCAGCCCGACCCGGGCGCCTCACGTTAACCAGTCCGGCGCTGGATTGCCACGCTACGGCGCGCGAGGACCGCCGGTTCGACGGTCTCCAGACCGCACCGCAACATGAAGCACGCCGCAAAGGCGCCGTAGCCGCGGCGCACAGCGCCGGCGCTCAGCCGGCGCGCGACCAGATGGGCACGAGCACGCGCAGATCACTCTCGAGCGCCCGAGCGATCGCGACCAGCGTCGGAGCGGGCTGGCCGATCGGGTAGACCTTCGCGAGCACGGGCGTGGCCGCGTCCTCGTCGAGGGAGATCCCGTGGTCCTGCAGCCGCTCGAGGTCGTCGTCGCCGAGCGGCGGCGCGAACGCGCCGGTCGTCACGAGGGCGACGCGGAGCTCCCCGGCCGACAGCTCGACCTCGAGGCGCGGCCGGTCCGTGAAGCCGGCCGGCGGCGAGGCGCCCGCCCCCCACGCGATCGTCAGGGCGTCGATGCGGCCGCCCGGCGCGTCGTCGAGGCGCCACGGGGAGGTGCGGCTCTTCTCGTCGTGGTGCGGGTGGAGCTGGCTGTGGCTGAGGCGGCCGAGGATCGGCAGCAGGGCCTCGTTCAGCTCGAGGAGCGTGTCCCGCAGCGTCAGCCGGTCGAGGTTGCGCCCCGGGTCGGCGGCGCCCGCGCCCAGCGCGTCGAGCGCCGCCGCGGTGACGAAGGGGTGCTCCCCGTCGCCCGCAGGCTCGAGGGTCACCTCCGCCACCGGACGCGGCGCGACGGCCGGGGCCGGCTCCGGCGGGAGCAGCTCTTGCCCCTCGCGGGCTTCGAGCCAGTCCAGCACGCGGCCAGCGAGGAAGCGCGGCTCCCCCCCGACGGTGAAGCGAGGGAGGTTCGTGGTCTCGACGAGGCGGGCGACCACCGACACCGGTACGCCCAGGGAGCTCGCGAGATCGGCCATGGTCAGGATCTCGAGGTTACCGCTCATGGGGCGAGTATAGACCCGTCGAGCCACGCCGCAACGCGACCCGCGCGCGCGGCCCGCCCCTCGAACGAGAAGGCCCCGGGCCAGCTCACGCCGACCCGGGGCCCCACCCTTTGCGTCTCGACTCGCGCTACCGGTGGCGGCGCCCGCCCCCGCGCTGGCCGGAGGAGGAGGCGCGGCCGGCGTTCCCGCCGCGGTTGGACGACCCGCCCATGCTGCTGCCGCCGCGGTTGGACGACCCGCGCATGCTGCTGCCGCCGCGGTTGGACGACCCGCGCATGCTGCTGCCGCCGCGGTTGGACGACCCGCGCATGCTGCTGCCGCCGCGGTT
>SBGO01000180.1 GCA_006226565.1 Deltaproteobacteria bacterium | reverse complement strand
GCTCGTCGACGCCGAGCTGACCCGCGCCGACGTGCGGGACGCCGAGACCCAGGGCGACGTGGTGATCGGGTACACCCAGACCCGAGCCGACGCGCTGGAGCGAGAGGCCGATGGCCGCGCGACCTGGGGCGTCGTGGCGCTGTTGGCCGGCGCGGCGGCGATCGGGACAGGGGTGACGCTGGTCCTGCTCGACGACGCGTCCGAGGTCGAGGCGACGACCGTCATCGGGGGCGCGCCGCTGCCCGGCGGTGGCCTCGTCACCGCGAGGGGGCGCTTCTGATGACCGGACGAGCCCTCGCCCTGACCGCCATGGCCGCGCTCCTCGGCGGGGCCTGTGTCGAGAGCCTCGGCGTCACCGAGCGCAAGTGGGCGTGCAGCTCCGACGCCGACTGCGTCGCCGGCTGGGTCTGTCGCCCCGATCCCGCTGGCTCGGGCCTGAGCGTGTGCCTGTCCGAGGAGGACCCCGCCGCCTGCTCGTTCACCGCGGTCGACTCGGCCTCCGTCGGCCTCCCGAGCGACCTCCTCGCCTTCGAGCGCTTCCGCTTCATCGACGCGCTGGGTCGCGGGGAGCTGTCGCTGTGGGCGGTCGAGCCGGACGCCGGGCGCGCCTGGGTCTTCGAGCACGGCCCGACCGGCTTCGCGGGGCACGTGGCGGCCCACGACACGGCGCGCTCGGCCACCTTCGGCGACCTCGACGGCGACGGTGACGAGGACGCCTGGCTCTTCGGCGGCGACGCCGGCCCCGCGTTGCGGCTCAACGGTGGCGACCACTTCCACGTCGACGCGAGCGCCGGCTGGGGGCTGCCCGACAGCGCCCCGAGCGTGTTCGCGGCCGTGCTCGACGTCGACGGTGACGGCGATCTCGACGTCATCAGCGGCGGCGAGCCCGTCGGTGGCCAGGCCCTGCGCCTGCACCGGAGCGAGAGCAGCGGGGTGGTCGACGGGACGGCCGCCGCCGGGCTCGCGACCAGCTCGTGGCTGAGCGCCGTCGCCATCGGCGACCTCGACGGCGACGGCGACGCGGACCTCGTGGCGAGCAGCCACCGCGACGGCCGCGAGATCCACGTCTTCCGCAACGACGGCGGCCGCTTCGTGCGGGCCGAAGGGGGCTTCGGCCTCGCGGGCCCCATCGACGACTCCAGCGGCGCCGCCCTCGGGGACTACGATGGCGACGGCGATCTCGACCTGCTGATCACCAACTATCACCCCGAGGACGCGCTGCGGACGCTGAGCAAGGTCGACGGCCTCTTCGCCGGCGGCGAAGGCGGCTTCGTGAAGCAGAGCCCGAGCACGACGGGGCTCGACGTCGAGGGGCTCGACGGCCTCGACGGGCGCTTCTGGGACTACGACTCCGACGGCGACCTCGACGTCGTCATCGGCAGCTACGGGGGCGACAGGATCCAGATCTACCGCAACGACGGGGACGGGCGCTTCGTTCGAACGGACGCGGCCCTCGGCATCGACGAGCTGGCGGGCGCCGACGAGCCCCCCGCCATCGGGGACTACGACGGCGATGGCGACCTCGATCTCGTCTACGACGGCGCGCTCTACCGCAACGACTGCCCCGCCCGCGGCTGGATCGCGCTCCGGGTCGAGGTCGCCAACCCCGACGGCTCCGCGCGCGTCGCGATCGGGGCGCGGGTCGTGGTCGACCCGACGCGAGACGGCTTCCGCTTCCCGGGGAGCCTGCTTCGGGAGGTGACGAGCCCTGACAACGGCTACTGGCTCCACGTCGGGCTCGGCGCCCACTCGGGGCCCGTCGACGCGCAGGTCGTCTTCCCCGGCCCGGGCGACCCCGCCGGGCGCACCGTCGTGTTCCACGACCTGCCGACCCAGCGGCGGCTGGTGCTGCGACGGGACGGGTCGGTCGCGAGCTGCGATGGCCCGAGGCGGGGCGGCGGCTGCCGCGAGGAGGCGGCCGAGGCGTCGTGCGAGGTCGGCTACGCGGGGGCCGACTGCTCGGCCTGCGCCGCCCCCTACGATTCAGCTGAGGGCGGTGCCTGCGTCGCGCCACCGGGCTGCAAGGCCGATGGTGGCTGGCTCGTCGCGGGGCAGCTCCCCGCTGACTCGGCGCTCGGGCGCTTCTCGCCCGGAGGCACCGTGGAGGAGCCGACCGTGCTGGACGCTTCGACCGGGCTCGAGTGGCGTCGCTGCCCGTCGTCCCCGTCGGGCAAGGGGTGGGACGCGGTCGCGACGCGCTGTGTGCCGACCGAGCCCTACCCGGTGGCCGACGCCGAGGACTTCTGCCGCTTCTCGTACGCCGGCGGCGGCTGGCGCCTGCCGTCCCTGCGCGAGATGGAGACGCTGCTCGATTACGAAGCGCAGCTCCCGAGCCTCGATCCGACGGCGTTCTCGGGGGTGGGCTACGCCGCGACCTACTGGACCAGCACGGCGGACGCGGTCAGCGGCGACCGAGCCGTGCTCGACGTCTTCGTCGCGGCGACGTCGTGGGCCCCGCTGATGGTGGAGGGCAAGGAGAGCGCGCGTTGGGCCACCTGCGTGCGCGGCGGCGGCGACGCCACCTGGCCGCGCTTCGCGGTGGACGCTGCGGACGGCGCGACGGTCCGGGACCGCTGGACCGGGCTCGAGTGGACGCGGTGTGCGCTGGGTCAGCGCTGGGAGCAGGCCACGGAGACCTGCGAGGGCGACCCGGCGGTCGCCGACCTCCAGGGCAGCGACGCCGCCTGCGCGGCGCTCGCGGCTACGGGGGTGAGCGCATTCCGCCTCCCGACGGCGCGCGAGCTCCGCTCGCTGCGCAGCTTCTGTGAGGCCCCCTACTTCGACGCGGTCGCGTTCGGCCTCACGCCGCCGGTCGCGCTGTGGACCCGAACCCTCGATCCCGCTCTGGGCGAAGACCGCCTGCACACCGTGACGCTCGGGAGCGCGGCGAGCGCGAGCCGGGCGACCGACGAGCCCGGACCCGCGCTCTGCGTGCGCTGAGCGGGGACCCCGGTCAGAGCGGCTCTCTGATGTAGAACAGCTGGCTGAGGGAGTGCCGCTGCCACGTACAGCCCACGTCATAGGAGCCGTCCCCGCAGTCGACCTGGAGGACGTAGAAGCCACGCTCGCCCGCGAAGATCCACACGGGGGGCAGCGATCCGAGGTCGATCTCGGCCACGCCCGGGGGGACCACGAGCCGCGCCTTGATCCCGGGCTCCTCCCCGCTGCCGGTCCGCATGCCGAGGGTCACCACGCTCCACGCCGTGGGCTCGTCGTTGCGCCAGTTCCGGAGCTCCTCCCAGCGCCACAGCGCGCTGAGGATCATCGCGGGCTTGAGGAAGTCGACGTCCTGGGTCCCCGACACGGGGTAGCCGGGCAGCGCGACCAGCGACAGGAGCGGGTCGGCGTCCGGACGCCACCACATGAAGACCGTCCGAATGTCCGCCGAGAGGTCGGGCTCGACCCACGCGATGCCCCCGGAGGCGACGTCCTCACCCGGCGCCACGCCGAGGCGCTCGGAATGCCCGGCGAGGGGGAGGGCCATGAACGGGCTGTTGTACCAGGGGCGCCACCCGCTCGGGGGGCCGAGGCCGACGTACCCGAGCACGAACCCCGCCGTCGCGAGCCCGCTGGGGTGATCCGGGACCATCGGCACGGCGATCTCGGCGCGGCTCAGCGTCGCCGAGGTGCCCGCGAGGTCGATGGCGCCGGTGAAGTCGACCGCCGCGCCGTCGCTCTCGCCCATGGCCGTGTGGTGGAGCTTCCACTCGTAGCCGCGCTCGATACCGTCGCCTGGCTCGGCGATCAGCTCCTGCTCGATGGCGACCCATTGGAAGGGCGTGTTGGGGGGCACCTCGACCGCGAAGGTGTCGACTCCTTCTCCCTGGTACTCCATGCGGCCGGTGTCCGTGGAGACCGTGAAGACGTTGTCGATGGACTCGTACCCCGTGAGGGTCCCGTTGAAGGTGATGTCGCTCTCGAACGGGCCGGCGAGCCGCGTGGTGGGGAGCTTGATCGCGGCCTCGTCCCCGTTGGCCCCGAGGTCCGCGCCGGTGATCCCGATGCGCCCTTCGTAGACGTACTGGGGATGGTACCAGTGCAGGCTGATGGCCGCGTCCGGCCAGCCCTGGGGCTCGTCGAAGCTCGCGAGGCCGTCGCCGTCGGTCACGGCCTGCGCCAGCTCGCCCCCGGGGAGGCCGAAGTAGATGGAGGCGCCGGCGATCGGTGCGTCCCCGAGCTCGGGCTCGACCACCCGGAAGGTGATCTGATCCGGTGGCGTACCGGTGTCGGCGGTGTCGGTGGTGTCGGTGGTGTCGGTGGGGTCGACGTCGGTCGTGCTGTCCGTCCCGCCCCCGTCGCCACACGCGACGAACACGGGGGCACCGAGCGTGAGCGCGGCGATGGCGACGAAGATGAAGGTGGCTCTCATGACTTCGCTCCTGGGTTGAGGGTGACCGTTGTGAGCCGCGTTCGCAAGAAGCGGACCAGGGTGAAAGCGCGCGATTTCACTGCCTCCGTGCAGGTTGGCGGCCCGTCGTTGACGTGCGTTTCACGTCAACTTGACGCGCCCGTCCGGTGGCGCGGCGGGCGTTGTCGGCCTGCACGGCGCTGGCTAAGCTCTCGGCGTGACCAGGGACGACCACGACTTCCTCGACACCGAGACCTTCCAGGATCTCGACCAGGCCCGGCGCGGCCCCTCGGGCCGGCGCGCCGTCACCCTGACGGTGCTGGGCCACCCGCAGGCCGCGCGGGTCGGGGCCCGGGCGCGGCTGCCCGAGGCCGGCCGGCTCGAGCTGTCCCGCTCCGTGCCGACCTTCGACGGCGCGCCGCTGCTGACGCCGTCGATCAGCCGCCGGCCGGTGGTCGTCGAGCGCGTGGGGGCGCGCCTCCGCCTCGACCCGACCGGTTCATCGACCGCCGTTCGGCTCGACGGAGACGCGATCGACGTCCCGGTGACCCTGGACCCGGCGCGCCTGGCCGCGGGCGTCGTCGTCGAGCTGGGCGAGCAGGTAGTCCTCCTGCTGCACGAGGAGCGGGTCGACGACGCGCCGCCCCCCGACTTCGGGATGGTCGGGGACAGCGACGGGATCCGGGAGGTCCGCGCGGCCGTCGCGCGCTACGCGCAGGCCGACGGGCCGGTGCTGATCCGCGGCGAGACCGGCACCGGCAAGGAGCTCGTCGCCCGCGCGCTGCACGCCGCCGGCCCGCGCCGCAGCGCGCCCTGGCTCGCGGTGAACATGGCGGCGATCCCGGCGGGGGTCGCGGCCTCGGAGCTCTTCGGCCACGCCCGCGGCGCCTTCAGCGGAGCCCGCGAGGCGCGCGACGGCTTCTTCGCGCGGGCGGACGGCGGAACGCTGTTCATGGACGAGATCGGGGCCACCCCGCCCGACGTCCAGGCCGCGCTGCTGCGCGCGCTCGAGACCGGCGAGATCCAGCCGGTCGGGGCGCGGGCCCTGCGTCAGATCGACGTCCGGCTCGTCGCCGCGACCGATCTCGATCTCGACGCGGCGATGCGGGCGGAGCGCTTCCGCGCGCCGCTCTACTACCGGCTGGCGACCCGCGAGGTCGTGGTCCCGCCGCTCCGCGAGCGCCGGGCGGACGTCGGCCGGCTGCTGGTGAGCTTTCTGCGCGAGGCGCTCGCGCCGGGCGGCCGCGCCGCGCTGCTCGACCCGCCCCTCGACCAGCGGGAGGTCTGGCTCCCTGGCCGGCTGGTCGCCCGGCTCGCCCGCCACACCTGGCCCGGGAACGTCCGG
>SBGO01000647.1 GCA_006226565.1 Deltaproteobacteria bacterium | reverse complement strand
CGCCCGACGGCGCCGGGCGGCGACGGTGGCGGCGTCGGGCTTGTCCTTCGTGCGGCGCTCGACCGTCGGCGTCGGGGTCGGGGTCGCCTCGCTCGGGCCGTCGCCGTCGAGCGCGAGGCCCACGAGCACGCCGCCCACGAGCAGCACCGCACCGAACGCCAGCCGCCTTCGCCGCATCCCGTCCACCCCTCCCCGGGCGCCCACTGAACCGCGCGCCGAGCCTGGTCGCACAACGTGAGCCCACAGGGCGCGATTCCCGCGGTCGCTAACCGAACGAAAACACGGCACTTGAAAAAACGCGTGCCCGATAAACTGGCCGCTCCGATCCGCGTGGCCTACGATCGATCGGCCAAGGCGCTGGTGCGCCGGCACCCGTGTAAAACGTCCCCAACCGCGCGACCGCCACCGAGTCGATGTTCGAAGCCACCAGTACCAGGTTCATCAAAGCGGCCTTCGTCGTGCTCTTTCTGGGCGCGGCGCTGTTCGTGGTGACGATGAACCTCTTCGACCCGGCCCGGGCCGAGCGGATGGCGATGCTCGAGCACGACCACGCGCGCATGACGCGGCTCATCGAGCGCGAGGCGCGCGAGACCGAGCGCCTCGAGCGCGAGCTGGAGGCGCTCCAGACCGGGCTCGAGGGGTGGCACGAGACGGCGCGCCGCGAGGACGGGATGATCCTCGACGGCGAGGTCATCTTCCACTTCCCGCGCGAGCGCGAGTAGCGCCACGGCGTCGGCGGCCGCGCGTCAGCGGTGGCGGAGGGCCCGCGCCTCGAACATCAAGAGGTCGCCGAGGCACGCTCGCTTCTCGCGCGCGTAGAGGAGGCGCGAGACGACCCGGGAGGCGCGCTGGCAGGCCTGCGTCTCCCGCCCGAGCTCGCGACACACCTGCCGTGCGTAGCGACGACACGGGTTGTAGCGGCTCTCCGCCTCCTCGCCGCCCGGCCCGTAGCGCTCGACCAGGCCCTCGCACGCGACGCGCGTCTCGGGGTCGCTCCCGTCGGGCTCGCGCGTCCGCGCCTCGTGGCACTCGTCGCTGAACTCGCCGTAGAAGCGGCACGCCAGCACGATGACGGCGGCGCAGGCGTCGTCCGGGAGCGCGTCCGGGTCGACCGGCGCGATGTCCTCGGGCTCCGGCGCCACCGTGTCGGGCGGCTCCCAGGTGTCGGGCGCCGGCAGCGTGTCGTGGAACGCCTCACGCGGCGGGGGCCACCCGTGGATCTTGTCCTCGGGCGACCGCCCGCAGCCGGCCGCGGCGAGCACCGCCGCGGCCAGCAACACGGTGCGCGCCATCAGTGCCCGGCGCTGGCGGCCTTGGGCTTGGCGTTCCAGATGCGGGTCGCCAGCAGGAGGCCGATGAGGGCCATCGGGATCATCGCGATGGGCCACGAGATCCAGTTCTCGGGGACGACCTTGTCGGCGGCCTCCTGCGGCAGGGTGACGCTGTAGGTCAGCGACATGAGGCCGGTGCCCAGGTAGACGAAGCCGTCGATGATGCCGACGGCGATGCCGACGTTCTTCCGGCCGCCGAAGTCCATGCTCGCGGTGCCGGAGAGCATCCCGTGGACGCCGATGACGGCGAGCGACATGACCAGCGCGATGATGCCGATGCCCGGCCCGGTGTAGAGCGCCAGCGCCAGGATGGAACCGACGACCATCACGCCGTAGAGGATGCTCGCCACCGGCCCGCGTCGGGAGTCGAAGACGTGGTCACTGATGATGCCGGCGACCATGCCGCCGAGGATGCCGGCCGTGCACAGGAACATGCCCCAGTGCTCGAAGATGAAGGGCTTGTCGGTCGGCACCGTCGCCGCGATGTACTTCGGGTAGAACTGCATCACCGCCTGGCGCAGGAACCCGCTGCTGAACTCGATCACCGCGATCGTCATGATGATCTTGCTGGTGAACATCTTCTTGAAGACCTCGGCCACCGGCAGCCGCGGCCCGTCGTCGCCGGAGGACGCGTCGGCGGTGTCGAAGTCCTGCAGGCCGGCCTCGCCGGGGGTGTCGCGCACGAACATCACGTCGAGCACGAAGAAGACCACCAGGAGGATGGCGGGCAGGAAGAAGACCCACTCGAGGGGGACGTTCTCGACGATGAGCTTGCCCCAGTCGTAGGCGAAGTAGACGCCGAGGGAGATCAGGATCCCGAAGATGGCCCCGAAGACGCCGCGCTCGCGGACGTGGAACCAGGACGAGTTGACCTTGACGATGGCCACCGCGCCGAAGCTCTGGAAGTACATGTTCAGGGCGTAGAGGACGGCGAAGATGGGCGTCAGCGGGATGTCCCCCGGAGGCGCGTCGAGGGCCATGATGGTGACGATGCCCATGATGACGTTGGCCACCGCCGCGCCGCCCGCGCCGATGAGGATGGCCTTCTTGCCGCCCATGCGGTCGGTCAGCGGCCCGTTGATCACGAAGGAGATGCCGTACGTGATGGTCCCCACCATGAAGATGATGGCGAAGTCCGTCGTGTCCATCAGCGGCGCGTGGCCGGTCCCCCACTCGAAGGCCTCGGTGGCCTTGTTGAGGTTGTAGCGCGCCATGTAGAGGAACGAGTACGTCAGCCCCAGCGGGAGCCAGTTGAGCACCCGTCGGCGGCGGAAGGCCTTGCTGTGGCCCAGGTCGATCTTGGGCAGGCGCAGGATGACGAGGAGGATGACGAGCAGCAGCGCCACGATGGCGCCGAGCTCGGGCAGGAGCTTGGTGGTGAAGCTCGCGGTGCTCTTCTTCGAGGGCGCCTTGCGCGCCTTCGCGGGCGCCTCCTCGCCCTTGGCCGCGGCGGCCGCGGGGTCCGCGGCGGCGACGACGGTGTCACCGGGGAGCTCGGCCTGGGCGCCGTCGACCTGCACCACCGCCGGGGGCTCGGCCGGCGCGCTGGGCGAGATCATCGTGGGAAGCCCGAGGGCGAACATGATCGCCATGGCGCCGAAGATGCGCCACGGAGACAGGCGGGACCCGGAATCGGGGCGAGGCATCAGGGTTCTCCTCTGTCGTGAGCTCGCGCGGGGAGCAGCTCGGTGAAGTGCCGAACGGTCGCGATGTCGGCGTCGAGGGTCGGCGCGCCGGGGGCGTGGGAGCTATCGACCCACACCACCGTCGCCTGCGGGAAGGCCCGCTTGAAGAGGTTGCACAGCCCCGGCTCGTTGTCGAACGCCCCGACGACGTCGCCGGTCCGCCGCAGGTGCGTGATGACGGCGGCCTTGTACACGGCGTCCGGGGTCGTCGCGTCGGGCTTGAGGATCGTGCGGGTGTCGACGGTCCCGATGGGGAACCCGTCGCGCTGCAGCGCCGTGACGGTGCCGAGGAGCATCCCCGGGGCGTCGCGGCCGGTCAGGTAGCAGGGCACGCCGCCGGCCTCGTAGACCAGGTTGACGAGCTCGACGGCGCCGGAGCGCGCGAGGTCCACCTGGGCGTAGGCGTTGGTGAAGAAGCGCGCGGCCCAGAAGGCCTGCACGTCGGCGATGAGCGCGTCGTCCCGCACGCCCGCGGCGCGCAGCGTGGTCGCCACGCCGTAGTGCACGTCGCCGGGCGAGAGCCGCCCCATCAGGTCGTAGAAGGCTCCGAGGCGCGCGGCGTGCGTGTGCGCGTACTCCTGGAGGATGCGCAGCGTCCGGTGATCGTTCGAGTAGAGCGTCTCGTCGAGATCGAACACGACCAGCGGATCGTGGCCCCGCTCCGCCGCGGCCCGGATGTTGGCCAGCAGACCCGCGGTCACTTCGGGCAGGGGGGCAGCGGCGGGTGCGGCGGGCGGCGTCAAGCGGCGGAGCCTCCGTTGGGGGTACCACCGAGCACGCGGCCGAGCGGCGCGGCCAAGCTTGCACGGCGTGGCGCCCTTTTCAACCAGCCCCGACCGGCGTAACGATCCCGTCGCGGAGGCTCCACGGGGTCGTCACAAAAGGTGCGGACGAGGCTCCGGGGCGCGCCCGAGGCCGGGCGCACCGCCGGTGAGCCTAGAGCTTCACCTGCTGCTTCACGCGCTCGATGGTCTCGCTGTACGACGCGTTCTGGACGAGCTCCGCCAGGCGCTGGGTGTACTTCTCGGCGAGATCGGGCCGCGTGCGGCGCTTGGCGTCGTCGATCCAGCTGACGACCTTGAGCACCGCCAGCTCGGCGTTGACGAAGTGCTCGACGCCCTTGACGACGACGGCGACCGAGCTGGCCGAGACGGACGACGAGGTGTGCTCGAAGGTGAACTCGCGGCCGGTGGAGTTCTCGATCACGAGGCGCACCGTGCCGGGCACCTCGCTGTGCGACCCGTTATCGCGCGTGACCTTCTTGAAGTCCCCGCTGACGACGAAGTCGACGAAGTGGATATGGCCGAGCGACGGGTACTCGCCGACGAGGCCGCGCTTGAGCCCGTTGAAGAGCGCGTCGATGAAGCCCACGCCCTTGCCCTCGACGGCGAAGAGCGGGCCCTTCCCGACCTGCGAGAGCTGGCAGACGATCCAGGCCGTCCCGGCCTCGATGTCCTCGGTCAGCGTGTACTTGGAGACGTAGTACTCGATGTAGTCGTCACCGAGCACTTCCAGGGTCAGCCGCTGTAGCTCGTCTTGTGTCCTCATGGGTCCTCCCGAGCCTCGTGGCTCTCACACGGGATGCATGGAGCGCCCGACCCGGGAGACTCCACCGAGCGCACCACATCCGCCTCAACAGTACGCTCTACCTTCGGTCAACACACGTTCTTGAATGCGACATCCCGTCGCGCGCGCACCCCGCGGAGCCAACGGGCTCAGCCCCCTGGCAATTGCGGATTCGGTAACCCCAGCCGCGCGAGCAGCCCGAGGAGGTCCGCCGGGGGTGGCGCCTCGATGGCGATCGGCTCGCCGCGCACGGGGTGATCGAGCGCCAGCCGCCACGCGTGGAGGGCCGGCCGGGCGAGGTCGGGCGAGCGCTGCCCGTAGCGCGGGTCGCCCAGGAGGGGATGACCGGCGGCGGCGAGCTGCGCCCGGATCTGGTGCTTGCGCCCGGTCATCAGCGTGACGGCGAGCAGGCTGTGCCCCCGCGCGACCGCGAGCCGCCGATAGGCCAGCCGCGCCGGCTTCCCCGCGGGGTCGACCACCACGCCGCGCTCCTGCTCGAGGAGGGCGTGCTCGAGGGTCGCGCCGGCCGGGGTCTCCCCGACGACGACCGCGAGGTAGGTCTTGTCGACGGCGCGGCGGCGGAAGGCGTCGGCGAGCCGCGAGGCGGCCTTGGAGGTCCGCGCGAACAGGACGACCCCGCTGACGTTGCGGTCGAGCCGGTGGACGAGCCCGAGGAAGACGTTGCCCGGCTTGTCGTACTCCGCCTTGAGCCAGGCGCGGCCGCGGTCGAGGAGGTTGTCGTCTCCGGGCGCCGCCGCCTGCGTCAGGAGCCCGGCCGGCTTGTCCACCGCGAGCAGGTGGTTGTCGACCAGCAGGACGCGCAGCCCGGGCGCGGCGATGGGGGGCGTGGGGCTCATCGGCGCGAGTCTACGCGAAAGTCGGCGGCAGGCGAGCGCCCCCACCGCGATTCGGGGCATTTCCGGGTCCGCGTACGATTATGGGTACAGTCGGCGATCACGATGTTTGACAGCGGATCACAGCGGGATCATGCTGCGGCGCGTCCCCCCCAGGATCAGGAGCCCCCCATGCGCACGAACGCGACGACCGCAGGCCCGTCGGTGCGGGTCGAGCAGGCCCTCCAGGACGCCGCGGCGGCCCGCGAGGCCGGCCGCTTCCGCGAGGCGCTCGAGCGCGTCCGAGCCGCGTCGGCGCAGCTG
>SBGO01000392.1 GCA_006226565.1 Deltaproteobacteria bacterium | reverse complement strand
CGCCCGCGCCGCCGCTCCCGCCGCCCCAGCCGCCGGGCCCACCGGACCAGCCGCTCGTGCGCGGGGGCAG
Organism: Deltaproteobacteria bacterium; assembly: GCA_006226565.1. Lineage (GTDB taxonomy): Bacteria > Myxococcota_A > UBA9042 > PHBI01 > PHBI01 > PHBI01. The sequence continues at coordinate 5,693 of SBGO01000392.1, read as the reverse complement.
CGTGTAGCCGCCGAGCTCCTGGTGCAGGAGGCGGTCGGGCAGCCCGTCGAGGAAGCGGCTCGGGACGGCCGCCTTCGACTGGCCGAAGCGCCGCCGCGAGGCCGCGTGCGACAGGTGCAGCACGTGGCGCGCGCGCGTCATCGCGACATAGGCCAGGCGCCGCTCCTCCTCGATCCCCGACTGCGAGTCGGAGCTGTTGAAGTGCGGGATGAGCCCCTCCTCGAGGCCCGTCACGAAGACGACGTCGAACTCGAGCCCCTTGGCGCTGTGCCCGGTCATGAGCGACACCGTCTGCTCGCTCAGGTCGGCCCCATCGAGGTCGCTGACGAGCGACACCTCGTCGAGGAAGGCGCCGAGCGAGCGGTCCGCCGAGCGCTCCACGAACTCGCCGATGGCGCCGAGGAGCTCCTTGACGTTGTCCGCGCGGCCCTGCGCCTCGATCGACCGGTCCGCCTCGAGGAGCGCCAGGTAGCTGGTCTTCTCGAGCAGCTCCAGCGCCGTCTCGAGCGCGTTGTGCCCGGCGGAGTAGGCGACGAGGTCGACGATGAGCTCCACGAAGGGCGAGAGCTTGCTCGAGAGCGCCCCGCCGGCCTCGCGCGCCATGGCGCAGATCGCCTCCCACAGCGTCGAGCCGTCCTCGTCGCCGCGCTGCCGGCACTTGTCGACCGTGGTCTTGCCGATGCCGCGCGTCGGCCGGTTGATGATGCGCTCGAGCGACACCGGGTCCGATGGGTTCGCCAGCACCTTGAGGTAGGCGAGCACGTCCTTGACCTCGGCCCGGTCGTAGAAGCGCAGCCCCCCGAGGACCCGGTACGGGATCCCCTTCGCCCGCAGCACGTCCTCGAAGGCGCGGCTCTGGGCGTTGGTCCGGTAGAAGATGGCCATCTCCGACAGGTCGTAGTCGTGCCGCAGCGCGTCGATGCGCCGCCCCACGTACTCCGCCTCGTCGCGCTCGGTCTGGGCCGGGTAGACGCGCACCGCCTCGCCGCGCTCGCGCTCGGTCCAGAGCGTCTTGCCGTGGCGGCTCGTGTTCTGCGCGATGAGCGCCCCCGACACGTCGAGGATGGTCTGGGTCGAGCGGTAGTTCTGCTCGAGGCGGATCACCTTCGCGTCGGCGAAGTCGCGGTCGAAGCCGAGGATGTTCTCGACCTGCGCCCCGCGCCAGCCGTAGATGCTCTGGTCGTCGTCGCCGACCACGCAGATGTGGTGGTCGTCGTTGAGGAACGCCTTGAGGAGCTTGTACTGCGCGACGTTGGTGTCCTGGAACTCGTCCACGAGCACGTAGCGCCAGCGCGACTTGTACTCGAAGGCGACCGTCGGGTGCTCGGTCGCGAGCCGCCATGGGAGCCAGATGAGGTCGGAGAAGTCGACCGCGCCGGCCTTCCGCATCTCCTCCTGGTAGAGGGCGTAGACGCGCAGGTGCGTCCGGTCGGTGAAGCTCTGCTGCGGGATCTCGGCGTGGTCCGGGCCGCGGCACTCGCGCTTCTGCGCCTCGATCCAGTGCCCGATGCCCTTCGGCGGGAACGCCTTGGAGTCGAGCCCGAGCTTGTCGAGGCAGCGCCCGATCATGTTGGTGGCGTCGTCCTGATCGTAGATGACGAAGCCGCGCGGGACGCCGATGAGCTCGCCGTGGCGGCGCAGGATGCGGACGCCGATGGAGTGGAAGGTGCCGAGCCAGAGGTCCGCGGCGCGCGGCCCGAGGAGCTGCTCGCAGCGCTCGCGCATCTCGGCGGCGGCCTTGTTGGTGAAGGTCACCGCCAGGATCTGCCACGGCTCGAGCTTCTTCTCGGCCACCAGGAAGGCGATCTTGCGCGTCAGCGCGCGGGTCTTGCCGCTGCCGGCGCCGGCCAGGATGAGGAGCGGCCCGTCGCACGCGAGGACCGCCTCGCGCTGTGGCGCGTTGAGCGTCTCGAGGATCGCCCGCCCTTCGCGCCCGACGGACGCCTCCTGGCCGAGATCGAGGGAGAACTGCCGCATCACTCGACCGTCACGCTCTTGGCGAGGTTGCGCGGCTGGTCGACGTCGGTCCCCTTGAAGTCCGCCATCGTGTAGGCGATGAGCTGCATCGGCACGGCGGCGACGAGCGGCAGGACGTGCTCGGGCACCGCCGGCAGGGTCAGCGTGAAGTCCGCCAGGTCCGCGGCGTCCGTGTCCCCCTCGGTCGCGACGACCAGCACCGGGCCGCTCCGCGCCTTCACCTCGGCGAGGTTGCTCCGCACCTTCTGGAAGTGCGCGTCGCGCGGGTTGAGCACCACCGTCGGCAGGCGCTCGTCGATGAGCGCGATGGGGCCGTGCTTCATCTCGCCGGCGGGATAGCCTTCGGCGTGGATGTAGCTGATCTCCTTGAGCTTCAGCGCCCCCTCGAGGGCCAGCGGGTAGAGGTTGCCGCGCCCGAGGTAGAGCATGCTCGCGGCCTCGTGCCAGGCGCGGGCGATCTCGAGGTAGTCGGCGGGCTTCGAGAGCTCCTCCTCGATGACCGTCGGGACGTGCATGAGCGCGGTCAGCTCGGCCTCCATCGCCGCGTCGTCGAGGCGGCCGAGGAGCTGCCCGAACTTGAGCGCGAGCAGGTGCACCGCGGCGAGCTGGGTCGTGAAGGCCTTGGTCGAGGCGACGCCGATCTCGGGCCCGGCGTGGGTGTAGAGCGTCCCCTCGCACTCGCGCGGGATCGACGCGCCGATGACGTTGCAGATGCTGATGATGCGCGCGCCCTTGCGCTTGCCCTCGCGGAGCGCGGCCAGGGTGTCGGCGGTCTCGCCGCTCTGGGAGATGGCGAGGACCAGCGTGCGCTCGTCCATCGGGGCGTTGCGGTAGCGGAGCTCGCTCGCGACCTCGACGTGGGGCGAGAGGCCGGCCAGGTCCTCGAAGAGGTAGCGGCCGACGAGCCCCGCGTGCCACGCCGTGCCGCAGCCGACGATGTAGAAGTGGCGGAGCTGCTCGAGGTCCTCGCGGGTGAGCGGGATCTCCGGGAGATCCACCGTCCGCCGCTCGAGCGACACGCGCCCGCGCAGGGTGTCCGCGATGGCCCGCGGCTGCTCGTGGATCTCCTTGAGCATGAAGTGCTTGTAGCCGCCCTTCTCGGCCATCGCCGGCGACCACGTGACGGTCGTCTTCTCCCAGCGGGGCGACTCGTTCGTCGCGACCACGCGGACGTCGACGCCGTCCGGCGTCAGGGTCGCCATCCAGCCGTCCTCGATGAAGACCATGTCGCGGGTGTGGGCGAGGATGGCGGCGACGTCGCTCGCGAGGTAGTTGGCGCCCTGGCCGAGGCCGAGCACCAGGGGGCTGGCGACCCGGGCGCCGACGATGACGTTCGGCGTCGTCGCGTCGATGACCACGATGGAGTAGGCGCCGTGGAGGCGCAGCACCGCCTGGCGCACCGCCTCGGAGAGCGCGAGGCCGCGCGCCGTCCGGTGGTGGTCGATGAGGTGGGCGATGACCTCGGTGTCGGTCTCGCTCTGGAAGGCGTGCCCGAGCGCGCTCAGCTCCGCCTTCAGCTCGACGTGGTTCTCGATGATGCCGTTGTGCACCACCGCGATGGAGCCCGAGCGGTGCGGGTGGGCGTTGTCCTCGGTGGGGGCGCCGTGGGTGGCCCAGCGGGTGTGGCCCATCCCGGTCCGCCCGTCGATGGGCGCCTCGACGAGGCGCTTGACGAGGTTGGTGAGCTTGCCCTCGGCGCGCCGCGTCAGGAGCTGCCCCTCGGCGTCGACGACCGCGAGCCCGGCCGAGTCATAGCCGCGATATTCGAGCCGGCGCAGCCCGTCCACGACGAGATCCGCGCACAGCTCCGGCCCCACGTACCCCACGATACCGCACATCAGCCCTTCTCCTCGGTCTGCGCCTCGGCGGCCGCCTTCGCGCGGCGCTTCGCCTCCGCTTTGGGCTTCCGGTAACGATCGTAGTAGCCCGCGATTTCCTTCTGCGGCGTTCGCGACACGACGAGCGCGCCCGGCGCGACGTTCCGGGTCACCGTGGTCCCGGCGCCGACGACCGCGTTTGCGCCGACCTCGACCGGCGCGACGAGCTGGGTGTCGCTGCCGATGAAGACGCCCTCGCCGATGACGGTGCGGTGCTTGTCGAAGCCGTCGTAGTTGCAGGTGATGGTGCCCGCGCCGATGTTGGCGCCGGCCCCCACCTCGCAGTCGCCGAGGTAGCTCAGGTGGCTCGCCTTGGCGCCGCGGCCGAGGGTGGCCTTCTTCGTCTCGACGAAGTTGCCGACCTTGACCTCGGGCCCGAGCACCGTCCCGGGCCGCAGGTGGGCGAAGGGGCCGGCGGCCGCGCCCGGGCCGACCTCGGCGGACTCGGCGACGACGTAGGGCTTGATGTGCGCGCCGTCGCCGACGGTCGTGTCGGTCAGCACCACGCCGGCGTCGATGCGGCAGTCGCGGCCGATGACGGTGCGGCCCTTGAGCTGCACGCCGGGGCCGAGGACGGTGTCCTCGCCGATCTCGACCGGCGCCTCGACGCGCGTCGAGGCCGGATCCTCGAGGGTGACCCCGGCCTCCATGAGCGCGTCGAGCCGGCGCGCGAGGAGCTCGCGCTCGATCGCCGCGAGCTGCGCCCGGGTGTTGATGCCGGCGACCCGGAAGGGATCGTGGAGGACGAAGCCGGCGACGCGGCCGCCGTGGGCGGCGGTGAGCGCGACGGCGTCGGTGAGGTAGAGCTCGCCCTGGGCGTTGTCGGTCGTCAGCTGGGCGAGGGCGTCGGCGAGGGCGGCGCGGTCGGCCAGGTAGAGGCCGGCGTTCACCTCGTGGAGCGCGCGCTCGGCGGGGGTGGCGTCCTTGTGCTCGACGATGCGGGACACGGCGCCGTCGGCGTCGCGGACGATGCGCCCGTAGCCGGTCGGGTCGTCCGCCTCGAAGGTGGTGACGACCAGGGTCGCGCCGCGCTCGGCCTTGAGCTGGGCGAGGCGGCGCAGGGTGTCGGCGTCGAGGGCCGGCGTGTCGCCCGAGAGGATCGCCACGGCGTCGGCGCCCTCGGTGGCGGGCAGGGCGCACTGGACGGCGTGCCCGGTGCCGCGCTGCTCGGCCTGGTGGGCGAAGCCGATGGGCGCGTCGGGGAAGTCCCGGCGGAGCGCGTCGGCGACGGCCTCGCGCTGGTGGCCGACGACCACGACGACCTGGTCGAAGCCGGCCTCGAGGGTCGCGCCGACGATCCACGAGATCATCGGGCGCCCGAGCACCGGGTGCAGGACCTTGGCGCGGGCGCTGCGCATGCGCGTCCCCTTGCCGGCGGCGAGGACGATGGCGGCGGTACGAGGTGGCATTTCCGCTCCTGGAGCACGGCCCGTCGCGGAGCGGATCCTCACGACCGGCCGCGCGGTGGCCGGTAATCTAGGGCCCCGTCCGCCTTCGGTCCAGCCGCGTGTGCGAGGGGGACCGGTGCGCGAAGCCGCCAACGCTGCTAGGCTCCCCCGGATGAGCACCTCGAGCGAGCATCCTTCGGCACGCGATGCCTGGCTGGCCGTCCTCGACGCGGGACAGGTCGTCGTCGCCGCCGACGAGCGCGGCGTCGTCCACCACGCCCTCGATCGCCTCGCCGAGGCCGCCGGCGCGGCCGCGGACGAGGCCCTCCCGCGCCACGTCGTGCAGGTGGTGTCGGCGTCGGCGTTCCTGCGCCGCTTCCTCCAGCGCCACCCCGAGGCCGTGGCCGAGCTCGGCGAGCTGCCCGCGGTGCGCGACCGCGCCGCGTGGCTC
>SBGO01000104.1 GCA_006226565.1 Deltaproteobacteria bacterium | reverse complement strand
CCTCGAGCGACGCCCGCGCCTGCGCTGGCCGCCCCGCGTCGAGGGCGGCGTGGGTGGCGGCGACGTCACGCTCGTAGGGCGCGCCGGTCGCGCAGGCCGCCAGGCTCGCGCAGGCGACCAGGCCCCAGACCGGGCCGAGCGCCCTCATCGGCCGGCGACGTAGGCCTTGGTGACGTCGGTCTCGCCCTGCCAGCGGACGAGGCCGGTCTCGACCTCGATCACCTGCAGAAACGCCATGTACTGGACGCGCCGCATGTCGAGCGTGCGCTCCGCGGCGTCGTAGACCTTGCCGACGGCCACGTAGCGGGCGCCGACGAGCCCGCCGTAGCGCACCGCCTCGCCCGCCGCGAAGATGTCCTGCTGCTGGTTTCGGATCTCGTGGACGAGCTCCTGCTGCCGCTCGCGGCTCACGACCTCGAAGGCGCCGTGGTTGACGAGGGTCGTCTCGATCTTCGACTGGAGCGCGTCGAGCTGCAGGTCGATGTGCTCGCTCGTCTCGTTGGCGAGCGGCGCGATGGCGATGGTCGGCGCGGGCGTGGTCTGCCCGGCGCGGGCGTAGAAGGGGGACCCGACGAGGTCGCTGGCGAGGGTCGTGAACATCCGGTCGAGGTCGCGCCGGTCGAGGCCGGTGGACATCGCGGGGGTGTCGAGCCAGGGGGTGTCGGCGTCCCGGGTGTAGGTGCCTACGGGCGCTTCGTGTGCGCAGGCGGGGACCAGACAGACGAGTGCGACGGCGCTCAGGAGAACGCGCATGGGACAGACCTCCGGGGGCAGGGCTTGGACCGCGCTGGCGCGGCGAACGTCGGTCAATGACGAGCCCACCCACGGGCTATTCAGGGCCTATTCCCGCGGCCGGATTTTTCCGTCTCGATTGTGTCACGGCGTGTACCCCCCCGGACGGGCCGAATCCGGCGGCGCACCAGGGCCCAGACGCACGAAGGCCCGGCGAGCAGACGCGCGCCGGGCCTTCGCTGGCGATGCTTCGCCGGGGCGACTAGAAGCCGCTGAGCGGCACGGTCGCCGTGCCCTCGGCCGTGTCGGAGATGAACAGCATGCAGGCGTTCGGGTCGCTCTCGTTGACGCAGTCGAGGCCGGTCGCGATCGACACCGCGTACGGCTCGGAGCCGACGCAGTTGACGCCCGGGTTGAGGCCGGCGGCGGTGCAGTACGCGTCGTCGATCTCGTACACGACGATCTCGTAGCCCGAGACGATCTGGGCGGCGCCGTCGAACTCACCGATCAGCCAGCCGAAGCTGAGGCTGTAGTAGCCCTTGGTGAGGCTGGCGTCCGAGCTCGGCGCGCCCTTGGCCTCGCTGGTGTCGTCGTGCCCGTAGGTCGAGCAGTCGGTCGGGTGATCGGCGTCGATCACGTCGAGGTAGCCGACGAGGTCGTTGCCGTCGAAGAGGGCGACCGCGTCGATGTCGGCGCCGTGCGCGCCCGAGGAGCTCGTCGCGCAGCGAACCTCGGAGAGGTCCTCGAGGAAGACCGCGTAGTACTCGGTCGCAGCGACCGTGGTGTCCTCGGTCGTGGTGGTGTCGGTCGTGGTGACCGTATCCGTCGTGGTGAAGGTATCGTCCTCTTCGCCGCCCTGGACCTCACAGGCCTGGACTCCGAGGGCCAGCACGCTCATCACCGCGAACGGAAGCATCAGCTTCTTCATATGTCCCGCCTCCTTGGGCTCGTATCGGGGAACGCGGTCCGGATAGGCCGTCTCCGCGTGGGGCACGGTGCGCAGAGACGCGCTTTCGTACCCGAGGATTCACCGCTGGTTACTTTCGACAAGGGCAAGCGAGGCGCCCTTCGACCCTCGCGCGTGGCTCGCATAGTAGATGTCCGGAGGGTCGTGTCAAATGCTTCCAGGGCTCCAATGCAACCGGCACGAGCGCCTTTCAGCGAATCGCGTCCCCGAAACCCTCCCAATCGAAACCGGGTCCGGGGTCCGTGGCGCGCGAAAACAGGTGGAGATGCCCGACCACGCCGACCGGCTCCGAGTCGTCCCCGAGCGACCTGCGCGGGACGCTCGTCCCGGAGCCGTCGAGGGTCCGCGGCACCTGCGCCGGCACCTTCGGGCACAGCTCGACCAGCGCGCGCACGAGCCGCACCAGGCTCGTCATCTGGGCCTCGGTGTAGCCCCACTTCTGGGTCTCCTCGCCCTGGACGTGAAGGAACTCGCTCAGCGGCCGCGTCACCCCGGCCTCGGCCGCCTCCGCGGGGAGCGGCGGCTGCGAGGTGATGTCCACGGGGTTGACGAGGTCGATGGCGATGCTCCGCCGGTCGATCCGCGTCATGGCGACGTGGTTGGCCTCCCAGCCGAGGTCGAGGGTCTGGAAGATGGTCCCGTCCCAGTCGATGTAGAAGTGGGTCGAGCCGGAGGTGGTGCCGAGGTACACGAACGCCTCGCGCGCCGTGAGCGTGTGCGTGTCGTGGAGCACGACGAGATCAATGTCGTCGACGACCGCCGCGCGGTCGTTGGGGTCGACCCGGCGCCCGGCCGCGTCGGTGCGCGCCCGGTACCAGTGCGGGATCGGCGGCTGCTCCGGCACCAGGCCCTTGTCCTTGGCCATCTCGAGCATGGCCTTGCGCTCCTCGAAGCGGTAGCGCTCGCCGTGGACCTCGAAGTCCACCGGCACGGCCTGGCCCGCGATGAGGAGGTGCCCCTTGGGCGCAGGGGCCGTGGCGCGCGGGCGCGGACGGACCACCTGGTCGCCACGGGTCGTCATCCGGAGCCCGAGCAGGGCCTCGGGGTGACCGGGCTCGTCGCCGAGCAGGAGCTCGAAGGTGGCGGCGGCGGCGTCGCGGTCGCCCTCGGCGAGCGCGCGGAAGCCCTCCTTGAGGCGGCGCTCGACGCCGAGCTCCTCCTGGGGCTCGCAGCGCGGCGGCCCGGTCGGCGTCGCCGGGGCGTCGCAGCCGGCGGAGGCGACGAGCATCACGAGCGGCGCCAGCGCGCGCAGGAGCCGCTCAGTCACCGGCGCCCCCGACCGAGATCCCCATCCCGATCAGGTCGTCGTAGCGACCTTCCCACTTGGCGTAGCGCCGCAGCACCCCCTCCTCGACGAACCCGCGCGAGCGATAGAGCGCCGTGGCCACGCGGTTCTCGGAGTAGACCGACAGGCTCACGCGGGTCAGGATCGGGCTCTCGCGGGCCCAGGTCAAGGCGGCGTCCAGGAGCAGCCCGCCCACCCCACGGCCCCAGCCGACGCGGTTGACGCCCATCGAGAGGTCCGCCGCGTGCGCGGTCCGCTTCCCACGCCCGCCGATGAGCGTGACGCTGCCGAGGATCGGCTGCTTGCCGGGCGGCGGGCCGGGGCGCGCCGCGACGATGCAGACGCAGTTCACGCGGCGCGCGTACTCCTCGAGGATGTCCTTCTCCTCGCCGATGTCGGGGAGCGCGTCCTCGGGCCCCTGAAGCATGAACGGCGTCTCGGCGACGATGAGGGCGATGTGCTCGAGATAGCGCGCGGCGTCGCGGCGATCGGCCTCGCGGAGCTCGAGCGGGCGGCCGGCGCGGTCCGGCCCACGCCACGGGACGTTCACGTACATGGCGCGGTGAGCCTACTCGACCGACTCGCCCTCGGCGACCGCCGTGAACGACAAGCGCGTCTCCGAGCCGGCCGGCGCCGCGTCCACCGCGATCCCGCTCGCGCCCCGGAAGTCGCCGGCGATGATCCGGTACGAGAGCGGGTCCTCCACGAGCTGCCGGATGGAGCGCTTCACGGGGCGGGCGCCGAAGGCCGGGTCGAAGCCCTCGGCGGCGATCACGTCGAGCGCGGCGTCGCTGAACGTGATGGTGAGGTTCTTGTCGACGAGGCGCTTCGCGAGGCTCTTCAGCTGGAGCCGCGTGATCTGGACGATGTGCTCGCGGTTGAGGCGCCGGAAGATGACGGTGTCGTCGATGCGGTTGAGCATCTCGGGGCGGAAGAAGCCGAAGAGCGCCTCGAGCACCTTCGCGCGCATCACCTCCTCGGGGGCGTCGGCGAGCTCGACGATGGCCTCCGAGCCGAGGTTCGAGGTCATCACGATGAGCGTGTTCTTGAACGAGACCACGCGCCCCATCGAGTCGGTGAGCCGCCCCTCGTCGAGCACCTGGAGGAGCAGGTCGAAGACCTCGTTGTGGGCCTTCTCCACCTCGTCGAGGAGCACGATGGAGAACGGGCGCCGGCGGACGGCCTCGGTCAGCTGCCCGCCCTCCTCGAAGCCGACGTAGCCCGGCGGCGCCCCGACGAGGCGCGCCACGGCGTGCTTCTCCATGTACTCCGACATGTCGATGCGGATCATGGCGTTGGGGTCGTCGAAGAGCTCGGTCGCGACGCGCTGGACGAGGTAGGTCTTGCCGACGCCGGTCGGGCCGAGGAAGAGCAGCGAGCCGAGGGGCCGCTTGGGGTCCTGGATGCCCGAGCGCGAGCGCCGGATCACGTTGGCGACGGCGCGCACGGCCTCGTCCTGGCCGATGACCTGCCCGGACAGGCGCTTGTCGAGCTCGAGGAGCTTGGTCGCCTCGTCCTGGGCGAGGCGCGTGACCGGGATCCCCGTCCACGCGGACACGACCCCCGCGACGTCGTCGCTGTTGACGGAGTCCTTGATCCAGCCGCCGTCCTTCTGGACGACCGCGAGCTCGCCCTCGATGGCGGCGAGCTGGCGGCGCGCGCCCGGGAGCTTCCCGAAGCGGATCTCCGCGGCGTCGTTGAGGTTTCCGGCGCGGGTCGCGGCCTCCTCGCCGCGGTGGAGGAAGTCGATCTCCTCCTTCACCTGGCGGAGGCGGGCGACGATGTCGCGCTCGCGCTTCCAGCGCTCGGTGTAGCCGTCGAGCTGCACCCGGAGCTCGTCCATCTCGCGCGTGACGAGGTCGCGCTGGACCAGCGCGCTGGCCGAGCCCTCGCGGGTGAGCGCCTTGTGCTCGACCTCGAGCTGGGTGAGGCGGCGCCGCACCTCGTCGATCTCGAGGGGCAGCGAGTCGGTCTCGAGGCGGAGCCGGCTGGCCGCCTCGTCCACGAGGTCGAGGGCCTTGTCGGGCAGGAAGCGGTCGGAGACGTAGCGAGTCGACATGCGCACCGCGGCGAGCAGCGCGTCGTCGGTGATCTGCACGCCGTGGTGGACCTCGTAGCGCTCCTTCAGGCCGCGCAGGATGCTGAGGCTCTCCTGGAAGCCGGGCTCGTCGACGGCGATGGTCTGGAAGCGGCGCGCGAGCGCCGGGTCCTTGTCGACCGACTGGCGGTACTCGCGGACGGTGGTGGCGCCGAGGCAGTGGAGCTCGCCGCGCGCGAGGGCGGGCTTGAGCAGCGAGGCGGCGTCGATGGCGCCCCCCGAGCTGCCGCCGGCGCCGACGATGGTGTGGAGCTCGTCGATGAAGAGGAGGATCTGCCCCTCGGCGGCGCGGATCTCGGAGAGGATGTTCTTCATCCGCTCCTCGAAGTCACCGCGCAGCTTGGCGCCCGCGAGGACGCTGCCCATGTCGAGGGCCATCAGGCGGCGGCCGCGGAGCGCGTCGGGCACGTCGCCCGCGGCGATGCGCTGGGCGAGGCCCTCGATGATGGCGGTCTTGCCGACCCCGGGCTCGCCGACGAGGACCGGGTTGTTCTTCCGCCGCCGGCACAGGACCTCCATGAGCCGGCGGATCTCGTCCTCGCGCCCGATGACGGGGTCGAGGCGGCCGGCGCCGGCGCGCGCGGTGAGGTCGATGGCGAAGCGCGCGAGGGCGCTGTCGTCGTCGGGCTCGGGCGCGGTGTAGGCGCCGCCGTTGCGCTGGGCCCGCCCGCCGACGGTCTCGCGGG
>SBGO01000474.1 GCA_006226565.1 Deltaproteobacteria bacterium | reverse complement strand
TGTGGGCGCGGCGGTCGAGCGCGGCGCGGGCTCGGCGGGTCGGTCGATCCGCAGGGGCGTGGGCGTGCCGGTCGCGGGGGCGTGCGGGCGCGCGTCCTGGGCGAAGGAGCGCACCGAGGGGTCGCCGTAGAGGACGTAGCTGGCCCACAGCACGGTGTCTCCGCCGTAGCGCCGGCAGAGGGCCTGGCGCGCGTCCCGTGCCGCCGCGCCGAGCGAGGCCCCGTGCGAGAGGGACTCGTAGAAGGCGAGGGCGAAGTGGCAGGCGGGCTCGTCGGGTACGTCCCACAGCGTTCCAATATAATGATGGACGCCGGAGAGCAGGAACGCGTTGGCGACGCTGTAGATCGCCTCGCCGTGGTCGCTCGGCACGAGCGGGCCGTCGACGCGGCCGGAGCGGCACGCGTTCGAGAAGACGATGCGCGGGAAGGACGGGCCGCCCGCGAGGTCGAGCAGGTCGTTCGGACAGAGCACGCCGTCGGAGAGGAGCCAGCCGCTGTCGGCGGGTCGCCCGGGGTGGATCTCGGCGTGGCCCGCGTAGTGGATGAGGTCGTACTCGCGGATGAGCTGCTTGACCTCGCCGACGCCGACCTCGGAGCTCCGCAGATCGATGGCGAGGTGCGTGCGCTCGCTGTCGAGCTCGTCGCGGAGCGTGATGCCCTCGTAGTACGAGCCCATCAGGTCGCCCCGCGGGTCGCAGAGGATGAGCATCCGCCAGGTCTTCTCGGGCTCCGGCCGCGCGCCGCCGAGGATCGCGCGCGGCGTGCGCACGACCCGCCCGACCGCCCAGTCGAGGCCCAGGAAGCCGGTCCCGGTGTGCATCAGCTCCCACGGCACGAAGACCAGCGCCTCGTCGAGGACGAGCGTCAGCTCGCCGCCGCCGAGCTGTCGGAGCAGCTCCTTGATCGGTCCCGGGAAGAGGGTGTCGAAGAGGAGGCGCCCCCGCTGGCGCAGGAGGTCGCGCGACCCCTGGTCCATGTCGCCCCAGCGATTCGCGCGGTTGAGCACCGCCGTCACGCGCCCGTACTGCGCGCGGACGTCGTCGAGGTCCACCGCGCGGGAGGCCCAGGTCTGCACCGGGGCGAGGCTCGGCCCCGAGTGGGTCACCGTCGCCCGGAGCTCGCCGTTGGCGTAGCTCAGATCGAGGACGAGGCGGTGTGAGGCGTGCGGCATCGCGGTTCGCTCCTACGCGACGATCATGCTGCCGCCGACGTGAAAGTGAGGTCAAGCTCGCCGACGTATTCGCCGCCGTCGGTCAGGACCACGCGGTAGTCGCCGGGCGGAACCTCCGGGAGCATGACGCGGCCCGAGCGCGGATGCTCGCTGACGAGCTCGCGATCCCCCCGGAACAGGCTGACGCGCGTCCGGCTCGTCGCGGGCTCGCCCCAGAGGTCGAGGGTCACCACGAAGCGCGGCGCCTCGGACGCGCTGACGTGCGCGGTGACCTCGCGGTCGCCGAAGCGCTGACGCACCAGCACGCCCTCGTGGTCGTCGCCGCGGGCCGGGACCGGCTCGAGGAGGTCGCCCAGCGCCTCCACGACCTCCAGCGCTCCACGGATCTGGCGCAATACGAGCCGCAGCACGCCCGGGCGCTGGGGCTGGTAGATGGCGCGCGCACGGGTGAGCAGCGCGTCGCCGCGGGCGCCGCTCGGAAACGCCTCGCGCCCGCCGAAGCCGTGCGCGAGGAGCCGGCCGACGGCCGTCCGGGGTCGCTCCCGGTCGGCGTCGAGGGCGTGGGCCAGATCGCGCTCCAGCGCCGCTTGGCCTCTGACCTCCAGATCCTCGTCAGTTGCCATCGGCTCCCTCCATCGGTCGTTCGGGCTCGTCCTCGGGCGCGGTCGCGTCCGTCAGGTCCATAGACGGACGAGCTTCCGGATCCTCACGCCCGGTTTCCCCGCGGGCGTGTCGCCCCACTTCGGGGACACGCTCGAAGGCCTCCCGGAGCCGCTGCAATGCCCGGTTCTTGCGGGTGTAGAGGGCGCCCGGCTTGATCTCGAGGCGCTCGGCGATCTCCGCGGGGCTGTGATCGTCCCGGTAGAGCAGCAGGAGCAGCTCGCGGTCGGCGGGCGCCAGGCTCTCGAGCGCCTCCCGGACGCGTATCGCCCGCTCCGCGTCGACGAGGACCTCGACCGGAGGCTTCGCGCCGTCGACGAGGTAGTCGGGGACCGGCCCCTCGGCCCCGACGGTGTCGATCGGCGTCATCGGGCGCCGACGGCGGAGCTGGTCGATCACCACCGAAGAGGTCACGAGGCGAATCCAGCTCGCCAGCGAGCAACGCCCGCTCCACTGCCGCAGCCGCTTGTAGTTGTTCTCGTAGAGCGCGAGGAAGGCCGTGTGGAAGAGCTCGTCGACGACCTCGTCGTCGCGCGCTCCGCCGTGACGGCGCAGCGTCTCGTGGATCACGCCGTAGATGAGCCGGCTGAAGCGCACGACGAACGCGTCCCAGGCCGCGCGCTCGTGCGCGAGGCAGCGTGCGACCAGCGCGCGGTCGTCGTTCGCTCGGGGGTCGGCGCCGCTCACCCATCCTCCTCGTTCGTCCGGCGATCCGTCGGGCGCGGGCCCGTGAAGCATGGGACGACACCGGTCGCCAAAAGTTCCCGGCCACGGTACAACAACGCCGACGCCCCACGTGGAGGAACCATGCGAATGCGCAAGATGATCACGCTGCTTCCGCTCGCGACCCTGCTCGTCGCCTGCGGCCCCGGCTTCGACGAGAACACCGGCGGGGACGGATCCCGCGGCGAGGCGCGTGAGGTGCGCGTCGACGGCCCCGTGGACGATCGCGTGAGCGCCGAGCAAGGCGACAACACCGACTGGAAGAAGTTCGAGCTCGAGGACACCGCGAAGGTCACCGTCCACTTCTGGTGGGACGAGCCCAGCGTGGCCGTCTCGATGACGATCCGCGACGAGCTCGGGCAGAAGCTCACCGCGATGAAGCACGGCAAGGGGCAGCGCGAGGAGCAGCTCGGACCGATCAAGCTCAAGGCCGGCGCCTACTTCCTCGAGATCTCCGCGAGCGACGGGGCGAGCGTCTACACCTTCGAGATCCAGACCGGCAGCGGTGGGGGTGGGGCGCCGACGCCCGACTTCTGATCGTTCCCCCGATCCGCCACGTCACGAGCCCGGCCGCCCCCGCGACCGGGCTCGCGTCGTTTGGGGGCGCGGCGCGCTCATCGGCCGACCGGGGTCAATCAACCCCACGTGGGGACTCGCGACACCGGGCCAGCCGTTCCGAGGCGGCGCCAAACCGCCGATAACGCAGCTCTGACGCACCGCGTCGCGTGCTTGCTCACCAAAAAAAATCGAAAATCGCGCGCGCAGCCCCCGGAGAAACGCCGATTTTTCAATGAAAACGTCGCCTTGGGTCCGTTTGACACCCCCCGAGGCGCTTGTTACCGTGCGCCCACTCGACACGGACGGTCCAGCTCGACCGCGATGGAGCGGGCGATGTCTACCGGCCACAAAACGGGTTCTGGATGAGCCAGTTCGAAGTCATCAAGGACATCGGCGAGACGCTCAAGGCGCTGTTCGAGGAGTCCTTCAAGAGTGCCGGCTTTACCACGGTGAACATCTCCGTGGACAAGCCCAAGAAGGACAACATCAAGAACCTGCCGACGGTGAACTGCTACATGTACCACCTGGCCTTCGACCAGCGGTACCGTGAGCGTTCCCAGACCCTCGTGTCCTCCTACATGAAGGATGGGCGCATCGTGGAGTACTACCGGGACGCCCCGGTGCACATGATGGCCCACTACATCATCAGCGTTTGGGGCAACTCGCCGGCCGAGGAGAACCTCCTCACGGGGCTGGCGGTGAAGACCCTGCTCGAGAACCCGATCTTGACCCACGAGTTGTTGAAGGGAGACAGCTTCTTCCCCGACGACAAGGTCAACGTCTACCCGAACCTTCAATACGACTTTAACGACGTGCTGAGCTTCTGGCGCAGCATGAACGAGGAGATCCGGCCTGCCGTCTACTACTTCGTGCGCTTCCGTATCGAGTCCGATCGGAAGTCGCCGGAGGTGCGGCGCGTGACTGGCAAGGATCTTGCTGTGACCCGGACGCGTTGAACGACAACACGCTCTGGTCCGGCAAGACACGAACCCTCGGGTTCGGCTGGCCACAACCCTCACGCAGATGACGGAGTCCAGGCCGGTGTGAAACCGCCCCGCGAGGGGTTCAAGCGACGCGCGAGCGTCATCACACTGGAAGGAACTGCACATGGCGACGAGCTACCTGTCCCCTGGTGTTTACGTTGAAGAGGTCGACCGCGGAACCAAGCCGCTCGAGATGGTCGGCACGAGCACCGTGGGCTTCATCGGTGAGGCGAGCGTGGGCCCGGTCAACGAGCCGGTCTTCTGCACGAACTGGAGTCAGTTCACGAAGCACTTCGGTGACTTCCAGCACAGCGAGTACCTCGCGCACGCGGTCTACGGCTTCTTCAACAACGGCGGCGGCCGCTGCTTCGTCCTGAACGTCGGCTCCGGCGATCCCGAGAAGAAGGTCGCCTCGAAGGCCGCCCTCTACATCGGCTCCGACAACGGCCCCGGCACCCGTACCGGCCTCAAGGCCTTCGAGGACGTCGAGGAGATCAACATCGTCTCGGCCCCCGGCCAGACCGACCCGGCGATCCAGGACGCCGTGCTCTCGCACTGCGAGAACATGCGCTACCGCTTCGCGGTGCTCGACAGCCCCGAGGTCATCGAGAAGGGCGGCGTCGACAAGCTCCCGAAGCCGCGCGACTCCAAGTACGGCGCCTACTACTTCCCGTGGATCGAGGTCTACGACCCCTACAAGGGCAACGTCTTCCAGCCGCCGAGCGGCTACATGTGCGGCATCTACGCCCGCAGCGATGGAGAGCGTGGTGTCCACAAGGCCCCGGCGAACGAGCTGGTTCGCGGCGCCCTCGGCCTCCGCTACAACATCACCAAGGGTGAGCAGGACATCCTCAACCCGAAGGGGATCAACTGCATCCGTTCGTTCACCAACCGCGGCATCCGCGTGTGGGGCGCCCGTACCATCTCGTCGGACGCGAGCTGGCGTTACATCAACGTCCGCCGTCTCTTCAACATGGTCGAGCAGTCCATCGAGATCGGCACGCAGTGGGCCGTCTTCGAGCCGAACGACCAGCGCCTCTGGAAGCGCATCACCCGTGACCTCACCGCGTTCCTGATGCGCCTCTGGCGCCAGGGCGCCCTCTTCGGCAAGACCCCGGAGGAGGCCTTCTACGTCAAGTGCGACGAGGAGACCAACCCGCCCGAGGTCATCGACGCCGGCCAGCTGATCTGCGAGATCGGCATGTGCCCGGTGAAGCCGGCCGAGTTCGTCGTCTTCCGCATCGGCCAGATGCCGTCCGGCGGCGACGTCAGCGAGTAGCAGTTTCTTGAAAGGCTCGCGGGGACCCGGGGCGGTCCCGGGTTCCCCGTCGAGTCCATCTTTGGAGGATGACCTATGCCGAACCGTCGGCCCCATGACCACATTGGTAACTTCAACTTCAAGGTCGAGATCGAGGGCGTGACCCAGGGCGCGTTCCGTAACGTCGAGGGTCTCGACAGCGAGACGGAGATCGTCGAGTACCAGGACGGCGAGGACATCATCCTCCGCAAGCGCCCGGGCCGCACGAAGTACTCGAACATCGTCCTGAAGCGCGGCTACATCAACACGACCGAGCTGTGGGACTGGCGCAAGGCCGTCATCGACGGGAAGGTCGAGCGTAAGGCCGGCTCCGTGATCCTCTGCGCCGACGACGGCTCCGAGATCATGCGCTACAACTTCTTCGAGGC
>SBGO01000764.1 GCA_006226565.1 Deltaproteobacteria bacterium | reverse complement strand
GCGGCCTCGAGGGCGTCGAGACGCTCGGCGAGGTCGGCGACGTCGGACGCTCGTACGGCGACCTGGGCCAGGTAGGCGAAGGTCCGGGCGAGGTCCGGCCGGATCGCCCCCGTGAGCATCCAGCGCGCGACGCGGTTGAGCGTCTCCGGGACCTTCTTCGGATCTGCGATGTTCAGGCGCCGCGCCTGGCCGACGGTGATCGTGCCATCACCATCGGGGGTGGGGGTCGACATCGGTTCCTCCATTGATTCGGTGGGTTGAATGGTCGCGAAGGCGCCAATCCGTGTATGTACAGGCCGACGTTGGCGCCGGACACAGGGGCGGTCTCTTGTGACCACCCTGTGTCCGAAGCTCGTAGGTCTCGATGGGAATGCAGGGGTCTGAAGGGGTGACGCCCCCTTCAGTAACGCGTGACAGGTATTGGGAAAACCGAGTCAGCGCCTTGAGTTACGTGAGTGTCCTGTCGGGGTTCGACTCCCCGCGCCTCCACCATCCAACGACGCCAGAGCCTGTACGCAAAGGCTCGCAGGGACATCCGGGCTGGCCACTGTTCACGCTGTGAACACACCAGCCCGGCGCCCTCCCGTTTTCGAGTCTCGATAGCCCGCCCAGCGCAGCGTTCGCAGCGATTGCTGCAATCGCGTCTTCTGTCCGATGTGCCGCCGTCAGATCGTCGCGCGGCGCTCCGCCTCGGCCTTGAACGCGTCGACGGTCGTCGGGTAGGTCTTGGTGAGGAGGCTGTTGACGACGGGGCCGGGGAGCCAGCCCTTGAGGACGATGATCATCTGGAGGGTGGCGCGAGTGTGCCCGTTGGGGAGCGCGTCGAGCAGCCAGGCGCCGGCGTTCTCTTTCATGAAGTCACCGGAGACGAGGCTCCAGACGAGCGAGTGCCCGGGGACGCCCTCGGCGACCAGCTCGTAGCGGACGGCCTTGCCGACCAGCGACAGCTCCATCGCGACGTTGAAGCGCTCCGTCGGGACGCCACGGTCGCGCCGCAGGATCCGCCCGGCGCGCTGGTTCGGCACGAACTGCGGGTAGGCCTCGTAGTCCGAGACGACGTCGTAGAACGTCTGGGGCGTACATGCCACGTCGAACGTGAGCGACGCCATCTGCGCCTTGGGGTAGAC
Source organism: Deltaproteobacteria bacterium (assembly GCA_006226565.1). Taxonomy (GTDB): domain Bacteria; phylum Myxococcota_A; class UBA9042; order PHBI01; family PHBI01; genus PHBI01. The sequence continues at coordinate 4,693 of SBGO01000764.1, read as the reverse complement.
CTGCCGAAGACTCTCGAGGGACGTGACCGCGTGCATCCTGACCTCCCGTGCGCCTCGACGGTTGTCGAGCTCGCGGCCGAAGATGCAAACGCGGGACCAACCCATGACATCGCATAACTTCAGAGAGTTATGCCCGTCACGAGCATCTTGATCGCGAACAAGATTTCGCACTTGCCCTCGAAACGGCGCCCTCGTGCGTCGCGCGCGACGCAGTTGCGGATCGGAGGACCAATACGCTGCGCTCAGTTGACGCCGGGCGCCTCGTGGCCGGTCGCGGCGATGTACTCGGGGTAGGTGCCCGGGTAGACGTGGGGGCCTTCGGGGCCGAGCTCGAGGACGCGGGTCGAGACCGCGCGGAGGAAGTGGCGGTCGTGGGAGACGAAGACGAGCGTCCCCTCGAAGTCGGCCAGGGCCTCGACGAGGCGCGCCTTCGTGTCCAGGTCGAGGTGGTTGGTCGGCTCGTCGAGGACCAGCAGGTTCGGCGGGTCGTAGAGCATCTCGGCGAGCACGACGCGCGCCTTTTCGCCGCCCGAAAGGATATCGACGCGCTTGTCGACGTCGTCGCCCGAGAAGCCGAAGGTCCCGAGGTAGGTCCGGAGCGCCGTGCCGTTGGCCGTCGGGTAGGCGGACTCGAGGGTCTCGAGCACGGTGAGCGTCGGCTTGAGGATCTCCATCGCGTGCTGCGCGAAGTAGCCCATGCGGACGCTGGCGCCGATGTCGACGGTCCCCGCGTCGGGCGCGCTCGCCCCGGCGATCATCTTGAGGAGCGTGGACTTGCCGGCGCCGTTGACCCCCATGACGCACCAGCGCTCGCGGCGGCGGACGAGGAAGTCGAGGCCGTCGTAGATCACGAGCGGACCGTAGGCCTTGTGGACGCCGGTGAGCTTGACCACGTCATCGCCTGAGCGCGGTGGCTGGCGGAGCTCCATCTTGATGACCTTGCGGCGGCGCGGGGGCTCGATCTTGTCGATCTTGTCGAGCTTCTTGACCCGCGACTGCACCTGCGAGGCGTGGCTGGCGCGCGCCTTGAAGCGGGCGATGAACGCCTCCTCCTTGGCGAGCATGGCCTGCTGGCGGGCGTGCTGGGCTTCCTGATGCTGGTCGGCGAGCGCGCGCTGGCGCTCGTAGAAGTCGTAGTCGCCGGTGCAGGAGTTGAGCGCGCCCTCGTCGATCTCCACGATCTTGGTGACGAGGCGGTTCATGAACTCGCGGTCGTGAGAGACGAGGACGACGGCGCCGTCGAAGTCGCGGAGGAAGCGCTCGAGCCAGACGATCGACTCGATGTCGAGGTGGTTGGTCGGCTCGTCGAGGAGGAGGAGATCGGGGCGCATGAGGAGGATGCGGGCCAGCGCCACGCGCATCTTCCACCCGCCGGAGAGGCGGCCCACGTCGCCGTCGACGGCGTCCGGGCGGAAGCTCAGGCCGGCGAGGATCTCGCGGGCGCGGGCCTCGAGGGCGTAGCCGTCGAGGTCGTCGAAGCGGGCCTGGACCTCGCCGAAGCGCTCGATGAGGGTGTCGAGCTGGTCGGCCTGGTCGGGGTCGGCCAGCGCCAGCTCGAGGGCGTGGAGCTCGTGGCGCACGTCGGAGACCTCGCCGGCGCCCGCCATGACCTCCTCGAGGACGCTCCGGCCGCTCATCTCGCCGACCTGCTGGCTGAAGTGGCCGATGACGGTGCGCTTCTCGACGATGACCTGGCCGGCGTCGGGCTCGTCCTCGCCCATGATGAGCCGGAAGACGGTCGACTTCCCGGCCCCGTTCGGCCCGACGAGTCCCACCTTCTCGCCGCGGAAAACGGTGAGCGAGGCGTCCACGAAGAGGATCTGCGACCCGTGACGAAGCGAGAGGTTGTCGATACGCAGCATGAGCGGGGTCCGGTCTAGTGGCGGTCCCGCGGAAGCTGGAGCACCCGCGGGGCGCGTCTCTTACCGCGAAACCGTGAACGCCGGAACCGTTTGTCCGTATGAAGGTGCCCCGGGCGAGGCCGCCGCTACGCGAGCGTGTACCTGCGACCGCGGGCGCGCCCACTGGACACGACACGGTCGTCGCCCTCGAGGAGCCCTCGAAGCGCGTTCCATTCGGACTCATCGAGCCCGAGCTCGTCGAGGAAGTCCGACTTCGCAAGGGGTTCACCCCGCTCACGCAGGACTTGCACGGCGTCTTCGCGGAGCTCGGCGAGATGCTCATCCGGCTCCGAAGTCGAGGCCGGCACCTCGCTCCTGACCGCAGGCGCCGACGAGCGCGATGTCGTCGCTCCCGCCCCAGATCGCGACACCGGACAATCGGCCCCGGCCCAGCGCGCGAGCTCCAGCACCTTGACGCCGGGCGCCGCCCCCCGAAGGCTCTCCACCGTCTCCGGACGACACGTGAAGAGGACGAGCTGCAGCTCGGGGACCGATCTCGCGACTTCGACGAGCAGCCGCGCCGCAGCCTCGGCGCGCTCGGGATCGAAGTGGGCCAGGACGTCGTCGAGCAGGATGGGCACGGACGCCGTGCGCCCCGCCTGGTCGACCGCCAGCGCCAGGCGCAGGCACAGGTACAGCAGCGCGGTCGTCCCCGTGCTCAGCTGCTCGGCCGGATGCTCGTCGCCGTCCTGTCCCCGCAACGCGATGCGAAGACCGCCCGCCTCGTCGTCCACATCGAGCGCGGCGTACGCCCCGGCCGCCGCGCTCGCGAACCACTCCGACGCCCGCTTGATCACATCGGGCTGGCGCTCTCGACGATACTTCTCGAACGTCTCCTGCAGGAGATGGCGCGCGATGCGAAGTCGCCACCACTCCCGCTTCGCCGCATCCAGCCGGACCTGCGCCGCCTCGAGCTGCATCTCCAGCGCGATCACATCGGCGGCCTTCTCAAGGTTCGTCGCCTGCGCCTGAAGCTCGGCCCGCGCCTCGTCCGTGCGCTCGAGCTCGCCGTCCAGCTGCGCCAGCGTGTCCGACAGCGTGGCCAGGTGCTGGTCGAAGCCTTCTCCGCCCACGCCGGACCACCGCGCCCACCGCGCCTCGTCGGCCCACTCGCCGCCGAGCGCGCCGCGCAGCTCGGCCTCGGCCGCTCGCCGCTCGGCCGTGAGCTCGTCGAGGCGCTCCTCGGCAGCTAGTCGCGTCTCCCACGTGACGTCATCACCACAGCCCACGTCCGACGCCGCGCTCCGCCACTCCTGCTCGAGCCGCCGCGCCGTCGTGCGTGCGAGACCACGGGCCCGATCCGCCTCGTGCACCCGGGTCGCGCGCTCTTGACGCTGCGTCAACGCACGGCGGGTCCCGTCCAGGGCCACCTTCCGCTCGCGAAGCCACATCCCGACGGCCACCAGGTCCTCGCGCACAGGCACCGCGAGGCCGCGCGCGAGCTCGGCCACGCGCGCGACGAAGGCTGCGACGTCCGACACGCAGCGCTGCGCGCCGGCGACGACGACCGCCTGATCCGCGACGAGGCGCTGCGCGGTCCGCACACGCTCGACCCACGCGAGCGCGTCCTCCGGCATCAGCGTCTTCGGCGCAGCGGCCGCCTCCCGCCAGCGTCCGAAGGCCGCGAGCGCGTCGGTTAGCTTCTGCGCCCGCCCTTCCGCCTGACCCAACGCCGCCTCAACCCGCTGCCGCTCGGCGACGGCCTTCGACCGCGCCACCCCGAGCTCGGCTCGGCGCACCTTCTCCTTGCGCCACGCGCTCGCCCTCTCGCGGAGCTGCTCGACGGCACCCCCGAGATCGCGCTCCGCGAGATCGTCGGGGATCTCCAGCGCCTGCGCGAGCGCCAACACGCGCTCACGGAACGGCCGAACCTTCGCCGTCAGCCGCGCCAGCTCTGCCCGCGCGGCGTCGCGCCGCTGCCGCCACGCGCTCACCGCGACCGCCGCCCGCACCTGCTCCACATAGACGGCGTCTGGTTCGGCCATCGGGAGCCCCCGGACCTTCACCCACGCCTCCCAATCCGCCCGAACCTCGGGCGGCACCGCGCTCTCCGCAGCCGCCCGCTGCGCCCGCTCCTGCGCCTCCTCGACGGCGCGGCGCGCGTGCTCGACGCTCGCGTTCGCCCTGCGCAGCGCCTCATCCCGCGCGTCCGCCTCGTTCCGCTGCGCCCTCAGCGCCCGCAGCGCCGGCGCGATCGCCTCGTCGCTCGCGAGCCGCCGCCCCACGACACGCTCGACGGCGGCGCGGAGCTCAGTGATCCGGCCGCGAATCCCCTGCAGCTCCCGACGCAGCTCGGCGAGCTTCGTCGACGTCGCTCGGAGCTGCATCGCCGTCTCCAACCAGGCCAAGGCCAGCGCTCGGTCTGCGCCCGCGGGGACGTTCAGAGCGCGCAGGACCTCCGTGAGCTCCCGCGCCCGCTCGCCGTGCGCACGCTCGGCATTCGCGAGCGCCTCTTGGGCCTCAGCCGCCCTGCGCTCGGCATCCGCCCCCGCAGCCGCCCGCTCCTCCTCGCGCTCGAGCCTCGCGAGCGCCTCCTTCGTCGCCTCGAGCGCGACCTCGATCTCGCCGCGGCTCGGCGACGCGGCGAACCCCGCCGCCTTCGCCAGCTGCGCGAACCGCGCCTCCGCCGTGCTCGCATCGGGCGCCGGAGTGCTCCGCCGCGCCTGGCGTTGTCGCAGCGCGGCGACCGCCAGCCCGACGGCCCCGGCGAGCGCCAACCCCGCGAGCACCAGCTGCGCGAGGACGGCACCGGCGACCACGAGCACCACGAGGATCGCGACCGCCACCCACAA
>SBGO01000757.1 GCA_006226565.1 Deltaproteobacteria bacterium | reverse complement strand
CGCCGCGAAGTGCGTGCCGAGGACCAGCACGTCGCGCGCCGCCGCGTCCTCGAGGGCCGCGGCCCGGGTGGCGTGGGCCAGCGCCCGGTCGCTGTCCGCGGGCCCGGTCCACTCGGGGTGCCCCACCTGGCAGGGGTGATGGATCATGTCGCCGGTGACCAGCGCCTCCTCGCCGCGCGAGCGGATGCGCACCGACACGTGCCCCGGCGTGTGGCCGGGGGTCGGCACGAGCGCGACCTCGGGCGTCACGACGTGGTCCGTCTCGACGAGGTCGGCGAGCCCCGCGGCGAAGACCGGGCGGACCGAGTCGTTCAGCACGTAGTCGAGGCCGCCGTGCGCGCCCCAGTGCTCCCACTCGACGCGCGCGAAGAGGTAGCGCGCCCGCGGGAAGGTCGGGACCCAGCGCGCACCGTCCCAGCGCGTGTTCCAGCCGACGTGATCGAAGTGGAGGTGGGTGCAGAGCACCACGTCCACGGCCTCCGGGGCGACGCCGGCCGCGGCGAGGCGCTCGAGGAACCCGGTCTTCAGCGCGTGGAACGCCGGGTTCCGACGCTCCTTGTCGTCGCCGAGGCAGGTGTCGACGACGATGGTGACGCCGCCCGATTGGAGCACGAAGGCCTGGGTCACGAGGTAGGGATCCCCCGCGGCGTCGAGCCAGTCCGGCGCCAGCCACGGGAGCGCTGCCAGCCGCTCACGGGTCGCGTCGGGGATGACGTTGCGGCGCACGAACTCGCCGCCCATCCGATCGGTCGTCTCCATCACCACCGTCACGGTGACGTCCCCGACGCGCCAGCGCTGGTCCCTGTGCTCAACCATCCCCCGCACCCCAACCCCAATGCCGATTCGATAGACCACAAGGCGCTGAACCGGCACGGCTTCTTGCCACGGAGAGCACGGAGCTCACGGAGGGGGGAGCGGGTCGCGCTCGGAGTTTCGGCTCGAGCGGGCCCACATCCTCCGTGCCCTCCGTGGCCTCCGTGGTGGAAAGATATATTCGATCTCATAGGGTTATCCCTAGGTGACCGACAATGACCCTAACCCGGATCTGCGGCGGGGCGAAGCGGTGGCCGAGGACCGTCGCCCGGGTCTCACGCCCCCCACGTCCCGCGGTGACCTCGGCGGCCCCGGCCGACGCGCCTCAGCCGTCGGGATCGCCCGACTCGAGGGCACACCACCGGACGGTAGCGCCGTCCCGGCGTCCGTCCTCGACGGCCTGCTCGCACGCGGCGACGAGGTCCTCGATGGCGGGCTCGACCCCGACCGGGACCGTCGTCCCGCCGAGCTGAACGGTGATCGGGACCTCCGCCCCGCTCCCCGTGGGCGCGAAGCGCAGGCGCTCGACCAGCCGCGCGGCCACCGCCGGCCCGTCCGCCGCGGCGCAGCCCGGCAGGAGGAGACCGAAGGCCGGCGTGTCCGAGCCGATGCGACCGATGACGTCCTCGACGCGCAGCGTCGCCCGCATGCGTACGGCCGCTTCGCGCAGGAGCGCGTCCCCCGCGGCGCCGCCGCCCGCCTCGGCGACCGCGTCCTCGAGCTCGACGAGCACGACGCTGAGCGGCCCCGTGCGGGCGGGGTCCGCGATCATCTTGACGAGCAGGCGCGCGAGCTCGCGTCGGCTCGACGCGCCGGTCACCGCGTCCACCTGGCTGAGCTGCGACACCCGCGCCCGGTTGACGCGCAGCTCGCGCGCGAGGTGCTCCTTCTCCCGCCGGAGCTGCTCGACCCGCAGCGTCGGCTCGGCGGTGGTGAGGATCCCCCGGGCGCCGAGGCCACGCACCGCGCGGAGCGCCCGCGGCGCCTTGGTCGGGGCGCCGATCACCTCCTCGAGGGTGCAGATCGGCGGGACCGGCACGTCCGCGGCGCGCGCGAGCTCGGGCGCGCACACGACCGCCTCGGCCATGAGCGCGGCGAGGGTCATCGGGGTGCGGCTGCGGAGCGCGCCGATCTTGGTGCGCGCGCGCGCCAGCGTCTGCTCCGAGGCGCCCGCCGCGCAGAGGTCGGCGACGGCGTCGGCCAGGCGCAGCAGCTCCGCGAGGCGCTGGGTCCGGCGGTTGGGGAGCGCGATGACCTCGTCGTGGTGGCTGGCGAGGGCGCGCGCCATCCCGATGGGCAGCCGCCACGCCTCGCCGAAGGGCGCGAAGACCTCGGCGTGGGAGCCGCCGAAGAGGGCGCGCTCCCACAGGAGCCGCTCGCCCTCCGGGTGCTCCTGGCAGAGGTCGATCTCGGCGGCGCGGTCGGGGCACAGGAGCCCCATCACGACGACCCCGAAGTCCTGGAGGAGGCTCGCGGTGAACGCCTCGCGCGGCGACTCGTAGCCCGCCCGCCACGCCCCGGCGAAGGTGATGGAGGCCCGCACCATGGCGTGGCCGCAGTAGCGATCGATGTTGAACGGGGGCGGCGTGGTCTGCGCGCCGATCCGCGCCATCGTCACCCACAGCGCCGCGTCACGCAGCGCCGGGGCGCCGAGCAGCGCCACCGCCTCGCCGACGCCGCTCACCTCGCGGCCGACGCCGAGGAGCGGGCTCCGCGCGATCGCCAGGAGCCGCTCCGCCACGCTCGCCTCGGCCTCGCCCAGGGCGACCAGCCGCTCGACGCTCGCGCCCGTCGCGACCGCGTCGAGGATCGCCGCGACGCCCGCGGTGGGCATCAGCTCCGGCGTGTCGCGCGGATCGATCGGCAGGCGCAGTCGGCCCTCGATGTCATGGTAGGGCGCGCGTCGCGGGATCGGATCCGGTGCAGCCATGCGCATCACTCCTCGTGCCCCCTCGTTCGTCGGCGTTCGCGCGCGCTTTCTTGAGCAGAGAGGCTGGAGAGACGGGCCACCGGCACGCGCCTCGAAGCAATCGACCCGGCGGAACGCGAGCTCTCGTAGGACCAGGGTGCACCTTCGCCCGCCGACCGTCGAGCGGACCGCCACGACGACGTCCCCTGCGCGCTCCGAAGCCCCGCGGCGGAGCCCCGCGGCGGCCCCTCGTTCTGGGGCCGAGACGCGCTCGCGCGGACCCCGAGGGCCCAGCGAACGAGGCGCCCGCCGACGCGTGGGCCGACGATCGCCCCGACCGCGGGATCTCGGCTAGAGGCCGGAAGCGCGCAGCGCCTCGAAGTGGCCGCGCTGCTCCGCGTCGAGCTCCTTCGGCGTGCGCACCACCACGCGCGCGAAGAGATCGCCGTGACCGCCCTTCATCGGCATCCCCATGTCGCGCATGCGGATCCGGGTGCCCGCCTGGGTGCCGGCGGGGATCCTCACGCTGTGCTCCTGGCCGTCCGGCGTCTCGACGGTCGCCGTGCCGCCGAGGACCACGTCGGTCAGCGCCACCTCGACGTCCATCTCGATGTCGTGGCCGGTGACCTTGTAGCGCGGGTGATCGGCGACGCTCACCTTGAGCCGCAGGTCGCCGCGCGGCCCGCCGTGACCGCCCGGATGGCCCTTGCCGCGGACGCGGAGGGTCTGACCGCTCTTGATGCCCCTCGGGATCTTCACGCTGATCGTCTCGGGCCCGTCGGGCCCCGAGATGTCCAGGCTCCGCTCGCCCCCGTGGTAGGCTTCGTGGAAGCCGACGGTGACCTCCATCTCGATGTCGCGCCCGGCGACCGGCCCCTGGGGGGCGCCGCCCTGGCCGAAGGGGTTGAAGCCGCCGCGCCGCGCGCCACCGCCACCGCCGCGCCCGCGCCCGCCGAAGATCGAGCTGAAGTCGAAGCCGCCGCGCCCGCGCCCGCCGAGCCCCATCTCCTCGAAGATCGAGCCGAAGTCGAAGTTCCGGAAGATGTCGTCGCGGTCGAAGCGCTGCTGGAAGCCCTCGGCGCCGAACATGTCGTACTGGCGCCGCTTCTCCGGGTCGCTCAGCACGGCGTAGGCCTCGTTGACCTCCTTGAACTTGTCCTCGGCCTCCTTCGAGCTGTTCCGGTCCGGGTGGTACTGCATCGCCAGCTTCCGGAACGCCTTCTTGATCTCGTCGGCGCTGGCGTCCCGGGCGACCCCGAGGATGTCGTAGTAGCTGTTGGCGGGCATCTCTCCCCTCCTCTCGATGGCTGCACGCGGTATCTTGTTCACGCGTCTCGCGGAATCAAGCGGCTAGAGCCCGCCCGCGGTCCCCTCGCCGCGCGGGTCGGCCGCCCCCTCGAGTCGGCCGTCGGCCGCGCGCCACAAGGCCGAGCCGTTGCCGAGGTGGTGGCGCAGCTGCAGCGTATGCCCGCGCGCCTCGAGCGCCGCGCGCGTGTCCGGCGACAGGCCCCACGGCTCGTAGAACAGGGCGTCCGGGTACCACTGGTGGTGGACCCGCGGGGCGCCGGCCGCCTCGCCCGCGTCCATCCCGTGGTCGACGCAGTTGAGGACGAGCTGGAGCGTGGTCGTGATGATCGTCGAGCCGCCCGGGCTCCCGAAGACGCCGACGGCCTGGCCGTCGCGCAGCAGGATCGTCGGCGTCATGCTCGACAGCGGGCGCTTGTGGGGGGCGATCGCGTTCGCCTCGTCGCCGATGAGCCCGAAGGCGTTCGGGGCGCCAGGGAGCGCCGAGAAGTCGTCCATCTCGTTGTTGAGCACCACCCCGGTCCCGGCGGCGACGTGCCCCGAGCCGAAGCCGAGGTTGACGGTCTGCGTCATCGCCACGGCGTCGCCGTTCGCGAAGAGCACGCCGAGGTGGCTCGTGTGCGTGGACTCGGTCGGCTTGACCTCGACCTCCGCGATGTCGGCCGCGGGCGTCGCGCGCTCGGCCGCCGCGACCTGGGCCCGCAGCCGCGCGATGACGGCGGGCCCGATGAAGCGCTGCCAGTCGACGGCGTACTGGTCGGGATCGCCGAGGCCGTGGGCGCGCATGGCGAAGGCGCGCTTGGTCGTCTCGGCGAGGCGGTGGACGTAGCTCGCGCTGCCGAAGCCGAGGCCCTTGACGTCGAAGGCCTCGAGGACGCCCAGCATCTGCACCAGGAGGAGCCCCCCCGAGCTCGGCGGGCCCATGCTCCGCACCGCGAAGCCGCGGTAGGTCCCGGTGACCGGCGGGCGCTCCACGACCTTGTAGCCGGCGAGATCCTCGGCGGTCCAGATCCCGCCCTCGGCCTGCACCGCCGCGACGAGCGCCTTGGCCGTCTCGCCGACGTAGAAGTCCTCGCCGCGGGTCGCCACGACGCGCTCGAGGGTCCGCGCGAGGTCCGGCTGGCGCAGGATCGTCCCGACCGGCCACGGCTCGCCCGAGGGGGCGAGGAAGATCGCGCGGCCGGCCGCGTTGAGGCGCTCGCCGTAGGACGCGAGCGCGCCGTGGAGCATCTCCGTGACGGGGATGCCGTCGCGCGCGTAGCTGATGGCCGGCGCCGCCACGACCGAGAGCGGCAGGCGCCCGTAGCGCGCGTGCATCACGACCAGGCCGCGGACGAGGCCCGGGATCCCCGAGGCCCGCGCCGACCAGGTGCTCTCGCCCGGCACGACGTGCCCGTCCTTCACGTACATGTCGCGGCTCGCGGCCGCCGGCGCCGTCTCGCGCATGTCGAAGGTCGTGGTCTCGCCGTCGACGTGGACGACCGCGAAGGCGCCGCCGCCGACCCCGGAGCCGTAGGGCTCGGTCACCGCGACCGCGAGGCTCGTCGCCACCGCGACGTCCACCGCGCTGCCGCCGGCCGCGAGGATCGCCTCGCCCGCGCGCGTCGCCAGCGGCTGAGGGCTCGCGACGATGCCGCGCTGCGCCCGCGCCGGGGCCGGCCACGCCGCGCGCGCCTCGGTCGCGGCGGAGAGCACGAGCAGGACCACGAGCAGTGCCGACACCCGGGGAAAACGCGCTGGAGTCCTCATGGCCGGGAGGGTCGCACCCCCGGCCTGCCTTTACAAGGATGGCTCGGC
>SBGO01000280.1 GCA_006226565.1 Deltaproteobacteria bacterium | reverse complement strand
CGCCCAGGGCCGCGGCGGCGCGGAAGAGCGCCGCGACGGCGACCAGGTCCTCCGGCGTCGGCGGCATCCGCAGCGCGCGCAGCTCCACCAGCCCCAGCTGCCCGCGCCCCGGGAAGTACGGGTTCCAGAGCTTCTCGATGTTCACCTCGGAGCGGTGGCTGTTGCCCGAGCCGTCCACGAGGAGCGGGGCCAGGCTCTGCCACAGCCACGCCCGCCGCCCCTCGGCGTCCTCGGGCCACGGCGCCGCGGCGAAGTGGTCGAGGGTGACGCAGAGCTCGTCGAAGCGCTGGGGGTCCCCCTCGTCCGGACGCGGCCCCTGGCTGGCGCTCCCGACGCACTCGCTCGCGAAGCGGAAGCTCAGCGACGGGTGCCGGTGGAGGGTGCGGAGGAGCCCCGGCAGGAGCCCCGGGTGCAGGAAGAACGGGCTCCGCTCGGGGGTCGGGCCGCCGAGCGTGATCTGCCCTCCCCCGCCGCTGTCGTTCGCCTCGCCGTTGTAGCGGTAGCGGACGGCGCTCAGCCCGGCGTCCGCCGCGGCGGCGTAGACCTGGCGCGCCATCCGCAGGAACTCGGCGAGCGTGCGCGCGGGCGCCATGTTCACCTCGACCACGCCGGGGTCGGGGGTCACGGTCAGCCAGGCGTGCTCGGGGTCGGTCGCGGGCGCGACAGCGTCGGGGTCGGCGGCGATCGGCGGAGCGACGGGCTCGGCCGGGCGCGGATCGTCGCGGCGCCAGCGCGCCCCGAAGCAGAAGCGCGGCGCGTCCTCGCCGGGGTACTGGCGTCCGACGACGCGCGACAGGGTCGCCGGGGCGTCGAGGCGCGGAGCCAGGGCCAGGAGCAGCGCCTGCGCGGCAGCCTCCTTGTCGCCCCCCTCGGCCTCGAAGAGCCACCACGGCTCCTGGGACTCGCGGCGGGTGAAGGTCGGCTCGGCCCCCACCCACAGCGCGATCCCCAGGGCCGCCAGCGCCTCGTCCTGCGCCTGGACCTCGTCGTCGAGGCTCATCGCGACCGCGCCTCGAGCGCCGCCGCCGCGGCCAGGGCCGCCTCGTCGGGCGGCTCGGGCACCGGGCGGTCGACGGGGTAGCGCCGGAGGTCGAGGGTGTAGGGCTGGTCGGGGTGCGGGACGACCGCGCGCGGCTCGACCGGCCAGGCGAGCGGCCCCTCGAGGGTGAAGCGCTGGGCGCGGCGCGCGGAGGCCTCGAAGCGGGTGAGCGGCGCGGCGTCGAAGGCGCGGCCCTCGGGGTGCCAGACGTGATAGGCGCAGCCGCCGAGCGACCGGCGCGACCAGCGGTCGACGACGTCGAAGCGCAGCGGGTGGTGGATGCCGATGTGGGCGTGCAGGCTGTGCGGGGGCGCCCAGGCGCGGAAGCGCACGCCGCCGACGTAGACGCCGTGCTCGCCGGTGGGTCGGAGCGGCAGCTCCAGGCCGTTGACGGCGACCTGGTGGCGCTCCGGGACGAAGCCGGAGACGCGCACCTCGACGCGCTCCATGGACGAGTCGACGTAGCGCGAGGTGCCGCCGCTCGTGAGCTCCTCGCCGAGCACGTTCCACGGCTCGAGGGCGTTGCGCACCTCGAGGACCACGTCGCCGGCGGCCATGCGGCCGGCGAGCGGGCAGCGCAGCTCGACGAAGGGGCGGTAGGCGGCCACCGGCAGGTCGACGCCCGCGGCCTGCCGGAGCCAGGTCAGGGCGTCCTCGAGGTCGCGCCAGAGCCAGTACGGCAGGAGGTAGCGGTCGTGGAGGGACTGCCCGTGGCGGACGAGGGGCCGCTCGTAGGGCGCCGCGTCGAAGGCCGCGACGAGGGCGCGCATCAGCGCCACCTGGGCGACCATCATGCGCGGGTGCGGCGGCATCTCGAAGGCGCGCAGCTCCACGAGCCCCTGGCGCCCGTGGCTCGAGCCGGGGTCGAAGAGCTTGTCGATGCAGATCTCGGCGCGGTGGGTGTTGCCGGCGAGGTCCACGAGCAGGTGCCGGAAGAGCATGTCCGACAGCCACGGCGGGGGCGTCGCCTCGGCGCGGGTCCGGTGCGCGCGGTCGAGGGCGAGCTCGAGCTCGTAGAGGCTGTCGTGGCGGGCCTCGTCGACGCGCGGGGCCTGGGAGGTCGGCCCGACGAAGAGGCCGGCGAAGAGGTACGACAGCGACGGGTGGTGCTGGGTGAAGGTGATGAGGCTCGCCAGCAGATCCGGGCGCCGCAGGAACGGGCTCTCGAGGGGCGTCGGCCCGCCGAGGGTGATGTGGTTGCCGCCGCCGCTGCCCTGCTGGCGGCCGTCGAGGAGGTAGCTCTCGGCGTGCAGATCGGAGCGCAGGGCGGCGGCGAAGATGGTGTCGGCCAGGGTCGCGTAGCCGGCCGTGGAGGCCGACGGCGGGACGTTGACCTCGAGGACGCCGGGGTCCGGGGTCACCGACAGGCGCGTCAGCGCGGGCCCCGAGGGGGCCGGGTAGCCGGCGAGCTGGACGTCGACGCCGCTCTCGACGCGGGCGTCGTGGAGGGCGGCGAGGAGCGCGAGGAAGTCGTCGGCCGTCCAGAGGGGCGGGACGAAGACGGTGACGGCGCCGTCGCGCGCCTCGACGCAGAGCGCGGTCTTGAGGGTCTCGATGCCGGTGTGGAGCCGGCGCACGGGGAGCGCGACCTGTGCGCTGGCGTCCTCGGCGCGGCGCGGGTCCTCGCGGACGATGGGGTCCTCGATCGGGACCGGGACCGCCCAGGTCGCCGACGGCAGGGCGTCGAGAGGCAGCCGCAGGCCGACCGGGGAGTCGCCCGGGACGAGGAAGAGGTGGGCGCGGCGGAAGACCCACGGGGTCGAGAGCCAGGCGCCGTCGATCCGCGTGAGCGGCAGGACCCAGCCGACCGGGGCGCCGAGACCGCGGTCGAGCACGCGCGCGAGGCGGCGACGCTCCTCGGGGTCGTTCAGGTCGGCGTCGAGCGGGTCGACGTCGACGGGGAGGCGCGCCTCCTGCATCAGGAAGGGCCAGGGATCCTCGTAGGCGGGCTGGAGGGTGTCCGGACAGCCGAGGCGCGCGGCGAGCGCGCGGGCGAAGGCCTCGGCGTTCGCCGCGGTGCCGGCGGCGTCGCCGTCGAAGGCGGGCCAGATCGGGGCGCCGTCCCGGCGCGCGATGACGTCGAGCGCCCAGCGCGGCAGGCTCTCGCCGGGGTAGTGCTTGCCCTGGCGCGCCTGGATGACGCCGCCGGGCAGGAGCGCGTCGCGGAGCTCGCGGGCGAAGCGCACGCCGTGCTCCCACTTGGTCGGTCCGAGCGCCTCACCGCGCCACTCGGGCAGCTCCGGGTGGAGGCGGGAGTTGAAGGTCGGCTCGCCGCCGACGGTGAGCCGGACGCCGGCGCGCTCGAGGCGGGCGTCGGCGTCGCGCGCGGAGGCGAGGAGCGCCTCCCAGACCGGCTCGGGGTACGGAGCGGTGGGGCGCGCCTCGTGGCCGAGGCGGCCGACGGTCATCGCGAAGCTGACGTCGGTCGCGGCGACGTCGCTGGTGCCCTCGATGGGCGCGGCGGCGCGCGGTGAGGCGGTGCACGCCAGCGGGATGTGCCCCTCGCCGCAGAAGAGGCCGCTGGTGCCGTCGAGGCCGATCCAGCCGGCGCCGGGCAGGAAGACCTCGGCCCAGGCGTGGAGGTCGACGACGTCGCGGTCGACGCCGCGCGGCTCGTCGGGGAGCATCCCCTCGTCGGTGAGCTGGATGAGGTAGCCGCTGGCGAAGCGGGCGGCGAGGCCGCGGCGCCGGAGGAGCGCCACCAGGAGCGCGGCGGAGTCGCGGCAGCTGCCGCGGCCGCGGGTGAGCGTCTCCTCGGGCGTCCACACGCCCGCCTCCTCGCGGATGACGTAGCTGACGGCACCGGCGACGCGCTGGAGGGCCGCGGCGAGCCACGGCACGGCGGCGTCCTCGTCGGGGAGGCTCGCGTAGAGCGCGTCGAACTCGGGGCCCATGGCGTAGGCGAGGTCGCTCAGGTCGAGGAACGGCGCGAGCGACGCGCGGAGCTCGGGCGCGTAGGTGAACGGGATGCGCTCGGCGTAGCCGTCGATGAAGAAGTCGAAGGGGTTGATGGGGTGGACGTCGACGGTGAGCTCGACCACGACGTCGAGGCGCTCGACCCGCTCGCCGGCGCGGAAGCTCACGCGCGCGAGGTGGTTTCCGAGCGGGTCCTGCTGCCAGCGGATCTGGCACAGATCCCGCTCTCGCGACTGCGGGATGGTGAGGCTGTAGCTCTCGATGCGCGTTCGCGCGTGGGTGGCGGGCTTGAGGCGGATGACGTGCGGCCCGAGGAGGGCCGGCGTGCCATAGAGGTAGGTGCTTCGGTGCTGGACGAGCAGGCGCATACCCCAGCGTACTGCGGCGCAGCACACGGTGCCCAGAGGGCACGACGAGCACGAAACGTCCCGGAAACATCCGATCGGCGGGGGATCCGCTACGGAGCCGCGAGCGCGCACCCCTCGCCCTCGGCGGGCTCGCCGGCGCACTGGATCTTCAGCCCGTGCTTCCAGCCGCACCACTTGCCCAGCGTCACCATGAAGAGCGCGTCGGCGGGGTCCGGCGGCGGCGGCGGGCTGACGGTCAGATCGGCGCACGAGGCCGCGCTGGCGCCGTTCGCCGAGAGCGCGTAGTGGGTGGCGAAGGTGGCGTCCGCGTCGGTGATGGCCGCCTCGCAGGTGGCGCAGGTGGGCTTCCACGGCGGCAGATCGCAGCCGACGTCCGAGGCACCCCGCGCCTCACACACGGCGCCCACCGCCGACAGCCAGCCGCAGTAGCCGCCGCTCATCGCCTGGTAGGCGGCGTAGTTCGGGTCCGGGACCTGCGGCTGCATGAGGAGCACGCCCTCGCAGGCGAGGCCCAGCGCCTGCTGCTGGGCCTCCGCGTAGGCGTTGAGGAAGGCGGGGTCGGCACCGGCCGCGCTCGCCGCGCACTGGTCGCAGTCGGGCGGCGCCGGTCCGACCCAGCTGCAGTCGCTCGCCGAGCCCGGCAGGCACAGCTGGTCGGCGGCCTCCCAGAACCCGCACCACTCCCCGAGCTGTCCGAAGAAGAAGGCACCGGCGGTCGCCGGTTCGGGCGCAGGAAACGGCGCGCCCTCCAGCATGTCCTGGCAGGTGCCGTTGAGATAGGCAGCCACGGTCTGGGTGTAGGCGGTGGTGAAGTCGGGCTGATTGATCGCGCTCGGGTCGGCGCAGAGCGCGCACACGTCGACCGAGCCGGCGGCGGGCTGGCAGCCGGTGGGTGCGCTCGGGGTGGCGGCGCAGACCGTGGGCAGCGCCGTCTCGCGCGCGCACCACTGGGCGAGCTGGCCCATGAACGCGGCGTCATCGGGGGAAGGGACGGTCGTCGTCGCGGCGACCAGGTCGTCGCAGCTCTGCGCCATCGCGGTCGACCAGGCGGCGTCGTAGGCAGGGACGAAGTCTGCGGCGTTGCTGCCGGCGGCCGACGCGCAGGTCGCGCACGTCGGCTGGAAGCTCGGGCTCCAGCCGCAGCCGGAGACCGTGCCGGGCGGGCACGCGGCGAGGACGGCGTCCCAAGAGGCGCACCAGGTGCCCATGTCGGTGGCGAACGTCGGATCGGCGGCCGAGGACGTCGGCGGCGTCGCGCTCATCGCCGCCAGCGTCGTGCACGTGCCGGTCGCGAGCGCGGACGCCTGGCTCGCGTAGGCCGTCTGGAAGTCGGAGGTCTGCCCGAGGGTCGCGTCGTCGCACAGGGCACACAGCGCGTCGTCGGACAGCGGCGTCGACGCCGGGCAGCCGACGGTGGGGGCGGTCGACGCGCAGGCCGTCGCGGTGGCGGCCGCCCAGCCGCACCACGCGCCGAGGGCCTGGTCGACGACCGTCGGGTCCGCGGGC
>SBGO01000608.1 GCA_006226565.1 Deltaproteobacteria bacterium | reverse complement strand
GGACGGCGCTGCGGCGCCGGGCCCGCGCCGAGGAGGCACGGCTCGCCCGCGCCGTGGCGGCGCTCGAGCGCGACCTCGCCAAGGCCGAAGGCGCCGAGCAGGACCGCCACCACGGGGAGCTGCTCAAGACGGTGATCGGGCGGGTCCCGCGCGGCGCCACCGAGATCGCGATCCCGGACTGGGAGCGCGACGGCGCCCCGACGATCGTGCCGCTCGCGCCGGAGCTCGACGTGGTGGCGAACATGGAGCGCTGCTTCAAGCGCTACCGGAAATACGCGAACGCCCGTGACGGCATCGAGGACCGGCTGCTCGAGGCGATGACCGCCAAGGAGGCGCTGAGCGCCCTCGTCTCGCGCTGCGACGCCCTCGGCGCCGAGGACGACGCCCGCTCGGAGGCGCTGGACGCGATCGCACGAGAGGTGGACGCGCTGGCGCCCGCGCGCCCGAAGCAGGCCGCGCCGAGCCGGCGGGCCGAGGCCGCCCCCGCCCTGCCCTATCGCAGCTTCCGCGCCAAGGACGGCGTCGAGATCCTGGTCGGCAAGGGCGCTCGGGACAACGACCAGCTGACCTTCCAGGTGGCGCGCGGCCACGACCTGTGGCTCCACGCGCGGGACGTGTCGGGCTCGCACGTCGTGGTGCGGGCCGGCGGCGGGCCGATCTCCTCGGAGACGCTGCTCGACGCGGCGCTGCTGGCGGCGTGGCACTCGAAGTCCCGTGGCGACGGGGTGATCGACGTCATGTGGACCGAGCGGAAGCACGTGCGCAAGGTGCGCGGCGCGGCGCCGGGGCTGGTCACGGCGTCGGGGACGCGGAACCTCGCGGTCCGGGAGGATCCGGAGCGGCTCGAGCGCCTCTATCGCACGCGCAGCGAGTGAACGCCGGCCGAAGCGGCTGGGGGCGACGCTCACGCTTGACGGTGCGTGCTGGGTGCGGATAGTGCGTCCGCTCGTCCAGGATGCGGAGTTGCTTCCGCGGTCCCGAGGGACGATGATTCGTGCCTCGGCTGGATGGTTGAGTTCGATGAAGCGCGTCGACTGGCATCTCATGCGTCCACCGCGGGCCGACGCCCGCGAGGTGGCGTCGCTCGAGCATCGCATCGACGAGCTCGTGCAGCGGGCGACCGAGAAGGTGCTCGACGAGGAGGAGCTCGCGGTCCTGCTCGACCTCGAGCAGCTCCACGAGCAGCGCACGATCTCCGCCTGTGACGCCGTGGGCGCGCCGCGCGTCGAGGACGATCCCGATTGGGAGAGCCGCGTCATCGACGAGTACGCGGACACCGACACGGATCTCGACCTCGAGGACTACCTCGAGGTGCGCCGCGCCGAGCCCGACTGCGAGCGCTGCCCGTTCGCGTCGCCGTACAGCCTCTTCCCGCTCGACCCGTGCGAGTTCTCCGCCGGCGCCCTGCTCCGCGTGGTGCAAGACGCCGACGTGCGCCGCCGCGCCACCGAGCCGATGGCGCCCGCCGACATGCTCGCGCTCGCCGACGCCCTCGAGCGCCTCGTCGCCGCGCGGGCCTGGGAGGAGATCGTCGAGCTCGACGCCGAGGACTACCTCAAGAAGGCGATCTTCTTCCTGCGCCTGTGGGCGCGGCACGGCTTCCGGCTGCGCCCGGTCGCGACCGACGAGGAGGCCCCCATCCTGACGCCGGATGGCCCGATGGGCGGCTCCCCCGACGACGGCGAGCCCTCCCCCGTCCTGCACTGACGGGCTCCGTGGCGGACGGCGCGCTGTGGGCGCACGTCCGCGTCGACACCGCGCGCGTCGGTCTACTCGCCCGGCGCCGTCTCGGGTGCCGGAGCCGCGTCCCCTGAGCCGGCGGCGTCCGGTGCGACGGCCTTGGCCCCCGCGTCCGGCCCCTCGACGGCGTCCGGCTCCTCGATGACGTCCGGCTCCTCGGTCGCCGCGCCCGCGTCCGGCGCGACCGCTTCGGCGCCGGGCGCCAAGTCGTCCGAGCTCTCCGGGTCCTCGGCGGGCTCCTCGAGCTCCTCGTCGTCGTCGTCCGGTGGGGGCTCGTCAGTCCCCTCGAGCTCGGTGCCGTCGAGGTTCTCGAGCTCCTCGAGGAGCTTCTGCGTGTCCGGGTCCCCGCCGTCGTCGAGCGAATCCAGGAGCTTCTGGACGTCCTCGTCCTGCATCATGTCCTGCATCGTCTCCTCCTTCTCGTCGAGCTCCTCCTTCGTCGGGAGCTCGGTCGGGAAGTCGACCCAGAAGGGCAGCCCCTGCTGGACGCGCACCACGCCGAGGGAGATGGACGGGACGTAGGTGATGAGGCCGACGCTCAGCAGCATCACGGCGAGGAAGGGCGCGACCGAGCGGACGATGAAGCCGAGCGGCTTCTTGAAGTACGTCGCGGCGACGAAGAGGTTGATGCCGAGGGGCGGCGTCAGGTAGCCGATCTCGAGGTTGACGATGAAGATGAGGCCCACGTGGATGGGGTCGAGGCCCATCTCGGCGGCGATCGGCACGACCAGCGGCACGAAGAGCACGATGGCGCTGATGATGTCGAGGAAGCAGCCCACCACGAGGAGGAGCAGGTTGAGGAGCAGCGCGAAGGACAGCGGCGTCAGGTCGAAGCTCCGGAGCCAGGCGCCGACGGCCTCGGGGACGTGCTTGTCCTCCATGAAGAGGGCCAGCCCGAGGGAGACCGTGATGATGAGGAGCAGCGAGCCCATCAGGACCGCGGTCTCGCGCAGGAGCGCCGGGAGCTCGTAGAGCTTGAGGCTCCGGTGGATGAAGACCTCGATGACGATCGCGAGCACGACGCTCACGGCGGACGCTTCGATGGCGTTGAAGATGCCGGAGTAGATGCCGGCGATGATGACGATGGGCATCAGCACCGACCAGATGCCCTCGACCCCCATGACGCGCACGGCGAAGGTGAAGACGCCGATCAGGGTGAGGAGGACCACGACCGTGCTGCCGAGCCAGCTCGCCAGGCCCGCGAAGAGCGCGACCCCGGCCGCCGAGGCGACGACGAAGAGGAGCGCGAAGAGCGCGCGCTTTCCGAGCGCGACGGGCTTGTCCTTGGTCGTCGCGCTGAGGATCACGTAGACGGCGAGGAGGAGCCCGATCAGCGCGCCGGGGCCGAGGCCGGCGATGAAGATGTCGTCGAGCTTGACCTTGCTCCCCGACATCGTCGCGTAGATGGCGAAGACCACCATCGGGATCGACGGCGGGATGATGATCCCGAGGCCGCCGGCGGCCGTCACGACGCCGTGGCTGAGCCGATCGGAGTAGCCCGCGGCCTTGAGCGCCGGGACCATGATGGCGCCGATGGTCACGACCGTGACCGGGGACGAGCCGGAGATGGCGGCGAAGAAGACGCAGGCGCCGATGGCGCTGACCGCGAGGCCGCCCGGGAGCCAGCCGAGGAGCGCGGAGGCGAGGCGTACCAGTCGGTTGGCGATCTCGCCGCGCCCCATCACGGTCCCCGCGACCATGAAGAACGGGATGGCGACGAGCTCGGGGGTGTTGATGAGGTCGACCATCGACCCGGTGAGGTCGAAGTTCTGGTGGAAGTCGACGCCGAAGGGATCGGGGTGGTTGGGGTAGACGCCGAAGAGCGTCACCACCAGGCCCCCGATCACGACGTACAGCGGGGCGCCGAGGAGCAGGAGGCCCAAGCCGACGATCGGGATGAGCGGCGACGGGAGCCCGGCGTCGGGGAACTGCGTCAGCTCGGCGAGGAGCGGCGCGTGGGTGAGACCGGCGGCGATCAATGGAGCTCCACCTGGGGTGCGGGGGCGGGCTCACGCCGACGCCAGGCGCCGACCGCGCGGACGATCTGCGCCGAGAACCGGACGACGATGAGGAAGAACGCGACGGTGATGGGCAGCGCCACGATCCACTGCGGGAGCCCACTGTCGGCGTGCATGACGGAGGTGTCCTCGAGGAGGACCATGTAGTCGAGCGCCATCCAGAAGAGGAAGGCCGTGAACAGGATGGTGACGAAGAGGCTGACGGCCTCGTACAGGTGGTAGCCGGGCCCCTTGAGCGCCTTGCGGATGGCGTCGACGCGGATGTGTCGACCGTCCCGCGTCGCCATCGAGGCCCCGAGGAAGGCCACGTACATCAGCAGGACGGCGGAGAAGCCGGCGTTCCAGCCGTAGGTGTCGTGGGTCTTGAGGGCGAAGTACACCGCGACCAGGACGCCGCCGACGGCCGAGGCGGTCAGGCGCACGTAGGCGCGGATGGCGCGCGCGTAGTAGACGGTGATGCCCAGCAGCGCCGAGACCGCCGTGAGGCCGAGGTAGCGCGCCGGGACGTGCTCGACGACCTTGAGGCCGAGGTAGATGCCGGCGGTGACGAGCACGCCGCCGAGGGCGAGGCGCCCCCAACGGATCGGCGGGACCGGAGCGTCCTTCGGGCGGCCGAGCTTCTCCCGCGTCCGGAGCGCGAGCACCGCGAGCACGAAGGTCAGGATCCCGGCGACCAGCGGCGTGTAGACGTCCTTGATCGTCGCGAGCAGCTCCGCCGGGGCCGACTGCGAGTCCGGGTAGCCCGCGAGGCGGATGAGCGCCTGGTCGACCTTGTTGTACGGCAGCTTCATGTTCGAGAAGACCACCGTCAGGAAGTAGGTGCAGGTCATGACCAGCAACCCACCGACGACGAAGGCCTGCTCGATGTCGTAGACGATGCGGTCGACGCGGTCCCAGCGCCGCCGCGGCCCGTCTGCGGGCGCGGCGCCTGGAGCCGTGGGCTGTTCGGAGGACGGTTCGGTCACGTGGGCCTTCTCGCCGGAAGCGGGCGTCCCGGGGCGCGAGCGCCTAGCGGGACGCCTCGAGGAGGTCGAGGAGCTTGCGCCCGTCGTCGGTCGTCTCGGCGCGGAACTCGGTCGTGACGCCGGCCGTCGCCTTCTTGAAGACCGCCTTCTGGTCGGCGCTCAGCTTCTTCATCTGGATGCCGTCCGCCTCGTACTTCTCGGGCATCTTCTTGTCGTTGAAGATGCGGACGAGGCCGAGGCCGACCTGCTCGAGCTTGGGGCGCGGCTTGGCGAGGATCGCCTGGAGGTCGACCGGGAGCCGATCGAACCACGACTTGCACCAGGCCACGCTCGCGCCCTGGTAGATGTGGTCGCTGACGGTGACGTACTTGATCTCGGAGGCCCAGCCGGCCAGGTCCGCGAACAGCAGCGTGTTGTCGTAGCCGGTCGCCGTCCCGTTGGCGAGGCTCCCGGGCACCTCGGCGACCTGGATCGGGTTCGGCGTCGCGCCGAGCGCCTTGTACATCGCCAGGTGGTGCTTGGCGGGCTGCGAGCGCATCGCCTTGCCGGCGAGGTCCGCGGGCGACGTGATGAAGGTGTCCTTCGCCGCGAACTCGCGGAAGCCGTTCTCCGCGCGGATCGCGTAGACGAAGCCCGCCTTCGCCATGATCTCGGCCAGGAGCGGCCGCGCCGCGTCCAGGGCCTTGTCCGCCTGGGCGTAGTTGTCGAAGAGGTAGGGGAGCTCGGTGGCCGTCAGCTCCTCGACGGCGCTGGCGAGGGCGCCGTTGGAGACGGCGACGCCGCCGATCTTGCCGGCGAGGCACTGCCGCACGGCGGAGGGCTCGCTCTTCGACTGCCAGTAGACGTTCAGAGCGAGGCGTCCCCCCGACTCTTCCTTGACCGCCTTCGACAGGAGCGCCACGACCTTGCCCCACGGCGAGGCCTGCGGCACGACCGTGCGGATGCGGACGACGCACGGCGCCTCGGCGGTGCAGGTCAGCGGCTCGACCGCGGAGGCCGAGGGCGCGGAGAGGGTGGCGAGGGCGAAGGCGGCGCCCGTGAGCGCGAGAGCGATGCGTCCGTTCACGGAGGGACTCCTGGGTCGTGCTGCGGGTGGCTCGAAGATGCGGTGGGGTGGCGCGCGGCGCTGGGGCCGCGCCGCTTCGGATGTGAATCCGGTGCGCGGCCGCGGCATTCCGCGCGCCCGGGTGCCGTGACGGCGGCCCCGGGCGTCGCGCCGATGCCGCTAGTCCTCCTCGACCAGGACGTCGATCTGGTCGAGGTAGTACTTGGCCTTCTGCTGCTCGGCGGCGTTCTCCGGCTCGATCTCCGGCGCCTGGGAGAGGTCGAAGGCCACGACCTCGTCGAGCATCTGCTTGAACTTCGCGCGGTCTCCGGCCTTGGCGAGGTTCATACGAGCGAAGATGACCTTGCTCGCGAGGTACGCGGGCGCGCCATCGATGCTCTTGCCGAAGTACCCGGCGCTCTTCGGCAGGTCCCCGCTGGGGAACGGGATCTTGGTGTAGTACGCGCCGAAGTAGCGGTCCGAGGCGTAGTACCAGTAGGCCGGATCGAGGCGCTGGATGGTGTCCATCATCGCCTTGATGCGATCCTTGTGGTTGAGCACCTCGACCAGCGACTTCTGGAGCGCGTAGCGGCCCAGGTTCGTCGCGTACCAGTACATGGCGGGGACGGCGTCCTTGTCGAGCTGCTGCAGCGCCGCGTCGAAGGGCTGCCGCGCGCAGAACTTGGTGCGGTAGCCCGCGTACTTCTGGCCGAGGGCCATCTCGGCCTGGAACTGGCCCTGCTGGTAGTGGTCGAGCATCTGGGCGCCGGCCTGCTCGTCGCGCTGCACCTCCATCTTGAAGAAGAGGTGGCTGTCCGCGATGAAGTAGTGGGCGCGGGCCAGCTTCACGCGCACGTCGGCGCGCGACGGGTCGACCTTGAGGAGCTGGTCCCACTTGGCGACGGCCTTCTCGGCCTCGGCCAGATCACCGCGCTTCGCCCACGCGGCCTCGGCCTCCTGCTCCAGCGAGGCGGCGTCGCCGGTGGCGCTCGCGGACGGGTTGACGTCACCGCAGATCCCCGACTGGCGGCTCGCGCCGCATCCCATGACGACCACCGCCGAGGCGATCACTCCCAGCACCAGGAAACGCCGCATGCTCCCTCCGAACTAGATACCCATGTGAGGTCACCGCACGGGCGCTGCGGCGCGACCGGAGCGCACAGCGCGAGTGTCCGCGTGGGCCTTGCGACGGCGTCAGCCCACGGGCGGCCGGGACACGAGGTCCCGAGCCAGACGATGAAAATGAGACCGGGCGGTACCACGACGCGCTGCGACGTGTCAACGCAGCCAACGGTGCGGTCCCCGTGTCCCAAAGGTGTGTCACGCCCGCGCTGGCGAGACGCCCGGCGGACGCCGTGGCCGCGCGCGCTCCGTCGGGACGCTGTTCCACGCCGTCCCGAGATGGGACAGCCGCCTCCCCTCGCGGCGCCGAACGACCGGGCTCTCTCTCCGCCCCGAGGTCGACGGGGCCGGCGTCTCGCAACGCCCCGAGCGGATCGCCGCCGCGCGCTCCGATCCAGCGTCCGCCGTGGCACGCGCCTTGCTCCAGGGCACGCCCATGGACGCGCTCACCTCGGCTCTCTCCGCCCTGCTCGACGGCCGCGACCGCGACCGCGCGGCGGGCCTCCTGGCGCAGCTCGTCGACCCGCGCGCCCTCGCCCGCCTCAGCCCGGCGGACCTCGTCGCGACGCAGCTCGTGCGCCCGCACGAGGCGGCACGCATCGCCGCAGCCTTCACGCTGGTGAGCCACGCGCTCGAGGCGCGACCGTCGGTCGCCCTCGACCACCCCGCCCTGGTCGCGCGGCTCGTCCCCGAGCTGCGAACCTCCCCGCTCGAGGAGCTGTGGCTCGTGACGGTCGACACGCGCCTCCGGCCCCTCTCCCGCGAGCGGGTCGCCCTCGGCGGCCCCGACCGCTGCGCCGTGAGCACGCCGGCGCTCCTCCGCCGCGCGGTGGCCAGCGGCGCCTCAGGCTGCTTTCTCCTCCACAACCACCCGAGCGGCGACCCGACCCCGTCGGCCCTCGACCGCCGCTTCACCGCCGAGGTCCGGCGGCGCGCGGCCGAGCTCGAGCTCGTGCTCCACGATCACGTCGTGGTGGCCGGGCTCCGCTGGGCCAGCTGCACGACGCGGACGGCCGGCGTGCTCCTCGACGAGGAGCCGCCGGCGGACCGGTGCGCATCGTGAGCGCACGTGGACCGCCGCGACGGGCGCCTGCTCAGAGCTCCTTCTCGACCGCGAGCACACGCCACCCGGCCCCCTGGGCGAGCGGCCTCCCGTCTGGGCCGAGCGGCGCCGACAGCCCCTCCGCCGGAGGGTGCCCACCGGTCCACGCGACCCGGAGCTGGACGCGACGCCCGGCGAGGCCGAGCAGGCGGTCACGGTCGACCGCGGCGGTGGGCCGGAGCGTGATCCGCTCGCCCTCCATCTCGAGAAAGAGCTCCTCGCCGGTATAGGCGCGGAGCGACTTCGTGCGCGGGAGCTGCTCGTATTTCACGATCCCCGCCTTCGACTCGCCCGCCGTGGCCGTCGGAACCTCTGGTGCCGCGGCCGCCGGCGGCTCGGCGCGCGCCGCGCCGGTCGTCGCCACCGTGG
Organism: Deltaproteobacteria bacterium; assembly: GCA_006226565.1. Taxonomy (GTDB): domain Bacteria; phylum Myxococcota_A; class UBA9042; order PHBI01; family PHBI01; genus PHBI01. Next base: position 20,469 of record SBGO01000608.1, on the reverse strand, counting down.
GCGAGGCCTCGTCGGGCGGGTTCGTGGAGGAGGGGCTCGAAGAGCCGCAGGCCAGGAGCGAGGAGCTCGCGAGGACCGCGATGAGCAGGACGTGGCGACGCATGATGTCTCCTTCGAGGGTGCTGGACGAGCGCCCTGAGCGCGGGGGTTCGACGTCGCGGGGCGCCGTTCCCGTGCAAAACGGAGGTAAAGCGTGTTCGCCTCGGCTGGGGCGCCGTCAGTTCCCGAGGGAGATCGGGATCGTGACGCGGCGGTCGCCGCCCTTGTAGACCGGCACGGAGACGCGGCCGAGCGCGGTCTTGATGCACGCCTTGAAGGCCGCGTTGCGCTTCACCTCTTCGCTGACCGTGATGCCCGTCAGAGCGCCCGGCGTGACGGTGAAGCTGATCCGCGTCCCGGTGAACGCGCTGTCGCGCCGCCAGGCGTCCATCGCGCACGGCTTCAGGTTGGCGCGGGCGGTGTCGAGCACCCGCTGGAGCTCCGACGCCGGGATGGTCGCGACCTGCCCCTCCTCGTCGAAGGTCATCTTGCTGACCGTCTGCGGGGCCTGCCCGTCTCCCTCCATCGCGATGCCCGCCGTGTCGTAGGTCTCCGGCTCGGACAGCCGGGGAACCACGACCTCCTGGACGAGCGCCACGCGGGGCGGCTCGCCGCGGGGGGACTCGACGACCGGGAGCACCTCGACCTGCGGGATCCGCGCGAGGCGGTTCATCCCGAGCGGCTGCGCCTGGCCGAGGCGCCAGATGATGTACGCGGCCAGGCCCGCCGCCACGAGCCCGCCGACCATGACCAGGGTGACGAAGCGCCGTCGATGCTGCCGCGCGCGGGCCAGGCGCCTGGCGTGCGCCTCGGCCTCGGTGTCGAGGGCCTGGGCGCGCCAACGCACCTGACACTTCTCGTAGTAGTCGCGCAGGATCGCGTGCTCGGCCGCGGGCCCCCAGCGGCGATCACGCGTCTGGCAGACCGGCGTCGTGAGATCGATCTTCCGCTGCTCGATCACCTCGAGCAGCTCGTCGGTGGAGATCGGCCCGTAGTCGCTGCCGTCCTTGCGGTACAGCCAGCGGTCGACCGCGACCATGGCCTTGATTCTGCGGGTCGGCGGGTTCAAGGCGCGGCCTCCGCCCCACCCGCCGGCGCCGTCGGCTTCTCCGGCGCCCCGAGCGGCAGCTCCACCTTCCAGCCGTCGTCCGTCTGAACGAGGGCGAGCTCACGCGGCTTCGGCTCCTCGGCCGGGCCGCCGGCCTCCTTCGGGACCGCCCAGCCGTAGCTCACCGCGACGCGCGCCCGGCCGTCCTCGACCGCCAGGGCCTCGACGTGGAGGAGGCGATCGCCCCGGACGAGCCCGTCGTAGCTCATCATCGTCCACGGCTCGACCTTCACGCCGAGCGCGGCGCTGGCGGCCTTCGCGCGCTCGGCGAAGGGCGCCTGGCTCGTCTCGTCGAGGAGCTTCCACGCGTACTCGAGGTTCGCCGTCCGCGGCCGGTCACGGTACGCCTCGAGCGCGCCGACGAAGCTCTCCGCGACCTCCTCGGGATCGCGCTCGCGACAACCGGACAGGAGGGTCAGGACCAGAAGAATCGCGATCGTTCGTCCCATCGCCGCGAGGATACCGCCAACCGCGGGCCGAGTGTCAATCTTGGCCCCGCACGACGGGCGCATCGGCGGGCCCGGACGCACCACCGCCCGGTCGCCGGAGAGCGTCGCGCGCGGAGGTGCCGCCGCTTGCTGGCAGGCCGTCCCCGTTGCTATCAAGGGGGGGTGATACGCGCCGCCCACGCAATCGTCGTCGCCCTCGTCGTCCTCACCGCGTCGTGCGCCTCGGAGCACGCCGATGAGCCCGAGGTCACCAAGGCCCTCGACGCCACCGTCGCCGCCCTCCAGGCGCGCGACTGGGATGCGCTCTGGGAGCTCACCGACCCGGCCTCCCAGGAGGAGCTGATCGCCCTCCTCCGCGGGATCCACGAGGCGCTGAAGAAGGCCCCGGAGGTCTACGCCGACGCCGGCGCCACGCGCCTGGCCGCGGCCCGCACCGCCCTCGGCGAGGCGCTGGTCGACACCATCTTCCCCGACGAGGAGCGCGCCGGCCCGCGGCTGATCGAGCGCCTCTTCGCGGCCGACGCCCTCCGCTTCGACGGGCACGCGATGGACGGCGTCACCCACCACGACATCACCCTCGACGAGACCCACGAGCCCGTGAAGGCGCTCGTGCACACCGCCGCCGGCGAGACCTTCGCCTTCCTCAAGACCGACGCAGGGTGGCGCTCACTCCTGGTGCGCGACCTGATCCTCTCGAGCAGCGCCTTCCGCACCCTCGCGGACAACGTGAAGAAGATCGACGCGGAGCTCGAGGCGCGCCGCGAGGCCTGGCGCCACGGCCGCGATCCGCGGACCCCCCAGGGGGCCTATAACGTGGCCCGAGCCGCGCTGGGCGAGCGCCCCGCCAACGCGAAGCTGCTCTACAGCCTCCTCGACGGCAAGGCGCGCGCCGAGGTCGTCGAGGCGCTCAAGGAGAGCCGCACCGCCCAGCGCGAGGTCCAGCGGCGCACGACGCGCAAACAGCGCCGAAAGGCCTACGAGGACGCCGGCCTGACGCTCTACGTCGACGCCAAGAGCGACGTCGAGCTGTACTCGCGGTGGGCTCGGACGGAGGGCTGGAAGCCCCCGCTGGCGGTCACCGACGACCCCGAGCGTGTCGAGGGCGATCCCGCGAGCGGCCGCGTCGAGGTGGTCACCCTCTCCGGCGGGCGCGTCGCGATGACGGTCGCCGACGACGGGACCTGGCGGATCGCCGACCAGGCCGCGGTCCTCGCGCCGGCGCTGCGGACGCCCTTCGCGTCGCAGCCCGAGACGCCCTGAGCCCGCTCCCGCGCTTGCGGGAGCTCGGGCCCACGCGCGTCGTCTACTCCGCGGCCACGCTCGGCTCGGCGTCGAGGCCGAACGCCTGGTGCAGCACGCGCACGGCAAGCTCGGTGTAGACCTCGTCGATGACGACGCTGATCTTGATCTCCGAGGTCGCGATCATCTGGATGTTCATCCCGGCGCCGCTCAGCACCCGGAACATCTTGGCCGCGACGCCGGAGTGGCTGCGCATGCCGACGCCGACCACGCTCACCTTGGCGATGTTCGAGTCGGCCCGCACCTCGGCGGCGCCGAGCTCGCTCGCGAGCTGCTGCATCAGCTCGAGGGCCTGGGTCGCGCTCTCCTTCGGCACCGTGAACGTCAGGTCCGTGTGCCCGTCGCGCTCGTGCGAGGCGTTCTGGATGATCATGTCGACGACGATCTCGGCGTCGGCGAGCGAGTCGAAGACCCGCGCCGCGATGCCGGGTCGGTCGGGCACGCCGAGGACCGAGATGCGCGCCTCGTTCTTGTCGTAGGTGACGGCGCGAACGACAACCTGCTCCATCGTCTCCTCCTCCGGCACGACCCACGACCCCTCGCTCTCGTCGAAGCTGGAGCGGACGTGGATGGGCACCTCGTACTTCATGCCGAACTCGACCGACCGGGTCTGGAGGACCTTGGCGCCGAGCGAGGCCAGCTCGAGCATCTCCTCGTAGGAGATGCGTGGGATCTTGCGGGCGCCGCGGACGAGCCGCGGGTCCGCGGTGTAGACGCCGTCGACGTCGGTGTAGATCTCGCAGACGTCGGCCTTCAACGCCGCCGCGAGCGCCACCGCGGTCGTGTCGCTCCCGCCGCGCCCGAGGGTCGTGATGTTGCCGTCCTTGTCGATCCCCTGGAAGCCCGCGACGACGGCGATCTCGCCGCGCGCCAGGGTCGCCTCCAGGACGTCCGAGCCGACGCTCTCGATGCGGGCACGCCCGTGGGTCGTGTCCGTGATCATCGAGATCTGGTGCCCGAGGAACGAGCGCGCCGGCACCCCGGCGCGATCGAGCGCGAGGGCGAGGAGCGCGATGGACACCTGCTCACCGGACGACACGAGGACGTCGTACTCACGGCCGATGGGCTGCGCGTCGATCTCGTAGGCGAGCTTCACGAGCCGATTGGTCTCGCCCGCCATCGCGCTCACGACGACCACGACGTCGTGGCCCGCCGCGCGAGTCCGCGCCACGCGCGCCGCCACGTTCTTGATCCGCTCGGTGTCGCCTACCGACGTCCCGCCGAACTTCTGCACGATCAGGGCCATCGCCCTTCCTCCGCGAGCGCGGCCCGGCCCACCTCGGGCACGGGCTCAGTGGGGGATGTAGTCGCTCCCGGGCAGGACGTCAAAGACCTTCCAGCCCCCGCCTTCCCGCACGAGCACGATCGTCGATCCGCCGACGCTGGCTCGCACCCGGGCGCGATCGATCCACGTGAGGGACGGCGCCTGCGCCCGCACGGCCTTGGCCAGCTCGACCCAGCGCGCGCGCACGTCCGGGACGTCGAGCGCGCCGGCCAGCCGGTCCGCGGTCCAGCTCGGGCGCTCCCGGTCGGGCAAGAGCCCGAGCAGCGCGCGGTAGTCGCGGGAGAGGATGGCCATCGAGAAGCTCGTCAGCGCCTCCTCGGGGGTCCCGGCGCGCATGAGCCCGAGGACGCCGCTCTTGATCCGCCAGCCGCCGGCCGCGCGCTCGAGCAGCAGCGTCGTCCCGGCCTCTTCCCACCGCGCGGTGCGGCTCACCTCGCCCGGATCGAGCGGCGCCGTCAGGACCGACGCCCGCGGCCACTGGGGCGCGACCATGCGCGCCTTCGGCGTCAGCAAGGCGTGCGCGCTCGCCAGGTCGCCATCGCGAAGCGCCGCGGCCTGAGCCTCGACGACCTCGACCGGGGTGACGGGGCCTGGGGTCGCGCACGCGGCGAGCGACGCGAACGCGACGGAGACGAGAACGGGAACGATGCGAGCCACGACCGAGGTATACTACGCGTGTCGCTTCCGCGGCACCGTCGGAATGTGCTATCGCGCGTCCACACGAGGAGAGCAGGAGAGAGCCCGCACGATGCCGGACGAGACCGAGCACTGGGAGGATCGCCTCGAGCAGTACTTGCACGAGAAGGGCCTCCGTATGACACGCCAGCGCCAGGTCATCGCGCGCGAGTTCTTCGCCATCACCGGGCACCCCAACATCGACGAGCTGTGCGCCCGCGTGCGCCGCGCCGATCCGAGCATCGGCCAGGCCACGGTCTACCGGACGCTGAAGCTCTTCGTCGACTCGGGGCTCGCCAACCAGTCGCGCTTCGGCGATGGACCGGCGCGCTACGAATCGGCGGACGTCGACCACCACGATCACCTGATCTGCGTGGACTGCGGCCGCATCGTGGAGTTTCGCAACGACACCATCGAGAAGCTCCAGGAGAAGATCGCCGCGTCGCACGGGTTCGAGATGACCGATCACGAGATGGTCATCTACGGACACTGCGACGCCCCGGCCTGCGTGGCGCGGCGCGCCAGCCGCGGCAGGGACTGAGTCGGAGCGCTGGGCCGGCGCTCGCGTCGGCACAGTCACTCGTCAAGCGCTGATCGAGCACCCCGAGGAGGGGCCGGATGGGACAGGAAAAGGGCCCACGCGTCATCAAACGCTACGCCAACCGCAAGCTCTACGACATGTCGGAGAGCTGCTACATCACGCACGACGAGATCGCCGCGCTGGTGGAAGAGGGCGAGGAGGTGCGGATCATCGACAACCGCACCAAGGAGGATCTGACCAGCGCGACGCTGACGCAGATCCTCTTCGACAAGGAGCGGAAGGCGCGGAAGCTCCCCATCGACACGCTCCGAAACCTCTTCCAGAGCTCGACCGACTTCGTCCAGAAGCACATCACCCAGCCGGTGACCAACCTCAAGGACGAGGCCGAGAAGAAGGTCAGCAAGGTCTTCCGCGTCCGCGGCGGCGAGAAGGAGCTCGAGCCCGAGCCCGAGCCCGAGCCCATCCTCGATCCCGAGCCCCGCGCGAAGGCGACGGACGCGCTCCGCGAGTGGGTCAACAGCACCCAGTCGGCCTACGAGAGCCTCCAGCGCAACGTCGAGGACCGCTGGTCCGTCGTCACCAAGTACCTCGGCCAGTTCGACGTCAACCACCGACGGATCGTCGAGCTCGAGCGCCGGGTGAAGACCCTCGAGGCGCAGCTGGCGCACCTCACCGGGACCCCGATCCCCCAGGTCGCCGAGCCGCCGATCGCCGACGTCGAGCCGGAGGTCTGAGTGCGAGCGTGCGCAAAGCGCCCGCTTTGTGAGCGCCCCTCTCGGTACGCCCTCGCCGCCCTCGCCCTCGCGATCGTCGGCCTCGCCGGCCCGGCGCACGCCGGGTTCGAGCTCGCCCCCCTCGTGAGCCGCGCGAGCACCGGGCTCGACTACGACGCGACCGCCCTCGACACGCTCGTGAGCGATCTCGGCTCGGCCGCGCGCCCCGGCGTCGGCGGGCCGTCCGCGACCGTCGGCGCGCTGGGCTTCACCTTCGGCTACGCGCTCGCGTACACGCCGATCAGCGCCGAGGAGCCCTGGGAGCTCGCGTCGCGGGGCGATCACGCGAACGGCCTGACCACCTCCCAGGTCTTCGTCCGGAAGGGGCTCCCGAGCTCCGTCGAGCTCGGCGCGAGCATCGCGTTCTTCCACGACCTCGACGTCCAGGTCGCCTCCTTCGAGGTGAAGTGGGCCTTCGTCGAAGGCGTCTCCGCGCCCGACATCGGGGCCCGCATCCATCTCGGCGGCGTCCTGGGCCACCCCGACCTGACCGTCGTCACGACCGGCGCCGACCTCACCATCGGCAAGCGCTTCGGCCTCGGCGGCGTCGTCCGCTTCGCGCCGTACGCCGGCTACGCCTTCGCCTTCCATCACGGGGTCCCGCGTCCGATCGGCGTCGTCCTTCCCGGCGACGTGACCGTCACCACGGCGATCCTCCCCGCGTCCAACCTCGTGACCCACCGCGGCCTGGTCGGCTTCGAGCTCGCCTTCTCCTACGCCTCCTTCGGCCTCGAGGCGTCGCTCGGCGACACGAACACCCTCACGTTCCGCGTCGGCGCCGCGCTCTGAACGCCCCTCTGGGCGAGGCCTCGCGTCCGCGCGTGGGGCTCGCCCAGATCGGCGTCCGACGTCCTCGTGCGGCGCGCAGCCGGGGAACCGCGGCGCCTCGCTTCGCGCCCTGCCACGCCGGCCCGCGGCGGCCACGAACCGACTGCGACGGCCCTCCGCCGGGGCCCTGGGCGGCCGCGCCGGGACCGCGCCGGGCGACACGGCCTGGCAAGAGACGCACGGCCAGGTCCCTGAAACGCGAAACCGCCCGCAGGCGCGTGCCCACGGGCGGTCTCGAGGTCTCGACGGGTCCAGGACCCGCTCGAAGCTACTTGAGCGTGAACTTCAGCTCGCACTCCCCAATGCGGATCTTGTCCTGATCCCGCAGGAACTGCTTCGTGATCTTGTTGCCGTTCACGTAGGTCCCGTTGGTCGAGCCGAAGTCGGCGAGCTCGAAGCGCATGTCTTCGATCTTGATGCCCGCGTGGCGCTTCGACACGCCCGCCTCCTGGATGACGATCCCGTTGCCGGCGATGGCGCCGATGGTCGTCACGTCCTCGGTCAGGAAGAACTCGGAGCCGGCGTAGGCGCCACCCGTGCAGGTGAGCTTGCCCTTGTACGGCCCGACGTACTCCTCCTCCTCCTCGACCTCGACCGGACGGTTCGCGCGACGCGCCGCCATCCCCTTGAAGAGCTTGATGAGCAGGAAGATGCCCAGCAGCGAGCCGATGACGATCAGCACGATGATGATGATCCCCATGATGTTGAACGGCTTGGCCGGCCACTTGATGGGGTTCGCGCTGATGTACTTGCCCGGGCCCGCGGTCGTCATCATCTCGAGCCGGAAGTTGACGGGCTTGTCGCTCCCGCCGAAGTCCTTCGGCTTGAAGGTCATGACGTACTGGTTCTTGATCTCGCGCGACAGCTTCTCGAGCTCGGTCGCGATGCCGTCCTCGCTATCGACCTCGCTGACGTTGCGGTAGATGCCGCCCGTCTTCTGCGCGACCGTGTTCAGGTTCACGAGCGGGTCGGGCAGGTCGAGGGTGTAGCCGAGCGCGTAGATCTTCGCGTTGCCGGCCGTCGTCGCGGTCTCGACGATGTCGTTGATGCGCCGCTCGAGCAGGCTCGAGTTCTCGAGGTAGCGGTCCTTGCCGTCGCTCATCACGACCACGAGGCGCCGGCGCGGGAGCGTCGACGAGTTCTCGTTGACGTCCTCGACGACCTTCTTGATCGCGTTGTAGAGCCCCGGCGGCTGCATGTCGCCCTTCTCGCCCGGCTTGATGCGGTCGAGCTGGTCGGCGGCCTGGCTCTGGTTCTGGCCCCACGACTGGACGCGCTTGATGCCCTCCTCGTTGTAGTACCAGACGGTCGTCCAGTCCTGATCGCTGAGGTTGCCGAGGAACGCCTTGTAGCCGCGCTTGGTCGCCTCGAGGATGTCGGGCGAGGCCGACCCCTCCATCTTGTAGGCGTAGCTCTGGTGGGCGGCCACGAGGATCGCGATGGCGACCGGCTCGTTGGCGTCCTTGACGGTCTCGATGGTCATGTCGCCGGGGACGAGGTTGTCCTCGACGTAGACGTTGACCTCCTGGATGCCGTCCTTGGGCACCACGAGATAGTTGTCGTCGAGCACGTCGACGAAGAACCGGACGAAGCCCTTGTCTTCCTTGAGCCAGTCCGAGTCATCGAAGTAGTCGAACGACACCTTCGCGGCCATCGCCTGCGAAGAGAGCCCCACCAACGCCAGGGCCATGATCAGGCGTCCAGGACGCAACGCAGCACTAAGCGACACAGCTCGCCTCCAAGAAGTTTCCGAATCCCGGTTGGATTATGCCCGGGCCACGACCAGATGCAACCGCACCCGGCCAACGCCGACCCGGCCGAGGTGAGCACAACGTCGGCCGGTGAAGAGACACAAGGCGCGTGCTGGTCGCGCTCGTAGGCGACACGAGCCACGTGGCCCGTGTCTGCTCGCTCAGTAGAGCGACTTGAACTTCAGCTCCGTCCGACCGAGACGCACCTTGTCGTTGTCGATCAGCTCTTCTTTGCTGACGCGCTGGTCGTTGACGTAGGTGCCGTTCGTCGAGTCGAGATCGACCAGCACGAACATCCCCTCCTCGTGGCGGAGCACCGCGTGACGAGAGGACATGTACTGATCGGTGAGCACGATGTCGGCGTCCGCAGCGGTGCCGATCATGTTCTTCCCGTCGACGATGCGGAAGTCCTGTCCCTTGAGGGCTCCGTTGAGCGCAACGAGCCATCCCACGCAGGCCTTCGTGCCTGGCTCTTCCATCACTTGGATGAACTGCGTCTTGTCGCCGAAGCTCGCGGGCTCCGGCTCGACGGCCGCCATCGCAGGCTGAGACTGCGCCTGCTTCTTACCCTTGCCGAACAGCCCCATACCCTCGTCCTTCCCCTTCGCCGCTGGCTGGTCCTTGTCCTTTCCGCCGCCGCCCTTGACCTTGGCCTGGGCCGCCCCCTTTGCCTTGTTGGTGGCGCCCTTGATGCCCTGGTTGATCTTGGCGGAGGCCTTCATCTTGGCCTTCGCCTGGGCTCCCATGACCTTCCCCTTCGCTTGCGCTTCGAGTCCGGTCATCTTCTGGCGAGCGATGTTCTTGAAGAAGTCCCAAACCATAACCGACCACTGACCCGCGACGCGGGCCTCCCGAGACGAACCTGATCAAGAGATCCTGAGGTCGCGCAAGATGACAAGCGCTCCGCATCAGAGCCACATCACAGAGCCCTGACGCTCGGTCATCATCGCACCCGCGGAGCGTCCATGCAAACGCTGCACCCCTACGGAATCGGCGTTCCGGCGACGTATTCCACTCTCTTGTGCAGCGCCGGCCGCGTCACCGGCCGGTCAGGGGCTCGCGCGCGTCCCGACGGAGCGACGCACGATTTCCGCGCACGGCGTCTCCGCCGCCCCCTGCCCCACCGCTGCCCTCCCCAAACGGCGCGCGGCCCGCCCCTCCGAGTGGAGAGACGGGCCGCGCGTGAGGGAAAGCGAGCTGGACTACGCCGGCTGGTAGAACCAGATCCGGTAGAGGTTCAGGTCGCGCTCGGCCGTGACCGGCGCCTGGCGGATCGTGAGGAACGTGTCCGTCACGTACTCGGCCGGGATGCGGTACGGCCAGTTGCGCCACCGGAACTTCCGGTCGTCGCCCGAGCACACCATGGTGCCGGTCTTCTTGCCGTTGGCGTGGATCTCGGCCTCCCAGTCGCCCTTGACGTAGTCCATCCGGATGAACATCAGGATGTCCTTGTTCGGGGTGACGTTGGAGATCTCCCACTCCGCGTAGCCGCCCTCGTAGGCCACGCCCGTGTCCTCGACGATGACGCCGTCGGGGTACTTGAGCTTCTGGCGCGTGCGGTACTTGTCCTTCGAGTCCACGATCCGGAACTTGTGGGTCTGCTCGGACTGCTTGTCGAGGACGTCGATCGTGTCGGCGCGCCGCAGCTTGACGCCGTCGATCTCGATCGTCTCGCCGAAGTCGTCGCTCTTGACCTTGATCTTCTCGAGCACCTCCTCGTCGGCCGCCTTCGCCGCCGCCTCGACCTTCTTCTTGACGACCTTGCCGCCGAAGATGGTCTGCAGGTTCTCGGTGCTCTTCTTCTGGTAGCCCATGACGTTCGTCAGGGTCTCCTGGTTGAACTGCCCCTCCGTGTACATGTGCTGGAGCAGCTCGACGTGCTTCTTGAAGGAGGCGAACTCCTTCTTGTTGGAGTACTGCGGGTAGTTCTCCTCGACGTCGGTGATGAGCTCCTCCTGCATGGAGAACACCGTCGCGAACAGCTCGTACAGGTTCCGCTCATCCACGAGGTTACAACGGAGCAGCATGTCGAGGGCGTTCATCGCCCCGTTGACGTTGCCCGCCGAGAGGATGCGCATCTTGCTGTACATGTGCGTGTAGACGCCCTTGGCGCCGGTCAGCACGTCGGCGAGCTCGTTGAGCGCCTTCGGGTCCATCGTGCTGCCCACGACGCCGGCGACCGGCACGTACCGCAGGTCGATCTCGTTCGGCTTCGGGTCGAGCGGATCCTTCGCGTCGGTGATGCGCTTGACGTCCTTCGTCATGAAGACGCGGCACAGCTCGATCTCGCGCGTGATGTCCGGCTCGGTGATGATGGCCTCGACCTTGAAGCCCTCGGCGATCCGCCGGTGCCCCTTGTACTCGAGGTTCGCCCGGTAGCTGACGAAGTCGGTCAGCTCCTCGACGTACTTCGCCACGACGTAGACCGTCTGCGGGAGCTTGAAGTCCCCGGGATCGATGGTCTTGATCGTCGGCTCCGCGATGAAGACCTCGTTGCCGTCGCCATCGATCGCGTAGCCCGGCGCGACCTCGACCGACATGTCCGCGCGACCGCGGGCAGACACCTTGAGGCCCCCCATGACGCGGGGAACGACGCCCGGACCGTGCATCAGACGGTTGTGAAGCTTGTGCTTCTCGACCTGGTACTTGACCAGGTCGTTCCAGTCATCGGCCGTCGTCTGGAAGCCGGTGAAGAAGTTGATCCGCTTGTAGCCCTTTGAATCCTCGGCCATCACCTACTCCTTAGGCTTCTTCGCTATCTCGAATTCTTGGTGTCGTCCGCCGTGCTGCGCTTGAGCGGGGTCTTCTTCACGCTCGTCTTGGGCCGCTTGGCCTCGCCCTCGGCCTGCGCGCCCTCGTCGTCAGCTTGCGCGTCATCCTCCGAGTAGAGGAGGCCGCTGGACTCGGAACCGGGATCGATGCCCCCAATGGGCATCCCGTCCATCCCGATGCCGATGCCCATGCCCATGCCACCTTCGGTATCGGGCCCGCCGATGCCGATGGACATGAACGTCCCCATCACCCCGGACTCGGCTTCGTCGCTGAACGCGAGGAAGTAGCTCGTGTGCGCGGGCTTCTGGGTCTGGATGATCTGGTGGATCTTGATGATCTCGTCTTCTTTCGTCCCCGACGCCGGCTTGTCGAGCCGCACCACGAAGCAGTGCGCCAGGTTCATCGGCGGGAGGATCACCGTGTCCTCGCCGACGGTCGAGTTGACGCCGATGCGGAAGCCCTGGAAGGGCCAGGCGTTCTCCTCGATCTCGACGTTCGCGTCGGCGTAGATGCGCACGAACTCGCGGATCGCGCGCGCCGTCCCGCGGTGCGGGAAGAGGCGCGCGGCCGCCATGAGCATCTGGCGCCGCTGCAGCGTGGTCCAGTCCGGGTTCAGCGAGATGGCCAGCCAGCTCGCGAGCCACGGCAGGAAGTCCGGATCGGTGCTGCGCGGGTCGAACAGGTCGTGGATGTTGTCGAGGCGGCGCGACACCCCGTCATAGACGGACTGAATGATGTAGAGGAAGCCCTTGAGCCACGACGCGCCGTCGAGCGCCTCCTGCTGGTAGACCTGCGGGAGGTACTGCACGAGGCTCGAGCGGTTGATCCGGAGCTGCACCTCCGTATCGCGCGCCGTCAGCATCCCGGGTCGCGGGAACTGGTCGACGACGGCGAACTCGTCGGCGTAGTCCTCGGTGTAGTGGACGCGGGTCTTCTCGAAGCCAGCGTTCGAGAGGACGATCCGGGCGTCGTTGACGTGTAGGCCGACGACCTCCGGGATCGCAACGCGGCGGATGATGCCGCGCCCTCTTGGGTCAGACGATACGGTCATGCGCCTTCTCGACCACGTCGACGTTCACGAGGTGGATGAGCTGGTCGTCCGCGACGCGCAGCTGCTCGACCTCGATCCCACCCCGTGCCTCGTCATAGATCCTGATCTTGTCGACCAGATCGACGCCGTCGACGCTCTCGACGACCTGGTAGAGGTCGACCTTGAGCAGCGAGCGTCCGAACGGCCAGCCCTTGGCGCCACGCCACCCGAGGAGCGGGTGGAGGAAGCGCTGCACCTGACGCTCGATGTTCTTCTTGATGCGGTCGGTCGCCCCACTCTGGGCGCAGACGATCTCGATCCGCAGCGAGCACTCGGCGTAGGACGGCCGCACGACGTTGACCACCGTCGACACGAGTCGGCGCTGGTTGAGGTGCTGACGCACCCGCTTGAGGAGCTCGACCGTCGGCACGGGCTTCTCGGTCAGGTCGTCGCTGCTGGCGCGCGGCACGACGATCACCATGACCTCGCCCTCGCGCGCCGACGACGGCAGGCACTTCACGCGCGCCACCGAGTTCGACGCCTCGCGGGCGAGCCACTCGAAGTCGTCCACCGTGACGGCGCGGTTGCGCGCCTTGATCATGTGCGGCGCGCGGGCCTTCGCCTCCTCGACCGTCTCCATGTCGCAGCCGCCCTGGGCCCCGTAGGGGTTGGTGACGGAGTCGACGAAGGCGAGCGAGTGGAGCATGTCCTTGATGGCGCCCGGCGGGCAGTTGCCGGCCGCGCCGCCGCCGATCTGGTACATCTGCGCGCGGACGTTCTTCTCGCCCTTCGGCGGGATCATCCCGTGGACGCCGTCGCCGAACTTGATCTCGCCGGTGACGATGTCCTTGATGTAGACGCGGTCGCGGTGCCCCTTGTCGTAGAAGCTGTCCACCGCCTGCCAGCGCACCCAGAAGCCGCCCCAATCGGGGTCTTCCTGGACCGCCTCGCTGCCCCAGCGCTCCTTGAGCTCCTCGAGCTCGTGCGGCGGCGGCATCTCGTTCTCGCGGACGACGAGCACCTCGGTGTCGAGGACCGGGCCCTGCGGGAAGTGGAAGAACTGGTTCGGCGTGCCCTGGCTCGTGCCGATGTGCGTGTTGCCGAACGTCGTCACGTTCTTCACGTGCACCGCGTTCAGCATGATGCGGTTGCACCGCGGGGGCTCGTCGTAGCCGCCCATCTCGAGGCGCGCGCGCATCCAGTAGACGCTCTCACCGAAGCGCCGGGAGCTGCGGAAGTCCGTCGGCCCGACGAACTCGACGAAGCCCGCCTGGGTGAAGTTCTCCGTCGTGTCCCGCGGGGTCAGGAGCCCCCACTGGCGGCCGTTCCAGTACTCCCACACGACGCGCTGCTCGATGTAGGTGTCGCTGCGGTCGTCGAAGGACCCCAGCGCCGAGCGGCCGCCGGCCCCCTCGAGCTCCAGCATGTTGAAGTACACGCTGCAGCGCTCGTTCGGGAACGGGTTCTCCCAGCCCAGGTACATCGTCGGCGACTCCTCGGCCACCGGCTGGAACACCTGGAAGGGCTTGTACTCCTGCGCCGCCTGCTTCGAGTGATCCGTGAACACGAAGTCGTTGTAGACGAGCACGTGCTTGAGGCTGTGCGGCAGCTCCTGGAACTTGAAGACGACCTCCTTGAACCAGGGCGGACGGAGCGGGTTGTCGTCCTTCCAGACCCAGGTGTCGTCCTCGAGGACGTAGGTCCCCGGCGTACCGAAGTTGCCGAGCTCGATCCGGCAGCGGATGAAGAGCGCCTCGTTGCCCTCGACGTCCGTGTCGCCCATGTCCTTCGGGCGCTGGAACGTGATGGCACCGCTCTCCGTGAAGCACCGCGTGCCGTCGAAGAAGTCGAACTCGCTCTCCGCGTGCTCCGGGTCCGACCACTTCACGCGGCCGAGCACCTTCCAGCGCTTGCCGGTGTGGTACTCCCAGCGCAGCACCAGGTCGTGCGACGGGCGCGCGACGTCGGCGAGCGCCTGATCGGAGAGCGTCACCTCGAGCTTCACGATCGAGTCCGGCTGCGAGAGCGCCTCGCTCGACCCGAAGTAGAAGGTCGAGTCGATCTGCGGCTCCTTGCCGAACGGAGCGAAGTTCTTGTCGAGGTCGAGGTTCGTGAAGATGTCGCCCTCGGAGTTGCACAGCGCGTGCTCCGGGACGATGCCCTCGCCGAGGATCTCGATGCGGGCCGTGATCGTGTCGACGATGGTCTCTTCGTCGTTGTGCGGCACCTCGAAGAGGCGGCCGCGGACCCAGAAGGTCTCGACGTCGTTGACCGCCGCCACGGCGAAGTCCGGCGCCCCCGCGAACGCGCAGTTGTTGCGCTCGAGGTCCATCGACGCGCGCGTCAGCTCCTTCCAGCGGCTGCCGTCCCAGTACTCCCACTCGAGGAGCTCGTGGAACTGCCGGTCACCGCCCCCCTGCGCCTCGAAGCGCATGATGAGGATGGAGTCCTCGTTGAACGCGCCGAGGCGCTCGTCGCCGAGGTAGATGTAGCGCTCGATGCTGCGCGCGCCGCCGAAGATCTCGAACGCCCCACCCTCGCCGTTGGCGGCCAGGGTGTTGTCCGAGAACATCTTCGCGTGCTGGCTCATGGCCCGCAGCAGCCGGTTGTTCAGCGCGACGAGGTTCCGCTCGGTCTCGAAGACCAGCGGAGGCAGGTCGCCGTCCGGCTTCGTCCCGACCCGCGTCCCAGCCTCGATGGTCACGACGTCGGTCTTCTCGCTGATCGCGAACTGAACGATCGTACGCGCCGGCTGGGGCGGACGCAGGCGAATCCCCATCATGTTGAGGAACGCCAGGTAGTTATTGTCCGGGACCCGGTTCAACCGATAGATGACGAGCTCCGTCATCCACGCGAACAGCTCGAGCAGGGTGATGCCCGGGTCGCTCTTGTTGAAGTTGGTCCAATCCGGGCAATACTGCGGGATCAGCCGAATCGCTTCTTCGACGATGTCTTCGAACTTGCGATCGTCGAGGTTGGGAGTCGGAATCATAGGTCTTGTTCCCTACGCAGGTAGAACGGATAGACCAGGTTCTGGAGGTTGTTGGTCGACCGCACCCGATAGTCGATGACGATGAGGATGGTGTTCTCGGCAGTGGGGTCTGGATAGGCGCGCACCGAGACTTCCTCGATTCGCGGCTCCCACTTGAGCAACGCCTGCTTCACGTAGAACGAAACCATGGAGCAGGTGTTCGCGTTGACCGGATGGAAGACGAGCTCATGGATCTGGCAGCCGAAGTCGGCGTTCATCACCCGTTCGCCGACCGCCGTCCCCATGATGAGACGGATCGACTCGGCGACGCTCCGCTCCCCTGTCGAGGTCTCGACCATGCCGCGGCCGTCGACCCTCATCGGGAAGGCGAAGCCCTTTCCGAGGAAGTTTTTCATCTGACCTAGGCTCCGCTGCAGGGCTACGCCTACCTGAACTTACCTTCGAAGAACTTGCCGCAGCTCGGGCACTCGACGCGGATGCCTCCTTCGTCGAACTCGGGGACCTGGAGGGGTCCACCGCCGCAGAAGGGGCACTCGTGCCCCTCGGTTCGGCCGCTCAGGATTTCGTCGAGGACATCCTGAAGCAGGGCATACTCGTCGGATTGGGATTCGTGCATGGACCCTCCCTGATGGGCGACCGAGGTGCGTGCAGCCGAGAGGCATCATAGAGAAGCCACGGGGGCTGTCAACCGGCCCCCAGACGGTTCCCAAGCCCATGATCCAACGCTGAAATTCGTGATTTCAGCCGCCTCTGGAAGCGTAGCTTTCTGGCCCAGGTCAACGTTCGGAACGAAGAGTCGGTCGCGGCCCTCGAAACAACGCCTCGAGGGGCCTCACGGCGCGCCCACGGGGAGGCCCCACGGCGGCTGGAAACCACCATGATAACGTGCTCGTCGCGTCCGTCGCCTCGCAGCTCCGGTGTCCACGCTCGATCGCGCGCGTCGCACTACCGACGCGATCGGGCCAAAAAAAGAGAGAGCGTGCTCGATAGCCGAGCACGCTCTCAAAGGAGAGGATCGAGCGTCGCGCGCGTCAGACGGGCGGAGAGGAGTTGCGCGCGAGCTTCAGGTAGCTCCGGTATGGCTTGGGAGCACCCGCGATGTACACGTGCTTGCAGGACTCGACGAGGTACTCGCCGCTGAACCACGTGCCGAAGTCTTCCATCTTGACCTTGGAGCCGGCGTGGATCTTGGGTCGACCCTCGATCACGACGTCCGCGGTCATCCAGTCCATGGCCAGCTTGTTGAGGATCGAGGTCGCGACTTCCTTGGCCTCGTTCTCATCGAGCACCGGCAGGTCGACGATGGAGAGCACACGCCCTCCCTGCTTCGAGGCGGCCTGCTCGACGCCGGTCTTGGCGCCGCCGATCTTCGGCTTCACCTCGTCCTTCGTCGCCACGCCCTTGAAGCCCTTCTTGTCGACCATGTGCCAGCCGTGGACCTCGACCTTCGCGACCTGACGGACCGTCGACATCCGGAAGTCCGCCGAGACGGCCACGGCGTGCTCCGACGGCTTGCCCGGAGGCTTGTCGCGGTAGATCGTCAGCACGACGTCGCCGATCGCCGCGTCGAGCTGGACCTTCTTGGCGTCGACGTGGGACTGCGCGTCCCACCCCATGCCGAAGGACCCGACCACCTGCTGCACGAACTGGTAGTCGTTCATGTTGTACTGAGCGATGTACTCGAGCTTCGACTGCGCGCTCTTCGTCGCCGCCGAGAGCCCGTCGCTCCCGCCGCCAGCCTTTCCGGAGTCACTGACGACCGTGCTGAGGATCGAGCCCGGGTCCTGATCGGTCGCGTGGCCGTCACCGAAGGTCCGGGAAGTCGTGCCGCGCGTCATCCGGTGCGTGAAGTCGTAGCCGGAGAAGGTCAGGTAGAGCTTCGAGGCCGAGAAATGCGGCTCGACGTAGCTCACCTCACCCTTGGCGACGATCTCCTTCGCGCCGTAGCCCAGCGCGATCTCGATCTCCGCGCCCGGCTTGACGGCGTCGAGCGCCTTCATCTCGTTGAACTCCGAAGCCTGGAGCTGCACCGAGAAGAAGTCCGGGCTGTCGAGCCGCTGGTCGACGTCGATGCGCTGAATGTAGCGCCCGTGCTTCGACTCGAGCCCGCCGATATTGGTCGCGCCGCCGACCTTGACCTCGATCTGGAGTTCAGCTTGCTCTCCCATTGGTCACCCCTTGCGAACTCGGCCCAGCGGCCTACTTCAGGATCGGCGGCACGAGGAGCTTCATCCCGGGCTTGAGGCTCATCGGATCGTCGATGTTGTTCGTCTTCGCGATGCGGCGCCACTCACCGGCGTCCTCGTACTCGCGCACGGCGATCGCCTGCAGCGTGTCGCCGCGACGGACCGTGTAGAGCTTCGCGTGGTCCGGCGACTGCTTGTCGTTGATCCGGGCCTCTTCGTCCTTCGTGAAGGCCTGCTCGAGCCCGAGGGAGACCTTCGCGCGCACCGGCGTCGCGTCCGGGAGGAACATCGTGTAGTCCACCGTGAGCTTCGTCACGTAGAACTTGTACTCCTCCGACAGGTTCGTCTCCTGGGTGAACTGCCCCCAGACGAACGTGCACACCGGCAAGTAGTGGGTCTCCTTGACGTAGTCGAGGAGCTTCTCGAGCTTGTCGATGTACTTCGAACGCACCGAAACCCGGTCGTCGTACGTGTCGAACCACATCTCGCCGAGCTTGACGCAGAGCGGGTACGTCATGACGTACTTCGCCTCCGCCTTGCCCTGGTTCGACTCGTCCTTCTCGAGCTTGGCTTCCTTCTCGACCGTGATGGTCGAGGGGTTCAGGAAGAACTCCATCTCGCCGAGCTTCGACTTGCAGGCGACTTCCTTGTACCAAACGAGCTTGGCCTTAACCAGCTCCGCCCCGAACAGGGCGCCGCTGAACTGGTCGATGACCTTGATCGCGGCCTTTGCTGCTGTATCACTCAGTGCCATACGCCGATCCTCTCCTTATTGCGCCCCATGATCTGCGCGATCCGGGACGCCATCTCGATGGCCAGCTGTTCCAACGCCTCTTCGCTCAGCGCAGCCTGCGGCTGCTTGCTGCTGCCCTTGTCCCCACCCGACTTCACGGAGCTCTTCGACTCCTGACCGCCGGGACGCGCCTCGGTGTTGGCGCTCCGCAGCGCCGTCTGCGCGACCGCCTTCGCCGCAGGGGCGATGAGCGGAAGGGGTGCTCTCGACGCCGCCTGGCTGCTGCTCACGATGGCAGAAGCCAGCTTGCCGAGGTCTGCATGGGCCGTCTGTGCACGCGACCCCGTCTCGACGAAGCGCCAGTCGGTCCTCCGGAGCGCCGCCGAAGCGCCGCTGCGCGGCCGCGCGCCACTCGCGCCCCGGCTCGGCGCCGAGTGCGCCGCCAGGCTCCGCAGGCCGCTGCGATCCGTCCGGCTCGCCGTCTCCGCCGGCGCCACCAGGTTCGCCTGATGGATGGGGGACTCGCCCGCCACCCGCGCCGTCGTCGTCCGCGATCCGAACGCGCGCCCCATCTCGGTGCGAGCGCCGCCGAGCCCGATGTCGAGCCCGCTCCGGGTCCCGTCGACGCGCGCGAGCCACGCGAACGCGAAGTCGGAGGCCCCCGCCTTCTGGAACAGCGACGCGACCTCGCGCCGATCCGCTCCGCGCATGATCGCGCTGAACAGCCCAGCACGGCTCCGCGTCGTCAGGCCCGCCTCGCCGCCGGAGAAGCTGCGCTCCGCCGCCGCCGGGTCGCGCCCGACGAGCTGCAGCAGCACCTGAACCGGATCGCTCTTGAAGAGGCTCCGGCTGCGCACCGGCTGCGTCGGGGCCTGCGCCCCGGTCGCCCGCGTCGCCGGCTTCATCGCCGCCGCGCGGGTCGTCTCCGCCGCCTGGCGCGACGCCGACCGACGCGACGTCGCCTGCCGCGACACCGCCGTGTCACCGAGCACCGTCGCGGTCGGCGACGCCATGTCGACGCCGCTGTCGGCGAACGTCGCGAAGACCCCGGGGGCCTCGCCACGGTAGGTCTGCGCCTTCTCGAGACCGGTCATCGCCTGGCTCAGCTCGTGGGACCGGAGCCCGCCGAGCATCGCCTCGGGCGCGAGCACGCTCGCCAGATCCGTCGGTGCGCTCGTCTCGGTCCGCGTCAGCGCCTTGCGCTCCGCGGCCCGGGTCAGCCGGGCCTGCCGCGGCTCGGTCGCCTGCGACAGCGGCTGGAGGAGTCGACGCGCCCCGGCCGGCCCGCGGGTCGAAGCCCGAAGCGCCGAGGTCACGCGCCCGCCGATCCCGCTCTCCGCGACACCGGGCTCCGCGCCATCGACCATCTCACGCCCCGGCTCGACGTAGGTCGCCTCGAGCGCCCCGCCGACACCGAAGGTCCGCGACGGCGTCGCCGGCGCCACATCTGCCAGCGCCGCGTCGATCCCGATCGTCGTCGGGAGCGTGCGCCCCGCGATCACCTCGGCCAGGCCACCCTCGAAGGTCACCGTGCCGGCCGCGACGGCCCGCTCGATGCGCTCGAGGGTCTGGGGGGCGTTGGCCCGCGCCAGCGCCAGCGCCTCGCGACGCTCCGCCATCGGGACCCGAGCCAGCGCGCTCACGAGCTCGCGCTCGTTGGAGCCCGCCGCGAGGACCCGCGCGACCGACGCGCGAACCGCCGGGCGTCCGCTCTCGAGCTGGGCGCGGCTGCCGACGAGGCGGCTGAGCACACGCTGCCCCGCCCCGTCCTCGACGGCCGTGTCACCGACCGCCGCGATCTCCTGGGCCATCGCCACGAGCTCGCCAACGGCGTCGCGGAGCCCGCTGATGCGCGCGCCGCGACCGGCGGTGCGCTCCGGCGCCGTGGCGCCGAAGTAGCCGTCGCGGCTCGCGTTCGCGAGGATCGGCAGGAAGCTCGCCGCCTGCGCGCTCGCCACCGAGGACAGCGCCTCGGGCGCGAGCTGGCCCGCGCCGACCGGCGCGCCGA
>SBGO01000281.1 GCA_006226565.1 Deltaproteobacteria bacterium | reverse complement strand
CGAACGGGACCCCGCGGATCGCGCCCGACGGCTGCCCACACATGGGCGCGCGCCTGTCCGAGGGCCACGTCTGCGACGGACAGGTCGTCTGCCCGTGGCACGGGCTGGCCCTGGGCGACCGCCGCCACGGGCGGTGGCGGCCCCTCCCGAGCCACGACGACGGGGTGCTGCTGTGGGTCCGGCTCGACCAGGCCGGCGAGGAGCCGACCGACCTCCCCCGGCTCCCCGCGCGGCCCGAGCGCGCCCTCACCGCGGTGACCCGCGTCGTGGCCCGCTGCGCGCCCGAGGACGTGATCCAGAACCGGCTCGACCCGTGGCACGGGGCGCACTTCCACCCGCACACCTTCGCGCAGCTCCGGGTCATCGACCGCGGCGCCGACGAGATCACGGTGCGCGTGGCCTACCGCCTGCTGGGCAAGCTCGGGATCGAGGTCGACGCCCGCTTCCACTGCCCCGATCCGCGGACCATCGCCATGACCATCGTCCGCGGCGAGGGCGTGGGCTCGGTCGTCGAGACCCACGCCACCCCGCTCGGCGACGGCCGCACGGCCATCGTCGAGGCGGTGCTCGCGACCTCGGAGCGGCCGGTCTTCGAGGCGATCCGCCGCTTCGCCGCGCCGGTGATGCGGCCGCTCATGGCGCGGGTCGCGCAGCGCCTCTGGGTCGAGGACGCCGCCTACGCCGAGCGCCTGGCCGAGCTCCGCGCCGCCCGCGGCGAGGCGGAGGGCGCCGTGACCGCGCGGGTCGCGCCCTCGAACGACGACCTCGGGATCAGCGCTCCGGCGGGGGAAGCGGCCTCCCGGCGATGAGCCGGGTGGCGAGCGCCCGCGCCGGCGGAGGGCGTCCGAAGGCCTCGGAGCCACGTTCCGATCGGGATCCTCAACCGATCCTATGAAGGCGGGGCGCGGGCCGCGAGAAATCGAACGGGCCGGACTTGCACCGAAAAATCGGCGCCGCTACCCAGGGGGCATGCACGCCTACCAGCTCCCCAGCCTGCTCCTCGGCAGCGTCGTGATGCTGTCGATCGCCGCCTGCCCCGCCGACACCCCGGCCGGCCCCGACGCCTCGGACACGGTCGAGACGGGCGACACCACGGCCGACGCCGACGACGCCGACGACACCGCGTCCCCGGACACCGAGGTCGGCGACACCCTCGCCGACACGACCTCGCCCGACGTCCCCGAGGACACGGTCCAGGTCGACACCTCGGGCCCGTGGGACTGGCCCTGGCCGGCCCAGACGGTCGACATCCCGGCGGACGCGTCGTGGAAGACCACGGTCGCCTACCCCGACGACACGTTCTTCGCGATCCCGAGCAACGGCCCGTACTTCGAGCCGCGCTGGGTGAAGTTCCAGATCCTGACCGGCGACCCGAGCCGGGTGATCTTCCAGGACAGCCGCGCCTATCCGCTCCACTTCCCCTTCGCGGAGGAGCGCGTGCCGCTCTTCTACGACCTCACGCCCGCGCAGTTCGACGCCGTCACGCTCTACGACGACAGCAAGCAGGCGCTCCTCGGGGCCGTCCTCTACGCGCCGCTCGGGGGCCCGCGCGAGGCGGCGGTGCAGCTCGCCGCGCGCGACACCCTCGACCCGCGGGTGGTCGACGTGGTCATGGACCTCGTGGCCGACGCGCTCGTCTCCTCGGACGGGGGCGACGCGCCGCAGCTCTTCTACTTCCCGAGCTACGAGCAGGCCGCCGCGGTCGCCGCCGACGCGGCCTGGTACGCGGCCCTCGGGATCCGCGTGGACAGCGCCGCGCGCTGGGCCGGCGGCGACATCTGCTACACCCGGGGCTGGGCCGTCGGCCGCCTGGTGCGGGTGGCCGGCGCCGACATCGAGAGCGCCTGGGCCTCCGGGGCGCTGACCCCCGCGGACCTCCTGCTCACCGACGGCGTCCCGGCCGAGGTCCCCCACGTCGCCGGCATCGTCTCGCTCACGCCGAGCACGCCCAACTCCCACGTCACCATCCTGGCCGAGACCCTCGGCGTCCCCTTCGTCCACGTCGCGCTGGCGGAGAGCGCCGCGCGCGCCGAGGCCCTCGCCGGCCACCTCGTCGCCCTGCGCGCCGCCACGGACTACGGCGGCGGCTACGGGACCTGCGCCGTGACCCTCGTGGACCTCGACGGCCGCCTCGACGAGGCGACCCGCGCCGAGCTCCTCGCCCTGAAGGAGCCGCCGGCCCTCGACTACGCCGAGAAGACGCCCACCGGCGCCCTGTCCGCCAACGTCGACACCCTCGGCCCGGCCGACATCGCCCACTACGGGGGCAAGGCGTCGAACTTCGGCGTCCTCCGCGACGCCATCCCGGACCACTCGCCGTCGCCCGCCGTCGCCTTCTCCTTCGACCTCTGGGACGGCTTCCTCGAGCAGCCGATCACCGGCGGCGGCACCCTGCGCGCGGCCATCGACGCCCGCCTCGGCGGCTACGCCTGGCCGCCGGACATCGCGGCGCTGAAGGTCGATCTGCAGGCGATCCGCGACCTCTTCACCGACGTGGCGGACTTCGACGCGACCCAGCGGGAGGCGGTCCTGGCGGCGCTCGCCGGCTTCGACGGCGCCCGCAAGATCCGCTTCCGCAGCTCCACCAACATGGAGGACACCGAGTCCTTCGTGGGCGCCGGCCTCTACGACAGCTACAGCGGGTGTATGGCCGACGACGTCGACGGCGACGAGGTCGGGCCCAGCGTCTGCGACCCGGCCGAGGCCAAGGAGCGCGGCGTCTTCCGCGCGCTCCGCAAGGTCTACGCCAGCTTCTACAACGACAACGCCTTCCTCGAGCGCCTCCGCCACGGCATCGACGAGGACACCGTGGGGATGGCCGTCCTCGCGCACTACAGCTTCCCCGACGAGTTCGAGCTCGCCAACGGCGTGGCGACGATGAGCAAGGGCGGCTCGCCGACGCGCCACTACGAGCTCGTCACCCAGAAGGGCGCCGTCAGCGTCACCAACCCCGACGGCACCGCCCAGCCCGAGGTCGTCACCGGCGACGCCTACAGCTTCGGCACCTACTTCTACCTGCAGCAGCCCTCGAGCCTGGTGCCCCTCGGCCAGCACGTGCTGACCTGGGAGGACGACTACGTCGCGCTGAGCGGGCTCTTCGACGCGGTGGCCGCCGCCTGGACGGCGCTCCGCGGCGGGACCACGAGCTACCTCCTCGACTTCGAGTACAAGAAGGTCGCCCCGAACGGCGACCTCGTGATCAAGCAGGTGCGACCGCTGCCGCAGCCCGACCGGGTCGAGAGCGTGACGACCTACCTCCTGCCGACCGACGCGCCGACCGTCCTCTGCACCCACATGGGCGAGTCGGGGACGGCGCTCGGAAACCACCGCGGCAAGGTCCGGCTGGCGCTGACGACCGACGGCACCTGGCTCGACGCGGCCGGCACCGCGGCGTCGTACTACGCGGCGTCGTCGGCCGAGATCACCCGGCTCGACGGCCCCGACACGATCACCCTGAGCGGGACGCCCACGGGCTGGCCGGGCGCCGCCCACGTCGTCGACGGTGACGAGGTCAGCGCGCGCTGGACCGACGGCGCGGCGGAGGGGCTCCGCACCTTCACCCTGACCGCCCAGGTCGACCGCCTGTCGGCGCCGAGCGAGAACCCGCTGCGGGTCCTCGGCGACTTCTCCACGCGGCTCGAGGTGCAGTACGCGACCCCGCAGCCCGACTACGGCTGGGAGGGGTGGACCACGGTCGACACCGACTGGGTGAGGCTCGGCGCATGCCCGGCCGAGGCGCCGCAGCCGGGCGAGCTGCTCCAGCACCGTGAGGGGACGGTGGGCGGCGTGACCGTCAGCGTCGACTTCGCCTGGCCGCCGACCCCGACGGGCGACGTCGCCGGCTACACGGCGCCGCTCTCGCGCTGGGTGGAGACGCGCATCACCGGGCTCACGACCGAGCCGATCGTCCTGCACGGGTACTGGTCCCAGACCTACCACCCGTTCCACCACAACTTCACCGAGGAGTTCGCGTTCGAGCCGGCGCGCGAGCCCGGGCTCGCCCAGTCCATCCTCGACGAGCTCGCGGCCGCGGACGTGTCGATCGTGTACTTCCGGCCCGACTACGGCGGCGTGACCCTCAACCTCATCGGCGCCGACGGCAAGGTGCGCGAGGTCGCGGTGGAGTAGCGGTCAGCGCGACCAGGCGGTCGTCATCCCCACGTCGGCCCACAGCTCGGGGGCCTCGGGCACGGTCACACGCTGGGTGGCCGCGCACAGGAGCCAGGCCTCCGAGCGGTGGGTGACGGGCTTGTGGCGCTCGCGCGAGACGAGCGCCTGCGCGACCCGGATGACGCGGTTGTCCGCGCCGAGCGGGATCGCGGCGCCGTCCCGCAGGCGCAGCGTCAGGCGGACGGGCGCGTCGGCGGCGATGCGGTCGGGGCCGGCGGGGTCGAAGGCCTCGGGCAGAAGGCAGAAGGCGCCCATCGCCACGACCCGATCCCAGGTCTCGCGGGTCACGGTGACCTCGGCGAGCACGTCGCCCGCCTCGGTCTCGCGGACGACCTCGACGCGCGCGGGCAGCTCCGGCCCCCACAGGGGGAGGAACGTGGTGTCCGCGTCCACTCGGACCTCGATCTCGCCGTCCATCAGGTCATTCCTCACGTCGGGCCGAAGCGCCGCCCTTCGGCGTGGAAGAAGGCCGACGTCGAGCAGCATAGCCGAACGCCGCGCCATCACAATCGCCCCCGCGGCCCCCGCGGGAGGCGGGCGGCGCCCCACGCGACGGGCTCGGGTGTCCAAGGATTCGTCGCCGGGCTCACTTTTCCCGGCACCTCGCGCCCTCTGATACGTTCGAAGGTGGCAGGCCCGGAGCGGGCCGCGGAGGACCCATGAAGCGCTCGCTAGTCGCCTCCCTGTTCAGCGCCGTGCTCGCGCTCGCCCTCCTCGGGGGCGCCGCGCAGGCCGAGCCGTTTCGCGCCCAGCACGCGGTGACCGCCGAGCTGCTCACGCGCGGCCCCGTGGTGCCCCACTGCGGGACGATGCACTTCATCGTCGTCATGCGGTACCGCGTCCTGACGGTCGACCGGGGCCCCTTCGCGGCGGGCGACGAGATCTACGTCGCCGTGAGCTGCCCCGAGCAGCACGGCCTGCGGTTCGAGGTCGGCGCGGTCCACGCGCTCGGGCTCCAGGACAAGCGCCCGTGGACGACCGGGAGCATCGTGCCCGACCCACGGATGCCGAAGCCGAGCCCGCTCTACTGGGCCGTCGAGCTGGCGAAGCCCGCGCCCGCGAAGCCGTGAGGGCGGCGCTCGTCCTCGGGGCCCTCGCGCGCGCGCGCCGGAGATCAGCCGCGTGCCGGGACGAGGGCCGCTGCGTGCTCGTCGGGGACGGCTGCGTGCGCCCTCCGGAGCGCTGAGCGCGGGGTCGCGTGGGCGCGCGGCGCCGCCAGCCACGACACCACCAGCGGCGCCACCTCCTCGCGCACCCGGCGCCCGATGAGGATGTCCGCGTGGCGGTAGCCGGGGAGCACGTGGAGGTCGCCGCCCAGCAGCTCGTGGGTGGCGCTGACGCTGTCGGCGGTGGTGACGCCGTCCTCGGCGCCCACGATGTAGCGGGTCGGGAAGGGCAGCCGGCTCGGCGGCCGCGCGGTCGAGAGGCCGGGGAGGAGGACGCGGGCGTCGCCCTCGCGGAGCCAGGCGGCGAGCTCGACGAGCTCGGAGCCGAAGATGTCGCTGACGCCGTAGCGCATGAAGCCCTCGAAGGCCTCGGGATCGACGCCGGCGGCGGCGAAGTGGGTCGGGAAGGCGCCGCGGGGCGCGTGGCGGCCGACCCGGGCGGCGAGCCCGCACACCGGCAGGCGCCCGACGCGGCCGACGACCAGGCGCGCGGCGCGGCCGAGGAGCGCCGACGGGACCTTCGCCC
>SBGO01000085.1 GCA_006226565.1 Deltaproteobacteria bacterium | reverse complement strand
CTCCGGCCTCAGCTTTCCTGACTCGTGCGCGACCAATCGTCGCGAACGAGCCACTTCGCTTTCGTGTGCTCGTGTGTATCCGATTTTCAAAGAGCCGGGGGTTCTGAGCCCGCCGGGCTCGGCTGCCGTCGGGGCGTAGCCCCGTCGGAAGCGGGCCGAAAGGTGCTGCATGACCGGTTCGATGTCAACGACTTTTTTTCGCCCTGCTCGCGCATGGCGACGATCCGCTCCACAGGCTGATCTTCGCCACTCCGGGAGAGGCCTCGCGCGAAGAAAAACGCAGGCCGCTCGGCCTGCGTCGCGAAGGACGGGATCACCAGCGCCGACCCGCGCGCGACCGAGCTCGGGCCAGGGCGCGCTCGGGATCCCTGAAGCGCGCCCCAAGGTCCCCGGAAGACGCCACCCCGAAACGACGGCGCCGCCGGGGCGTGAGGAGCCTCACACGGCGGCGGCGCAACGCTGGGGGGCCATGGGCCCTCCGTGGTCGTGTCGAAGCGCGCCACGCACAGGGAGCGAGCCCTGCGCGCGGCGCGGCGGTCGGATCAGTCGTCCTCGGTGGCGGTGATGCGGCTCACCTGCTCGACGATCTTGTCCTGCATGCTCGCGGGGACCGGCTCGTAGCTCGAGAGCTGCATGGTGTAGCTGCCCTTGCCGCCGGTGATGGACTTGAGGCTCGGGGCGTAGTTCAGCATCTCCGCGAGGGGCACGAGGGCCTTGACGACCGAGTTCCGGCCGCGGCTGTCCATGCTCTGGATCTTCGCGCGGCGGGTGTTGAGGTCGCCCATGATGTCGCCGACGACGTCCTCGGGGACGATGACCTCGGTCTGGTACACCGGCTCGAGGAGGATCGGCTTCGCCTTCATGACGGCGTCGCGGATGGCGTGGCGACCGGCGATCTGGAAGGCGATGTCCTTCGAGTCGACCGGGTGCGACTTGCCGTCGTAGAGCTCGCACTTGACGTCGATCACCGGGAAGCCGGCGAGGATGCCGTGCGCGAGCTGCGAGCGGACGCCCTTCTCGACCGAGGGGATGAGCGAGTGGGGGATGACGCCGCCGACCGTGACGTCGGCGAACTCGAAGCCCTCGCCCTTGTGCGGGAAGACGCGGATGGCGACCTCGCCGAACTGCCCGGCGCCGCCCGTCTGCTTCTTGTGGCGGTAGCGGACGTCGGCCGTGCCCGAGATGGTCTCGCGGTACGGGATGGTGGGCGTCCCGAGCTCGACGTTGACGCCGTAGCGGCGCGCCATGCGGTTGCACGTCACGGTGATGTGGTTGGCGCCACGACCGGAGAGGACGATCTCCTTGGTGACCTCGTCGAAGGTCTGGATGAGGCCCTTGTCCTCGCCGAGGAGCTTGTCGAGGGCGCCGCGGACCTTGTCCTCGTCGGCGCGGCTCATCGGCTTGACGACGTAGGAGATCATCGGCGGCGGCGGGGTGACCCAGGCGAGCGCCACGGCCGACTTCTCGTACAGGGTGTCGCCGGTCTCGACCGTCTTCAGCTTCGGGAGCGCGACGATGTCGCCGGCGACGGCCCGATCGATCGGGATGTTCTTCTTGCCGTTGAGGTGGAGCAGCGCGCCGAAACGCTCGACGGCCTCGGTCCGGGGGTTGGTCGGATGGGACTCGGTCGAGGCGGAGCCCCGGACGATCCGCATGATCGACACGTGCCCCATGAAGGCGTCGTTCAGCGTCTTGATGCAGATGGCCGCGAACGGGCCTTCCTGCGCGCCCGTGATCTCGATGGCCTCGCCGTTCGCCGGGTTGGTGCCGGCGAAGGTGCGCCCGACCACGCTCGGCAGCATGCGCGACAGCGACAGGACGCGGTCGACCGCGATGTTGCGCGTGGCGGAGCCGAGGAGGACCGGCACGAGGATGCCGGACTCGATGCCCTCGTGGAGGCCGCGGCGGAGCTCCTCGGGCTCGAGGCTGCCGGTCTCGAGGTAGTGCTCGACGAGGGCGTCGTCGACCATCGCGACCGCGTCGATCATCTGCTCGACGGCGCTCTGGACGTCGTCCGCCATGTCCGCGGGGATGGGCGCCTCGGTCGGCTTCCCGGAGTCGCCCTCGTAGAGGTAGGCCTTCTGGTCGATGAGGTTGACGACGCCCTTGAAGGCTTCGCCCTTGCCGATCGGGAGGTGGAGCAGCACCGGCTCGACCCCGAGGACCTCGCGCACGTCGTCGAGGACGGCGGTGTAGTCGGCGCGCTCGTGGTCCATCTTGTTGATGAAGATGGCGCGCCCGACGCCGAGCTCGTGGGCGGCGGCGCTCATCCGCTCGGTCATCGACTCCACGCCGTCGACGGCGCTGACGACGAGCATGGCGCTGTCGACGCCCTGCATCGCGAGGGTGGCGTCATGGATGAAGTCACCGTCACCGGGGGTGTCGATGACGTGGATCTTCAGACCCTCGTACTCGCAGGTGAGGAACGAGTTGGCGAGTGAGCCACCTCGATCCCGCTCCTCCGGCTCGTAGTCCATGATCGAGGACCCGTCGGTCACTGAACCCAGCCGGTTGTTGAGGCCGGACAGGTAGGCGATCGCCTCGGCGACACTGGTCTTGCCAGAGTGCCCGTGACCGACGAGGGCTAGAGACCGGATGTTTGCGGAATCATAAGATTTCATGGCGTTCCCCGCGGAGTTCGAGGCCCCTGCGCGCCACCGCTCGCCGATGGCGCTTGAGCGTGCAAGCGTGATACTCCAGCCCTTGCGGGTGCGCAAGGCGTGGCAAATCCTACGGGTTTTTGCGATCTTGTGCGTTTTCCCACATTGCCCGTGGGAGAGGCCACGATCGCGCCCGCTCGCCGGCGAGGAACGCCCGCGTCAGCGCTGGCTCAGGGGACCATCTCGACCGGGCCACCGCAGTCGAGCATGCGCTGCCCCATATAAGGGTTCTCGAGCTCGGGGGTGAGCTGCACCCACTTCTTGTAGCCCTTCGCCATCGGACACCGGAACGCGTGCTTGCCCTTCGCGAGCGCGGGGTCCTTGGACAGCCGGGTGATGTAGGCCCGGGACGCCTCGCCGAACGCGAGCCGCGCCGCCTCGAGATCCTGCGCGATCCCCAGCTCCCGGGTCGCGGTCGCGAGCGCCTCGTCCGCGCCGACATGCTTGGCCAGGATGCCGGCGGCGCGCTGGGTCGCGCCGAGGTCGTCGTGGACCAGGGCCAGCCGAACGGCCTCGTAGGCGGACGCGAGAGTCGTCGCGGCCGGGGCGGCGACCGTCGACGGCGCCTCCGGCGGCGCTTCGGACTTTCCGCAGGCGGGGAGGATGAACAGCAGGGAGGCGATCAGGGCCAACAGTCGCATGGATGCTCCTCGATCTCGGCGCTCGGGCTGGGTCGCACCGGCAATGATCCGGTGCGGCACACCATACGGGTCGCGCGCCGCCGCACAAGGTGCGTGCTCCTGGTTGACGCTGCGAACGACAGGTGCGCGTACTTCCCCGGCCAACCGTGGAGAATCAGATGTCAGAGACCTCCGTAGACCAACCCAAGGCGACCGGCTTCGCGGCGATCCGCCAGTACTTCCGGGATTTCAAGATCCTCAAGGACAACCCCCGTGAGTACTGGGGGATGCAGCTGATCAACATCGTGGACTCGACAGGGTACTTCGCGATGTTGACCGTCGTGACCCTGTTCCTGTCGGGCGACGTCGGCCTCAGCGACACCGACGCGGCGACGGTGGTGTCGTTCTTCACCGCCGGCATCACGATCATGCTGCTCTTCACAGGCCCCATCACCGACTGGCTCGGCATCCGCTGGTCGCTCAACACCGCCCTCTTCGTCCGCGCCGGCACGACGGTCGGGATCGGCGTGCTCGCCCTGGGCCCGGACTTCGAGGGCCGAGGCTGGTTCGTCGGCGGCCTGTTCCTGTTGATGGCGCCCACGCTGGCGATGGTCCAGACCGTGTTCCAGGTCACCAACAAGCGCTTCACCTCGAAGCGATCGCGCAGCTCCGGGTTCAACCTCTGGTACATGTTCATGAACCTCGGCGCCTTCCTGGGCGGCGCGATGGTGGCGCTGCTGCGCGTCGAGCGCCCCGGGGCCGAGGCCGCGGCGGACCCGGACGCCGCGTTCACCTACACCTGGGTCATCCTGCTCGGGGTCGTGACCTCCCTCGTCTCCCTCGCCCTGACCTGGGTGATGGTCCGCCGCGAGGTTCAGGTCCACGGCCCGGACGAGAGCCCCGAGGAGCTCGCGAGCACGGACGAGGAGCCGGTGCGGAAGAACCCGCTCGCCAACCTCTCGGAGCTCCTGCACCAGCCGCAGTTCTACCGCTTCCTCGTGCTCATCGCGGCCACCCTCGGCGTGCGCGCGGTCTTCGTACACATGTACATGCTGATGCCGAAGTACTGGACCCGGGTCATCGGTCCGGACGCGCCCATCGGCGAGTTCAACATGATCAACCCGATCCTGATCGTCTTCGGGGTCATCGCGATCATCCCGATCGCCCACCGCTTCAACCTCTTCAAGATGCTCGTGTTCGGGTCGATGATCTCGGCCCTGAGCCTCTTCGCGCTGATCATGCCGTGGGACTGGTTCGGCTCCGACATGGCGACCGGGTACACCTGGCTCACCATCTTCTGCATGGTCCTCGTGACGATCGGCGAGGTCCTGTGGTCGCCGAAGCTCTACGAGTACACGGCGGCCATCGCGCCGGAGGGCCAGGAGGGCACCTACCTCGGCCTGTCGATGATGCCGTGGTTCGCCGCCAAGTTCGCCGTCAGCGCCCTGAGCGGCATCATGCTCGTCCGCTGGGTCCCCGAGGACATCGGCCCGCGCATCATGAGCGGCTCGGTCGGGTTCTGGGACTCCCCGGAGGCGATGTGGCTCATCCTGGGCATCTGGGCCATCTCGGGCCCGATGCTCGCGTGGGTCTTCCGCGGCTGGCTCACCCGCGGGACCGACTTCGAGCTCGGCGCGAAGAAGAAGGCCGTGCCGGCGACCGAGGTCGCGTGACGTGACGCTCCCGGGCCCACCACGGGCCCGGGAGCGCCCCCTCGGGGGCGGGTTCGGGGCGCAACGTCGCGCCGAGGCGAGTGTGCGAGATCGCCCGGCGACGTTGCAATGCAGCGCGCGTTTCACCGCGACTGGAGAGCAGGAGCCGATGGCGTCGGCGCGGTCGTCGATCGGACGCGGCGCACGCGACGCGAAGAGGCGGGCGCGGCGAGATGCGTGTTCCGCGCGGTGCGTCGACGTGAAGGCTCGCGGCGCGGACCGCCGCTGGGCGGGCGCTCGAGGCCCGGTGCGCGCGCGGCGGCCCAGCGAGGTCCCGGACGGGCGCGAGCCGACGGTCGCCTCGCCGGACGACGAAGGCCGCCGTTCGAGCGAACCCACCAGCGGGCGTGAGTCGACGGACGAACGTGACCCTGTGCACCGCGGGTGCAGGTCCTCGTCGCGTCTCGACGCGTGAGCGAGCGGACCATGGCGCGTGAGCTCGGGTGAGCGGTCGTTTTCGATGCCTGCCCGGACGCACCACGAGTGGAGCCGGACGGACTCGAACCGACGACATCCGCCTTGCAAAGGCGGCGCTCTACCAACTGAGCTACGGCCCCGAGAGCCTTTACGGACGTGACACCCGCTTCGCAGGGGTGTCCTGGTGGGCCTGGGCAGACTTGAACTGCCGACCTCACGCTTATCAGGCGTGCGCTCTAACCAACTGAGCTACAGGCCCAGGACCACGGTCCGTACTCGGCTTGAAATGAGCGAAGCCCACCTGACCTGAGAGGTTGGGCGGGCCTGTCACTCCTTGAAGACTGGACAGCAGGAAAACTGAGTCGGGGTTGACCAGGTTAGCGTCTTCGGACGTGTCCGAAGGGTCGCTCCCTTAAAGGAGGTGATCCAGCCGCAGGTTCCCCTACGGCTACCT
>SBGO01000714.1 GCA_006226565.1 Deltaproteobacteria bacterium | reverse complement strand
GGCGGCCGCGAGCTGCTCGCGGAGGTCCGCGAGGTCGTCGTCGAGGTCCGCGGGGTCGAGCCCGCCGGCGTGGACGGCGTCGGCGGGGAGGGCGCCGAGGCGGGCGTAGAAGGGCTCGCCCCAGGTCAGCGCCTCCTCCCAGCCGTCGTTGGCCAGGTCGAAGAGGAGGTCCTCGACGACGCTGAAGCGACCGGCCTCCTCGGCCCGGCGCATGACGACGGCGCGCGAGGCGGCGTCCACCTCGGCCGATCGCAGCGCCAGGGACAGCGCGTCCACGTGCTTGGCGACGCGGGCCTCGGCGGGGCCGAGATCGCCGGCCATGGCCCAGTCGAGGCAGACCGCCGCCCGCTCGAAGAGGAAGGCGGCGGCCAGCGGTCGCTCCTCGGCCATCCGGAGCTCCCCGACCGACAGCGCGAGCTCGCTCGCCATCAGCGCGCGCCAGGGATCCACCTCGTCCGCGGTGGAGAGCCGGCTCTTCAGCCACTCCTCCGAGAGATCCTCGAGCTCCTCGAGGCGCATCTGGAGCGCGGCGGCGACCTCCTCGTCGCGCTCGTCGTCCTGCTTGCCGTAGGCGCGGCGGCGCAGGTAGTCGCCGAGGAGCTCGATGTACCGCATCAGGTAGTCTTTGCGCGTCAACATGCGGTCGACCGTAGCGACGCGCGCCCCGAGGGCAAGCCGCCCGAGGCCACCGGCCGGGAGCCCCCCGGGGGGACTTTTTGCAGGTGCGGCAGAAGGTCGCGCGTACGCCCTTGGTGCTTGGTTCTGGCGCGCATCGCGTGGGATAATGCGCCGCGTGGGGGCTGGCTCGTGGAGAGCGAGGGGAACGTATGTTGCTCGTCGAGCAGAACGCTGCGACCACCGTGTCGCCGACCGTCGAGACCGCGCAGACCGCGAAGTCTTCCCTGCGTGGGATGTCCTATGCCGAGGGCGCCGCGGCCGTCTCGCCGCTGGTCGCCGAGCGCAAGGCCAAGGCGAGCCAGCTCGCCGCGGCGATGAAGGCCGCCATCAAGGCCAGCTCGGGCGCCAAGAAGTACGTGGCGCAGACGACCTTCATCCTCGACATCCTGCCCGATTCGGTCGTCTCGCAGCTCGAGACCCAGGTGCCGGCGTCGATCACCATCGCCCAGGCGTCGCTGGAGACCGGCTACGGGCGCAGCGTCCCGCCGGGCAACAACTTCTTCGGCATCAAGGGCACGGGCCCGGCCGGCTCGACGCTCCAGAACACCACCGAGGAGGTGGGCGGCCAGCTCATCAACACCCAGGACAAGTTCCGCAAGTATAACGACCGCTCCGAGTCCTTCGTCGACCACGCCCGGCTGCTCAGCGAGAACCCGCGCTACGCCAAGGCGATGGAGAAGAAGGAGGACCCCGACGCGATGGCGACCGAGATCAAGAAGGCCGGCTACGCCACCGACTCGGGCTACCCGGGGAAGCTCCAGTGGATCATGGCGACCTTCGGCCTCAAGGAGGTCGATCCCCTGGTGCGGCAGGCGGCGACGCTCGCCATCACGCCGGACGAGGCGCTCGTGGCCTTCGGGCGCGCCGCGAGCGGCAGCGGCGGCCAGACCCAGACGCCGACGTCGTCCCCGGCCACCACGTCCACCCCGTCGACGACGTCGTCGACCGCGACGTCGTCGTCCTCCTCCTCCTCCGCCAGCGGCGGGAGCTACGTCGTCAAGCCCGGTGACACCCTGTCCGCCATCGCGCAGCGGGTGCTCGGGAGCGCCTCGCGCTACACCGAGATCGCCCGGCTCAACGGCCTCGCGAACCCGAACCTCATCCGCGCCGGGCAGACCCTGAAGCTGCCGGCGGGCGCGGCCAGCCAGGCGACGGCGGCGCCGTCGACGTCCACGACGACGACCCACTACACGGTGCGGGCGGGCGACACGCTGTCGAAGATCGCCCGCGAGCTCCTCGGCGACGCGAGCCGCTACCCGGAGATCGTGAAGCTCAACCGCCTGACCGACCCGAACCGTATCCAGGTCGGCCAGCGGCTCGCGATTCCCGGCTGACCGTGACCCGGCCGCGCGGTCACGACTCGTCTTCGGGGACGTGGACCGCGGACCGGTAGCCGCCGATGTCGATGGTCACGACCGGCTCGCCGCCGCGCGTGATGTCGAGGTACATGGCGCCCATGTAGTCGTCGCGGGTGGTGAAGCGGAAGGTGTAGGCGGCCGCGTCGTTGCTGTTGAGCACCAGCTCGCAGGCCGCGCAGCGGTCGGCGTTGCCGAAGTGCCCGTCGTAGTAGAGCGCGCAGCAGCGGTCGGGGACGCTGTAGCCCCGGGAGTCGTTCGAGGCGCGCTGCGCGAAGGTCGCCTCGCCGGTGACGAGATCCACCGTGATGAGCTCGTGGCTGAACTTCTTCTCGTCGGTGCCGGTGCAGTAGCTCAGGTGGTGCGACAGGGCGACGTAGAGCGTCTCGGCGCGGTCGTCGTAGAGGACGTCGCTGACCCAGGCGTTGGGCGACACGTCGCCGCAGTAGTCGCCTTCGTCGCAGGCGGCGAGGGTGGCGGGGAGCAGGAGCGGCAGCGCGAGGAGCGCGGTGAGCAGGGTTCGCATCTCGACCTCCGTGGGGGCGTGCCCGGAGCCCTGAGCAGGTTCCGTGCCAGCGGGCGATGGAGCGCGCGCCCAGCGCCGCGGCGCCGGTGGGAGGCTCCGTGCGGCGCCGACGCTGTGGACGGAATGCGCAAGCTGTCAACTTGCTTGACGGGTCAGGGCGCCGCCGGGCTGTAGACGCGGTCCACGAAGTAGCGCGCCTTGGTCGACTCGTAGAGGTCGACGAGCTCCTGGTCGGTCAGGACCCGGTCGTAGTACCAGGCCTGGCTGACGAAGCCGTCCCAGCGCTCGGGCGAGTAGTCGTCGTTGCGCGCGAGCAGCGCGACGCTCGACGCGACGGTCGAGTTCGGCGTCGCGTAGCTGGTGACGGCGACGGCGTTGGGGTTGCCGTCGACGCTGATCTTGAACTGCCCCTGGTCCTGGTAGGTGAGGGCGTGGAAGTGCCACGCGTTCAGGTCGTACCAGGGGCCGCCGTTGTAGTCGGCCGCCGCGGACAGCATGTTGTTGTGGTACTCGCGGTTCGGGTCGCCCATCCAGTTGAACTTCCGCGACCCCGTCGGCGTGTACTGCGACCACATCCCCATGCGCCCGTCGGAGCGCTTGTAGAACCAGCCGCAGAGCGTGTAGCTCGGGCCGGCCCAGCGCGCGTCGGCGTTCCAGCGGATGAGGCTGCTCACGGCGGGCGTGCTCTCCCAGTACTTCGGGCCGCGGTCGCGCCAGGTCGCGTTCATCGTGTCGGGCACGTCGCCGGTCGCGTCGAGGGACTGCGCGGTCGTGTTCACGGCGGCGTCGACGTAGAGCATGAGGTGGTCGCTCGGGTAGACCGGGGTGGTCGTCACGGTGGCCGTCGGGCTCGGGTTGAAGACGCGGTCCACGCCGTAGCGGGCCTTGGTCGACTGGTAGAGGTCGACGAGCTCCTGATCGGTCAGCGCGCGGTCGTAGTACCAGGCCTGGGCGACGTGGCCGTCGAAGCGCTCGGGGGCGTAGTCGTCGTTGCGCCCGAGGAGCGTGACGTCCAGCGCGACGCTGCCCTGCCCGGCGGGGTAGTCGTAGAGGAGCGCCGCCCAGGGCTGCCCGTCGACGGTGATCGTCAGCTGGCCGTTGTTCTCGTAGCGCAGCACCTGGAAGTGCCAGGCGTTCAGGTCGAACCAGGGGCCGCCGGTGTAGTTCACGCCGCCGGAGGCGATCATGTTGTTGTGGTAGTTGCCGCTCGGGTCGAAGGCCCAGTTGAACTTCTTGCTCGCGGTCGGGACGTACTGTGACCAGGCGATCTGGCGGGCGTCCGCGCGCTTGTAGAACCAGCCGCAGACCGTGTAGCTCGGCGACGACCAGCGCGCGTCGGCGCTCCACAGGAAGCGGCCGGTCGTGCCGCCGTGGGCGCCGGTGGGGTCGCTGGTCCAGTACTTCGGGTCGGCGTCGACGTACTGCGCGGTCATGTCGTCGGGGACGTCGCCGGTGGGGTCGAGCGAGGTGCCGGACGGGTCGACCGCGGCGTCGACGTAGAGCATGAGGCCGGTCGAGGGGAAGACGGGGGCGAACCCGGCGGGGCCGCTGACGCCGGCGGTGCGGTCGTAGCGGTGGTCGAGGTAGACCTGGGGGCCCCAGGTGAAGAGGTTTCCGCCCGAGAGGTGGCCGACGTAGTGGGTCGCGACGCCGCTGTCGGTGACGTTGACCTCGTGGCTCGTGCAGACGCGGCCCGTGGCGTCGCTGAGGGGGACGGACCAGTCGATGACCGGGTAGACGCGATCGGTCGGGACGGGGAAGCCGCTCGGCTCCTGGGGCCAGGCCTCCGACGCGGCGGTGGCGCGGCCGGTCAGGACGCAGCTGCCGAGGGTGGCGAAGCGCGTGTCGTCGAGGCCGAAGCCGATGTTCCAGTAGCTCTTCCCGAAGAGGTCCTCGTCGCCGCGGTAGACGGCGGCCGCGAAGAGGTAGCCGCCGGGGTTCGCGCTGGGCGCCTGGG
Organism: Deltaproteobacteria bacterium; assembly: GCA_006226565.1. Lineage (GTDB taxonomy): Bacteria > Myxococcota_A > UBA9042 > PHBI01 > PHBI01 > PHBI01. Next base: position 1,390 of record SBGO01000714.1, on the reverse strand, counting down.
TGAGGTCGAGGTTGCCGAGGCCCGACGCGTCGACGGTGGTGGTGACGACGTTGTTCGAGCCGTCGGTGCAGGTGATGACCGGGTCGTCCATGTAGAGGTAGGTGTCGCCGGTCAGGCCACCGGTGCAGGCGAAGCCGAGGACGGCCGTCATGTTGCGGGCGCCGCTCGCGTCGTGGAGGAGGTCGAGGTCGCCCCCGGCGTCGTCCTGGCAGTCGAGCTTGGCCGAGCAGAAGAGGTCGTCGAGCTCGACGGCGACGTCGAAGAAGCCCTGCTGGGCCTGGCGGGCGATGGTGATGTCGAAGGTGACGCGGACGTCCTGGTCGGCGACGCAGTCGACGTCGAGGGAGAGCACGCCGGGGTTCTGGTAGACGGCCGCCGCGACCTCGCCGCCGGCGTCGTAGAGCGCGAGGAGCTCGACGCTGACGGTGTTCACGCCGGTGTCGGCGTCGCAGGTGCCGACGTAGGAGAGGGAGCCGGAGCCGGAGCCGTACTGCAGCGACTCGACGGTCTTCTCCCAGACGACGTCGCCGGTGCCGCCGGCGCCGTTGGTCACCGTGAGCGCGTAGCGGGCGTTGGTGACGCCGTCGAGGGTCAGGGGCGCGACCTGCACCTCGACGCCGCCGGTCGCGAAGGGGGCGGCGGTCGGGTCGGCCGCACAGCCGCCGGCGAACGCGAACAAACCCAGGAGGACGACAACTCGTCGCGACATCGATACCGCCTCGTCGCTGCGCTTTTCGGGCTGCTCTTCGCGGACGCGAAGCGCCGCTACGCTAGCATGAGGCCAGGTCCCGAGGAAGCTAGGGTGCGCCGTGGTGCGGTGCGGCGAAGCGCGCCCCGAGGCCCCGGTGGTACCGCGGTCGGGGGCGACCGGCGGTTTCAGGGGAGCGCTGTCGCTGCGCTCCGCGGGGGCTACTCGCGTGTCCCGGTGATCACCTCGCGGGCCTTGCACAGGAGCCCCTTCGTCTCGCCGGCGCGGGCGCGCGGGCAGAGCTCCGGGTGGTCGCCGTCAGGCGTGATCCAGGTCTCGACCACGACCTCCACGGGGCCGGTCGCGGTCGCCCGGACGCGGCTGACGGTCAGCGTCGCGGCGAAGCACGGGTCGCCCGACAGCAGCGCCTCGTGGCTCGGCTTCCAGCCGGCGCCGTCCCGCTCGGTGAGGACGAAGAGCGGGTCGCAGGCGTCGCCTTCGGCCTCGCAGCGGCGCGCCTCGAGGGTCGGGTCCGCGGGGGGCGCGCTCGCCTCGAGCGTGAAGCGCGCCATCGGGACGAGCGACGGCTCCGGCTCGCCCGCGCAGTCCGTGAAGACGACGTGCCGGGTCACCGCGAACCGACCGGCGAGCCGCGGGTCGGCGGGCGTGACGCGGCCGCAGGCGTCGCGGAGGCCGGCGTCG
>SBGO01000490.1 GCA_006226565.1 Deltaproteobacteria bacterium | reverse complement strand
GGCGTGATCGATCACGTCCTCGGCGATGCCGTGGCCGGTGTCGGCGACCTCGAGGCAGGCGTACCGCCCGGGCTGCCAATCGACGCAGCGCCGGCACTCCGCCTCGCCGAGGTCGACGCAGGAGGTGGCGATGGCGATCCGCCCGCCGGACGCGGTCGCGTCGCGCGCGTTCACGACGAGGTTCACGAGGATCTGGTCGATCTGCCCCGGATCCATCTCGACCAGCGCGGGCCCGTCGTCGTGGCGCACGGTCAGCGCGATGTCCTCGCCGATGAGGCGCAGCAGGGTCCGCTCAGTGTTGTCGACGACCGCGACGAGGTCGACCCGGCGCGGCGTGACGACCTGCTTGCGCGAGAACGCGAGGAGCTGCCGGGTGATGTCGCGGGCGCGCACGGCGGCGCGCTCGATCTCGGCGATGTCGGCGTGGGCCGGCTCGCCCTCGGGCAGCTCGCCCTGAAGGAGCTCGGTGTAGCCGAGGATGATCGCGAGCATGTTGTTGAAATCATGCGCGATCCCCCCCGCAAGACGGCCGATGGACTCCATCTTCTGGGCTTGCACGAGCTGGGCCTGGAGGCTCACCCGCTCGAGCTCCGTGGCGCGCTCGGCGGTGATGTCGCGGGTGAAGGAGAAGATGTACTCGGCGCCGTCGGCGTCGATGTGGTTCACCGTGATCTCGACGGGGAACACGCTCCCGTCCCTGCGCCGGTTGCTGCCCTCGAACGTCATCGAGCCGCGCGAGCGGACGAGCGCGAAGAACTCGTCCCAGCTCGCCTCGGGGCGCGGCGCGATGTCGAAGACGCGCAGGGCGAGCAGCTCCTCGCGGGTGTAGCCGAGGTTGCGGCAGGCCTCGTCGTTGGCGCTCACGATCCGACCGGCGCGATCGAGCCGGAAGATCGCGATGGCGGCCTTGTCGATGCAGAACTGGGTCTGGCGCAGCGCGGCGTCGGCGCGCTTGCGCGCGGTGATGTCGCGGGCGAAGGCGACGTGGAAGGTGCCGCTCTCGACGTGGAGGTGGCGCGAGGAGACCTCGACGGGGAGGAGCGAGCCGTCCTTCTTGCGATGCAGGGTCTCGAAACGCCGGATGGCCGCGCCGGGCGCGCTCTGGCTTCTCCAATGGAGCGCGAACTTCTTGGGCGTCATCCCGGCGTCGATGTCCCAGAGCTTCAGCGCGACGAGCTCCTCGCGCGGATAGCCGAGGAGCGCGCACGCCTGCCCGTTGACGTAGTCGAAGCCGCCCTCGGCGTTGAGCCAGAAGACGGCGTCGGCGGCCTGGTCGACCGACACGCGGAAGAGCTCCGGGTCGAGCGCGCTCGCGGGGCCCAGCGCGACCGGCTCGTCCATCCCCCCCGCCCACTGCGGGCTCGGGAGGAGCTCCGCCGCGTCGTATACGGCGCGCGCGAGGTCGGCCACGGCGTCAGCGTCGACCTCGCCCGCTGGCTCCAAGGCCGCGATGCGCCGGGCTGCCGCAAAGAGCGACGCGACGCGAGGGTCCCGCGTATCCATCTCGTGTGGCCTCCTCTCCCCCAAAGTACCCGGGTCCCGCGGCGCAGACAATCCGCGGGGCCGGCTGGCCGGCGGGTCCGCGGGCGAGCGCCGGCGTCCCCCCGGAGGGGCGCGACGGGGGGCAAGAGGCCCGACGTCAGTCGATGAAGTAGTTCTTGTCCTCGAGCCGATCGGCGATCCGCCCGAGGAGGCAGGCGGTGCCGCGGTAGCCGACGAAGGGCTCGTCGAAGAGGGCGTGGTGCCCCCAGCTCGGGAAGCCGAACTCGAGGAAGCTGGGCCAGCGCGGCACGGGCGCGTGCTCGGCCGGGGCGATGATGAGGTCGAGGTCGCGCTGCGCGGCCACGAGGTGCTCGGAGTAGGTCAGCGTGTCGACGTCGAAGCGCACCGCGGTGGGGCGCCGGAGCGGCGGCAGCTCGAGCTGGGGGTCGCAGGAGGTCCAGGCGATGGCGCTGACGAGGTGGGCGCCCACGAGCTCGGCGAGCTCGGCGAAGCCGGGGATGTAGAGCGGGTGGCCGGCGTAGGTCCAGCGGCTCCCGAGGAAGCGCTTGAGCGCCAGCCACTTGATCTTCGGCAAGAGCGCCCGCGCCTCGGCCGCGATGAAGGCCTCCGCCCGCTCCTGCCGGCCGGTCGCCTCGGCGACCTGGCGGAGGAAGCGGTTGGTCGCCTCGAGGCCGAACGGGAGGTCGACCTCGACGAGGTTGGCGCCGACGCGGCGCATGAGCCGCCGGCTGGCGGCGCGCGCCCCGGGGAGCGAGATCAGGGTGTCGCACTCGGCGACCCGCGCCAGCTCGTCCCAGCCGGTGCCGCTGAGCCAGGTCACGACCAGCTCGAGGCCGAGGCCGTCCTCGAGGAGCCGCTTCAGCTCCTTCAGGTTGGCCCGGTGGTCCTCCTCGTTGCGGTCCATGAAGTAGCCGATGACGGCGACCTTGTTCTTTTCGCGCGGGACGTCGGGGAGGTCGATCTTGCGGGCGATCCACTTGAGCGCGTCCATGTAGCCGCCGTCCCAGTCGAGGGCGAGGGAGCGCCCCGGGATGGGGATGGACGGCTTCACACCGCGGGTGTCGGCGTCCTCGACGAGGAGGTCGTAGGGGGTGCCGATGATGGCGGCCATCGGGAAGCTCGTGTAGGCGACCGCCTTGACGAAGTCGGCCTCGGCGTACTTGCGGTAGGCGCCGATGAAGCCCTCGTGGTTGCCGTCGGCGATGTTGGCGACGTGGGAGCCGGTGTTGACGATGCGATGGCGCCCCTCGACGTCGAGGAGCGTCGAGTTGAGGTCGTGGGTGCCGAAGATCTGCTCGGACTTGAACCCCGAGCAGTTGGGCGCGTCGACGAGCAGGTACAGGTCGGTGATGGCGTTGACGGCCAGGTAGACCCCGTGGAGAAACGGAAAGGTGCAGATCTTTCCGTACTTGCGGAGCTCCTCGGGGATGGTGCCGTGGGGGCGAACGGTCACAGGAGGTCTCCGTAGCGGGTGACGAGCGGCAGGTGGCAGCGGTCGAGGATGCGGTCGATGGAGCGCACCGCGCCCTCCCAGCCGCGCTCGAAGGCCTGGCCCGAGAACGGCACGTGGCGGCGCCGGATGAGGCGGCTGTCGAAGAAGTACTCGCTGAAGACGGGGCCGAAGGTCCCGGCCTCGAGCCACGCGTCGAGCTCGGGCTCGGCGGCCACCCAGGTGAGGCTCGTCCCCTCGGGCAGGTGCGCGGCGACCTCGGCGCGGGCGGCGTCGTCGACGAGCTCCGGGGGCGCGATGACGGCGACGTCGAGGCCGAAGCCCATCTCGTGCAGGGTCGACAGGATGGGGAGCCCCCAGGAGGCGGCCGCGTCCCACAGGCGCCGGAACTGATGGAGCTCGCAGACGAGCCCGAGGCGGTGCTTCCGCGCCTCGGCGACCCGGGGCGCCCACTCCGCCGCGACGAAGGCGTCGCGCAGGGCGTCGAGCTCGGCGAGCCGGTCCTCGCGCCCGATCGCCGTGACGATGTCGCGCAAGAAGGCGTGGGTGCCGGCGATCCCGTAGGGTGACGGCGGGTCGACGCGGCGGACGTCCAGGGGGCCGAGCAGGTCGACGTAGAACTTCTTCCACTCGTCGTTCGGGTAGAAGGCGGCGACCTCGGCGCGCAGGTAGGGCTCGGCCATGCTCGGCGCGACCGCCGGCACGATGGCGCTGGTCACCCTCCCGCCGAGCGCCTCGATGCGTGCGCTCAGCTCGTCGCGCGCGAGGTCGGTGGCGAAGCCCACCAGCGCCACGCCGCCCGGAACCTTGTCGACCGCGCCGGCCGCGGCGAAGGCCTCGCGCATCATCTGGAGGTTCCGGTCATAGGGGTCGACCGGGGTCTGATTCTTGTACAGGATCGGGAACTTGGCCGTCTCGGCGGCCTGCTTCACGAGGGTGTGGGTGTCGTCGCCGATGACCTCGGGGACGCACGTCTGGTCGACCCACACCACCTCGGGGCTGAGGTGCTTCTTCACCTTCTCCATGACGTCGACGATGAAGCCGGTCGCGCCGGTGATGACGTCGATGTCCTTGTAGTTGGTGTAGAGCGCGACCCCCATCGACGGCGTCTGCCCGACGCTCTCGGCGAGCGCGTCGTCGTGGACCTCGAGGCCCGGCTCGACGAAGCGCCGATTGGGGGTCTTCCACGGGTAGCAGACGAAGTTCCGCGGGGTCAGGAACTGGCACTCGAAGTCGCTGTGCTCGATGTAGACGAAGGGCGTCTCGAACTGGATGATGCTGTCCTTGATCTGCTCGAGCTCGGCCTTGGCGAGGTACCACTTCCACTGGTTCTCGTGGTTCCAGCTCTGGTGCATCCCCGGGCACGGGCCGTAGCGCTCGGGCGGCGGCTTGGGGGCCGCGTCGCCGTCGCCGTCGCCGTGCATCGGTGGCGCCTCGTGGGGACGCAGGTACTTGTCGAGCAGGCCGATGTTGGCCTGCTTGAGGCGCTTGGCGAGGTAGCCGAGGAGCTGGCCGATGATGGGCTCGAAGCGCTCGGCGGAGTAGCGGAAGCCGAGGTAGACCGCCCGCGCGAAGTACTCCTGGCCGGGCCGGACCGGCTCGATGAGGAGCGCGCACGGCGGAACGCGCGTCCCGCCCAGCTCGAAGCGCCAGCCGCCGTCGACCGCGTGGACCTCGAGGACGCAGATGGCGTCGTCGGAGTCCGACTCGGGCGGGATCCCCAGGATCTTGGACGCGATCTTGACGCGTTCTGCCCAGTGCTCGTCGTGCTCGGGCGCCGGCCCCGCCTTGTCGGCGGCGCGGCGTGTCACCGAGCTCTGGTCGGGGGGCCGGAGTCCCCGAGCGGTCGGCTCTTGCGCGGTCGTCATGGGGTCAACCTACCGGTGGAGCGGTGCGCCGCGCAAGGACGCGCCCGCGAGCGACGTGCCTGCGCCGCCGCTATGCCGTCTCGCCGCCGGCCCGCGCGCCCGCGCGGCGATCGTCGAGGGTCAGGAGCCCGCGGCGCAGCACCTCGGCGAGGAGGTGCTGGGCGAGGCGGAGGTTCCCGGTCGAGTTGAGGCGCTTGCCGTCGGGGGTCTTCTCGTGGCGGCGGATCCCCAGCGGGCCGAAGGCCTGGTGGCTGTCGATCCACGGCACCTCGTGGCGGCGCGAGAACTCGGCGAGGAGCGCGCCGAAGACCTGGGACGGATAGGTCAGGAGCACCAGCTGCGCCCCGGCGGCGGCGCAGGTGGCGCGCATCTGGGCGAGGTCGTACCAGAGGATCTGCTCGACCAGATCGATGTCGTTGGCGACCCGGCGCTCGGCCTCGGTGAGGAGGCGGAAGCCGCCCTCGCTGAGCGCCGCGCGGGCTGCGTCGAGCACCGCCTGGGTCGCCTCGGGGCCGAGGTGCTTGCGCGCGTAGCGGACGAGGTTGATGTCGTACTCGCTCACCTCGGCGTCGGGGCCGATCGCCTCGAAGTAGGCGCGCATCGCCGCGGCGGCGTCCATCCCCCCGAGGCCGCCCGACTCGATGGCGGTCCACGGGTCGGGGACCTCCCGGCGCATCGAGTGCTGCTGGTAGGTCTCGTAGGAGTCGTAGGGCTGGCTCCGGAAGAAGGTGTAGACCTCGTCGCTCGGGGCGACGGCCTCGCTCCAGCCGCCCTCGCTGGCCGCGAACGTCCAGAAGAGCAGGCGATAGACGTGGAGGTGCCAGAGCAGGCGGTGGAGCCCGCGCCGGACGCGCTGGACCCAGGACGGGCGGTAGCCGCCGCGCGCGATGATCGCCTCGTAGGTGCCGCCGAGCGGGTTGTGGCGGTTGTTGATGCCGGCCATCACGAAGACGAGCGCCGGGCGGTCGGCGGCGACCCAGCCGGGGAGATAGGCCGCCATGAGCGAGGAGCTGGCGCCGGGCCAGCCGCGAGACCATCCAGTTCGTGAAGGATATTGTCATCGTGCCCGGTGATCTTGCGCAGCGGAC
>SBGO01000746.1 GCA_006226565.1 Deltaproteobacteria bacterium | reverse complement strand
CGATCCCGCGCGCGGTGCGGACCGCGGCGATGCCGGCAGTCGCCGTCGCCAGCTCCGGGTCGCTCGTGTGGGCCTGGGTGAAGGCCCCGAGCGCGTCGTCGAGGCGACCGAGGAGCCACAGGTCGCGCCCGCGCTCGACGTGGAGGGCGGCCTGCCCGGCGTCGAGGGAGAGGGCCTTGTCGTGCCAGGTGAGCGCCTCCGAAGGGTTCCCGGACTTGCGCAGGACGGTCCCGAGCCAGGCGAGGATCTCGACCTCGGCGGGAGCGATCTCGGCCGCGCGCCGGGCCTGGGCGACGGCCTCGTCGAGGCGTCCGGCCTGGAGCGCGATGCGCGACAGCCCGTGGTAGATCCAGGGGTTGTTCTCCGCGCCCTCGCGCGCGCCCTCGAAGGCCTCCTGGGCCGCCTCGAGGCGGCCGAGGCGCAGCAGGCAGTCGGCGCGGAAGTAGCGGGCGCTCCCGTCCTTGTCCTCCCTGGCGATGAAGCGCTCGAGGAGCGGCAGCGCGTCCTCGCAGCGTCCCTGCTGGATGCGGACCGCGGCGAGGTTGTAGACGAGCCGCATCCGGTCGGGGTGCTTGGCGACGAGCGCCTCGTACTCGACGGCGGCGCGGTCGAGCCGCCCCATCCGGAAGAGGGCGTTGGCGCGGTTGATGCGGGCGGCGACGTTGTCCGGGAAGGCCTGGAGGTAGCCGTCGAGGGCGTTGACGGCGTCGGCGTAGCGCTCGGTCTTGAGGTAGTAGGTGCCGAGGACGCCGTAGGCGCGGATGTCGTCGGGGCGCGCGGCGACGTAGCGCTCGGCGTGGGGCAGGCCGCGGGCCCACTGGGCGTCGTGGTAGAAGTGCACGGCGAGGAGCCAGCTCGCGTCGAAGCGGCCGGGGTCGGCGGCGACCTGCTCGAGGAGCGGCACGGCGCTCGCCTGGTGTCCGGCCCGGTACATGTGCATCCCGAGCTGGTGGGCGATGTCGTGGTCGTCCTCGTGCGCCTGGTAGAAGGGCTCGAGGAGCCGGATGCCGTCCTCGTAGCGCCGGGTCAGGAAGAGCACGCTCGAGAGCCCGACCGCGGCCTCCTTCTCCAGCGGGTTGGCCTCGAGGAGCTTCTCGTAGGCGGCCTCCGCCTCGTCGAGGCGCTCCTTGGCGCCGCGCTTGTTGTCCTGGGCGAGGAGCGCCCGGGCGGACTCGAGATCGTCGCGGGCGACCCGCAGGAGGCGCTGGATCTCGCGTGGCGACAGCGTCTGGGCGGCGAAGGCCGGCGGCGCGCCCACGCCGACGACGACGGCCAGCACGATCGCGAGCGCTCGGAGCGGCGTGACGGGGCCGCGGGCGAGCGCGCCGGGGACCTCGGTCACGTGACCCTCCCGACGACGAGGGTCACGTCGTCCTCGAGCGGCGTGCCCCCGCGGAAGGCGTTGAGGTCGGCCACCACGTGGGCGACGACCTCCTCCGGGTGCGCCTGCTGGTCGATCCTGCTCAAGGTCGCGAGCAACCTCCGGGCGGTGTACGTCCGACCTTCCTGGTCGACCGCGTCCGTCAGCCCATCGGTGTACCACACCAGGAGGTCGTCCTTGACGACCCGGATCCTTCGCGCCTCGAACCCCGACACCTCGCCGTCGCCGAGGCGGTTGCCGCGCGCCACCAGGCGCGACAGCTTGATGCCGCTCTCGGTCCAGCGCAGCAGCAGCCCCGGCGGGTGGGCCGCGGCCGCGTAGTAGAGCGCGTTCTGGGTCGCGTCGAGCACGATCGCCGCGGCGGTCATGAAGAAGGTGCCGTGGCCGGCCTCGTGGATCACGCGGTCGAGGACGCGCATGGTCTCGGCGACCTGGATGTTCTCGCCGTGCACGTGGCGCAGCGTGTCGATGCAGCCCTTCGCGGTCGCGGTCAGGATCGAGGCCGGGACGCCGTGGCCGGTCACGTCGCCGATGAGGATCGCGGCGCGCCCGCGCGGGAGCGCCGCGAGATCCCAGAAGTCGCCGCCGCAGGCCGCGGCCGGCTCGTAGTGACCGGCGACCTCGAGGCCCGGCGCGTTGTGGGTGCCGGGGCTCGGGACCAGCACCATCTGGATCTCCCGCGCCAGGGCGAGCTCGTGCTCGAGCTCGGCCTTGGCGACCGTCTCGACGAGGAGCTGCTGGACGCGGTCCGCCATGTGGTTGAACTGGTCGCCGAGGGTGCCGACCTCGTCGTTCTGGCGGATGGCGACGCGCGCGCTGAGGTCGCCCTGGGCGATGCGGGCGGTCGTCTGGGCGAGGCGCCGGATCGGGCGCGAGTAGCGGAGCGCCTGGAGGAGGCTCAGCAGCACGCCGGCGAGGAGCGCCAGGCCGCCGACCTTGAGCGAGAAGCCGAGCGAGCGCCGGGTCGCCTCCTCCTGCTGCCGGTCGAGCTCGGCGATCTGCGCGTCGAGGGGCGTCAGGTCGTAGCCGATGACGATGACGCCGATCGGCGCCGGCACGGGCTGCCCGGGGTCGGCGGTGAGGAGGATGGGGCGCCGGACCTCGAGCAGGCGGCGGTCGCCGACGCGGGCCTCGTCCTCGTGCGGCGTCACGAGCTCCGCCGGGGAGCCGGGCAGCGCCGCGAGGGAGCCGGCGCTGACCTTGTGCTCGGAGTCGGCGAGGATCTTGCCGCGCTGGTCCGCGAGCCGCACGAAGACGACGCGCGCGTCCTGGGAGACGAGCTGGCGCACGACGAAGTCGAGCTGGTCGAGCTCGGTCCCCTGGAGGTGCTCGCTGAGCGAGACGGCGAGGACGTTGGCGCTGTTCTCGGCGAGGCCGATGGCGGCCTCCCGGAAGGTCGCGCTCCGCTCGGCGGCCCACGCCTCGTGCTGCTCGCGGATGTTGGCCGCGTGGAGGTAGCCGAGGAAGGCGACCACGATCGCGACGAGCAGCGTGGAGGTCAGCGTGAGCTTGACGCCGAGGGTGAGTCGCATCGTCTACTCCAGCGTCGCGATGAGGTAGACGAGGACGCCCAGGATCCCCAGCATGACGACGAGGATCGCGATGAAGACCGGATCCTGTCGCCCGGGGCGCTGCCCGTCGCCGGGCACCGGGGCGCCGGTGGGCACGCTCGCCATCGCGAGGCGCGCCTCCGCGGCCCGGAGGTCGAGCGGCTTCTCGACGATCGGCGCGCTGGCGTGGGTCACCGTGCTGGCCGCCGCGAGAGCCTCGCGGGCGGCCGCCACGAGGGCGTCGAGGTTCGCCGGCCGCGCGAGATCGCGCTGGTCGTCGAAGAAGGCGAAGTAGGTCTCCTCCGCGTCGTCGAGGGCGTTGGCGCACGCGGGCTTGCCGCACGGGAAGGGCGGCGCCTTGCGCACGTCCTGGGCGATCATCGCCGGCGCGTCGAGGGTCTGCACGCTCTCCTGGCCGCAGCGGTCGCAGTAGTAGGGCGCCCGGAACGTCGTGATGAGCGCGCCCTCGGCGAAGTTCCGGACGAGGTTCACCTCGTTCATGATCGCGGGGGGACAGTCGAAGAGCACGACGTGGCGATATCGCTCGCGCTGCGATTTCAGCCAGACGACCCAGTCCCGGACGCCGACGCTGTTGATCCGGCGGACGCCGCCGAGGTCGAGCAGCAGCGTGTCGGTCTTGGGCCCGAGCGCCGGGGTGAGGCCGGCGAGGCCGTTGTGCTCGTCGATGACGCCGTCCAGCCGGAGCGCGGTCCAGCCGTCTCCGTGGCCGATTCGCGCGTCGAGTCGCTGTCGATCGGTGCCTTGCATTCGACAATCGAGGATAAACGCGCCTCTGAGGGCGCGCAACGCGCGACGATCACATCGCCCGGCGCGCGGCGGCTCGCGACGCGGGGCCCGCCGCCCCGGGCCTCCACGCCCGTGCGCGCCCGGCCGTCCGATCCCGGCACGACAAATCCGGGTGAATCATGCACTGTGCGCCCATGCTCACGCGAATCGTCACCGGTCTCGTCCTCGCTCCGCTCGTCGTGTGGCTCCTGCTCGAGGGGCAGCCCTGGATGGTGGCCGCGCTCTTCATCGTGGCGGCGGGGCTCTGCGTCAACGAGCTCGTCGCGATGCTGATCCCCGGGCAGTGGGTCGAGCGGGTCGTGGGCATCGCCCTGGCCGTGTCGATCCTCGTGGTCTCCTGGCGCGCGCCGGGCACCATGCGGGCGCTCGGGGTCGCGGCGCTCCTGGTGCCGGCCTTCACCGTGCTGGCGCGCCCGAAGCCGATCGAGAGCGCCGCCCTGCGCCTCGGGACGCTCTGGGGCAGCCTCGTCTACATCGTGCTGCCGTTCGCCTTCGGGCTGCGCATCGCGCTCTTGCCGGAGCGGATGGTCATCCTGCTCCTGCTCGCCGTGGTCTGGGCGGGGGACACCGGCGCCTACTTCGTCGGGCGCGCCATCGGTCGCCACAAGCTCTACCCGACCGTCAGCCCCAAGAAGACCATCGAGGGGGCGCTGGGCGGCCTCGCGGCGAGCGTCGGCGTGGCCGTGCTCATCGCGGAGCTCTGGCTGCCGCGGATCGGCGTGTCCCAGGCGGTGCTCATCGGGCTCCTCGGCGGCGTCGCGGCGCAGATGGGCGACCTGGTGGAGTCGCTCATCAAGCGGTCGGCCGGGGTCAAGGACTCGGGCACGCTGCTGCCGGGTCACGGCGGAATGCTGGACCGGGTCGACGGGGTGATCTTCGCCTTCCCGGTGGTCGCCGCGCTCCTCTGAGCGGAGGCGGGCGCCGCGAGGGCGCCCCCCGTGCGCGAGGGGCGCCGCGAGGGCGCCCCGGGAGCGCTACTCGTCGTCGACCTCGACGTCGAACTCGAGCTCGCCCTCCGCCTCCTCGGCGGCGTCGGCGAGCAGCGTCTCGACCGTCGCGAGCAGGTCGTCGATGTCGAAGGGCTTGTCGAGGTGCGCGTTGGCCCCGTAGAGCGGCGCGGTCATCTCGTTCATGCGCTCGCCGATCCCGGTCAGCATCATGATCGGGGTCGCGTCGAACTCGCGCTTCGAGCGGAGGTACTTGGCGACCTCCCACCCGGTGAGGCCCGGCATCATCACGTCGAGGATCACGAGATCCGGCTCTTCGACGAGGATGGACTCGAGGCCCTCCTCACCGTCGTTGGCCACGATCACCTCGTACCCTTCGTCCTTGAGCGTGCTCGCGACCAGTCGGGTCAGCTCGAGATCGTCATCCGCGTACACGATTCGGCCACGGGCCATGCGACACCTCATCTGCATGTCGAGAGACGCGGAGCGGTACCACGCCGGCACGCTCGTTGGCAAGGTTGCCCGGGCCTGGCCGGCGTCGCCGCGTGTGCGCCAGAGCGACCTTTGCGCCCAACCCGTCTGCGGTTAGCATGGCGCCCATGAGCGATGACGAGAGACGCGACGCCCCGCGCGACAGGCGGCCTCAGAAGGCCCCTCGGACCGCGCGGACACAGGATCTCGGGAGCGCGGGGCGCGGGCGGACCTCGACGGAGCGCCTCGCGAACCTCGACGAGGCCCTCGGGTTCGCGCCCCTCGACGGGGAGGACGCCTCGCCGCCGATCCCACGGGCGCCGGGGACCCCCGCGCTCGACCGCCGCCCGCCCGCCGCGCACCGGGTCGCCTCCGGGGGCCGACGGAACACGGATCTGGGCCTCGGCGAGATGGCGTCGCGCTTCGACGACCCCCACGCGGACGCCACGGCGGTGGACCTCCGGGCGCGTGGCGACGAGGACGGGGACGGGGACGAGCCGACCCGGGCCGGCCAGGAGCTGCCGAGCGTGCTCCTGTCGAGCGGCCTCGTGCGTGCCGGAGACGTCCTCGACGCCGGGACGCCGGCCCCCGCGGCCACGTCGCGCCGTCAGGCGCCGCTGACCGAGCCGGTGGTGTCTCGGGAGCCGAACGATCGCCCGCCGCTCAGCGAGCGCCGGGACCTGGACGCCGCGCTCGTGCGGCCGAACGTGCGGCGGGACGCCGTCGGGGGCGAGCCGGGGCGCGCGCAGGTGCGCGGGCGTGGGCTC
>SBGO01000282.1 GCA_006226565.1 Deltaproteobacteria bacterium | reverse complement strand
TCGCCCGGGGAGCGCGCGCCGCCCGGGCCAGCGCCGGCGCTGGAGCCGGTGCTCGGGGTGGCGCCGTCGCCGGTCAGCCCGAAGCCGTCGGTGGTGTTCGTCCCGGAGAAGATGGGGCGGACGTCGTTCCAGAGGTCGCCGAGGTAGCCGGCGGTGCGGAGGGCCTCGTGGGTCTTGCCGGCGAACATGCCCTCGACGCGCTCGGCGGCGGCGGTGGCGCCCACGTCGCCGGTCTCGAAGTTGGTGCTGTACATGAAGACCGTGACCAGGGCGACGACGTCGCGGACGGCGAAGGGCTTCATCATGTCGGCGGGCGAGTCGTAGCCGAGGAGCCCCGCGAACTGGGTCTCGGTGGGCGCCGGCAGCGCGTCCTGGCGGACCGCCTCGATGTACTGGTTCACGCCGTCGGCGAAGGCCGCGAGGTAGGCCGTGAACTCCGGCGAGAGGTGGTCGACGATGCGGTCGGTGACGTAGGTCATGCCGGTGCCGCGGCTCTCGACGTCGGAGGCGAGCCCGGCGGTGCCGAGGAGCTCCGAGATGGTGCCGAGCCCGAGGCGGCGCTGCAGGTCCATGAAGAAGAAGCGGTCGCGCGCCTGCACGAAGCCGAGCACGCGGGCGAGATCCTCGCGGCTCGAGGCGTAGATGTGCGGGATGTCGGCCTCGGTGCGGACCACCTGGACCGGCGCCGTGAGCCCGCTCAGCGTGAAGCTCGCGGTCTCGGGGACGCCGAGGATCGCCTGCTGCTCGGCGGTGGGGCCCGTCGTCGTGTCGGCCGCGTCGTCCTCGCCGTCGGCGGTGACGTCACCGTCGGCGGCCTGCGTCGTGTCGTCCGCGGCCGGCTTGTCGTCGCCGCAGCCGCCCGCCCACAGGAGGGCCAGAGAGAAGCCGAGAACCCCACGCCACACGCGCATCGCTACCTCGCCGGAATCGGAGGCGCGCACCGTAGCACGGCGCTCGGGTCGATTGAATCCGTTCCCGCGCCGGTCTCCGCTGCAACGCGGGAGGGCCGACGCGGGGAGCGCCCGTCAGAGCACGACGGCGTCGGTCAGGACCCCGCGCAGGGTGAAGTCGAGGAGCTCGCGCGCCACGGCGTCCCGGGGGCGCACGGCCTTCTTCCCGAGGAGGGTCTGCGAGACCGCCTCCTTCATGGCGCCGAGGACGAAGGTCGCGCGCAGCTCCACGTCGCACGGGCGGACGAGGCCGAGCCGCGTGCCGGTCGTCAGCGAGCCGAGGATGAAGCCGAGCACGCGCGCGTCGAAGTCCTCGAGCAGCTCGTCGAACTCGGGGTCGCTCCCGCGCGCCTCGTGGAGCAGGAGCCGCGTGAGCCCGGCGTCGGCCTCGAGCAGCTCGAGGACGCGCACGAGGTTGGCGATGAGCTGGTCGCGGGGGGAGACCGCCGCGTGGACGTCGACCGGGTCGATGGCGCCGCGGAGCGTGTCGAGGAAGCCCGCGAGGACCGCGCCGAGGCAGGCGCGGCGCGACTCGAAGTACTGGTAGAAGGTGCCGCGGGCGACCCGCGCCTCGGTCAGGAGATCCTGGAGCGAGGTCTGGTGGTAGCCGCGCTCGGAGAAGACGCGGCGCGCCGCGGCGAGGAGCTGGCGGCGCCGGCGCTCGCGGAGCGCACGGGCGCGCAGCACCCGGCCATCGGTGGCGGGCGTCGCGGCGCTCGGATCAGCTCTCGGGGGGGTGACCTGCGGGTCGGTCCCAGAGGGCTGCGGCGTCACTCGTCCTCCTCGAAGAGCTCCCGCGCCGCCTGCCAGACCGCGTCACACTCGTCGCGGTCGAGCCCGAGCGCGCCGATGAGGCGCTCGAGGCGGTTCTGCTCGCTCTCGTCGAGGGCACCGTCGGAGTACGCGAGGAGCACGGTGTCCTTGAAGAGCTCGAGCCGCCGGTCGGGCGGCGGGGCGTCGTCCGAGTTGACGTCGGGGACCGGGTCCTGACCGAGCATCATGCTCCGCACGCGCTCCTGCGAGGTCGGGTCGAGCCCGAGCACGTCCATCGACTTGTCGATGAACGTCGCCTCGACCGGCGGGACCTGCCCGTCGGCCAGCGCGGTGTGCAGCAGGGTCCAGAGCAGGTAGCGGTCCGAGTCGGGGAGGGCGTCGATGCTCAACATGGGTCGCATTTCACGAACCTTCGCCCGATGTGTCAACGTCGGTTGTGCGGTATTGCCCGTCCGAGGCCGGGCGCCCCTTTGGGGAGCGGTCGAGCGGACAAGCGCGCCACCGATCGGTTAGCCTCATCGAGCGCGCTCGGAGGTGCCTGATGAGGCGTGTCGTCCCTTCCCTGATCGTCGCCGCGACCCTGGCGGGCTGCCCCGACTACCGGAACTTCGACTTCTGCGCCGCCGCGATGGACGGCGACCTCGGCGAGCTGCAGCGGCTCCTCGACGACGGCGCCGGGATCGACGGGCCCTGCAAGGGCGGCTCGCACGACCTCGGTGGGACGCCGCTGATCAAAGCGGCGGCCTCGGAGCAGGGGGCCGCCGTGAAGTGGCTCCTCGCGCACGGCGCGGCGACGACCGGGGTCGACGGCATCGGCTACTCGGCGCTGATGCACGCGGTGAGCCACGACGATGTCGAGATGGTGAGGGCGCTGCTCGCGGCCCACGCCGACGTCAGCGGCGCGGAGGGGGCGAGGCTCCTCGACGTGGCGGGCAACCACCGGCTCAACGTGGCCTCCAACAAGCAGCTGCACGCGGCCGTCGACGGCGCGTTCGGCGACGACGTGCTCGGCACGGTCGGCACCGAGAGCGACGCGACGCAGATCATCCACGCGCTCCTCGACGCCGGTGCGCCAGCCGGGCTCCCCGTGAGCGACGGAGGGACCCCGCTCCACTGGGCCGCCGCCAGCGGCGACGCGCCGCTGATCCAGGCGCTCGCGGCCCGGGGCGCCGAGGTCGACGCCAGCGACAAGGACGGGCGCACGCCGCTCATGATCGCGAGCCGGAACGACCGCCTCGAGGCGGTGAAGGCGCTCCTCGCGCTCGGCGCGAAGCCCGGGCGGCGGAGCAAGGACGGGCGGACGGCCCTCCTCGATGCGGCCAGCCTGGAGATCGACGACGCGCTGCGGCGCGCCGGGGCGCAGGGGGACAACCGCTGGTACGCGCCCGACCGGGTGCCCGACCTCTTCGCCCAGGCGGTCGATCACGGGGACCTGTTCGCGATCCGCTACCTGCTGGCGCGGGGCATGGATCCCAACGGCCGCTTCCCCGACAAGCCGGCGATTTGGTGGGCGCTGCACCGAGGGCACGTCGACATCTTCGAGGCGCTGATGGCCGCGGGCGCGAAGGTCGACGCCCCCTACGACGGGGGCTGGACGCTCCTGAGCTCGGCCGTGACCGCCGGCGAGCTCGACAAGGTCAAGCTCCTCCTCGCCCACGGGGCGGATCCGCGTCTCGCCGGGCGCGACGGGGAGACACCCCTCGAGATCGCGAGCCGCGGGCCTCGGGCGGAGATCAAGGCGCTCATCGAGGCGGCGCTGGCCGCGACTCCGGAGGAGAGGGCCCCCGAAGCGCCGGCGCCGTCTCCCGAGCCGCCTGCCGGCGAGTGACCGCCGCCGCCAGCGACGTCAGTCGAGCGCGGACAGCCAGCCCTTGATGGTCAGCGCGCTCGGCACGCCGCCGGCGTGGACGACCTTCTCGTCGATGACGACGCCCGGGGTCGCCATGACGCCGTAGCCCATGATGTCCGCGAGCTCCTCGACCTTGACGACCTCGACCGGCGCGTTCAGCTCGGCGGCGAGCTTGGTGATGCGCTCGGTGGTGCGGCGGCAGCTCGCGCAGCCGGTGCCCAGGACCTTGATGACGTGCATGACCGAATCTCCGTGGAGAGAAAGTGTGATGAGGTGGGGTCTGACCCCGCCTCATCACATTTTCTGCGGGGTGGGAGGGAAAGTGTGATGAGGTGGGGTCTGACCCCGCCCCATCACATTTTCAGGCGAGGGCGTTGAAGACCCAGCCGACGAGGGTGAAGGAGACGGCGAGGATGCCCGCGAACCAGCCCAGCGCCGGCCAGCGGACGACCTTGCGGAGGATGAGGAGCTCGGGCAGGGACAGCGCCGCGATGCTCATCATGAGCGCCAGCACGGTGCCCAGGGCGACGCCCTTGCCGAGGAGCGCCTCGGCGACCGGGACCACGCCGGTCGCGTTGGAGTAGAGCGGGACGCCGAGCGCGACGGCGGCCGGCACGACGAAGGGGCTCGAGTTGCCGGCGAGGTTGTCGGCCACCCAGCTCGCCGGGACGAAGCCGTGGAAGAGGGCGCCGACGGCGACGCCGGCGAGGACCCACTTCCAGATGCGCCCGACGATCTCGCGCACCTCGCCCCAGGCGAAGTCGTGGCGCGCGCGGAGGCCGCGGACCTCGGCGCGCGGCGCGCCGGCGCCCGCCTGGAGCTTCCAGACGTAGGGCTCGACCCAGCGCTCGGGGCCGAGGCGCTCCATCGCGACGCCGCCGACCCAGGCGACGAGGAGGCCGGTGCCGACGTAGAGCGCCGTCAGCTTCCAGCCGATGACCCCGGCGAGGACGGCCACCGCGACCTCGTTGATCATGGGGCTCGCGATGAGGAAGGAGAAGGTCACGCCGAGCGGGATGCCGGCCTCGACGAAGCCGACGAAGAGCGGCACCGACGAGCACGAGCAGAAGGGCGTCACCGCGCCGAGCAGGATGGCGAGGGCGCGGGCCAGCCAGCGCGGCTTGCCGCGGACGTAGTCGCGGACCCGCTCGGGCGAGAGCAGCGCGCGGATGAGGCCCATCACGTAGATGACCCCGACCAGCAGCGCGAGGATCTTGGTGACGTCCTGGATGAAGAAGTGGACGGCGGCCCCGGCGGCGCTCGCGGGGTCGAGGCCGAGGAGGTCGTAGGCGAGGGCGTCGGCGAGGGCCTCGAACATCGCGCCTCAGGGGGCCGTGGCGATGAGGGAGAGCGCGACGCCGACGAGCCCGACGCCGACCAGCGCCTTGGCGATCGCGGTGAGGCGCTTGCCCGAGCGGAGCCAGGCGCTGACCCGCGAGCCGAGGACGCCGGCGCCGAAGGTGGCGATCAGGTGCCCGAGCGCGAAGCCGAGGACCACGGCGACGGCGACCGGGACCGGAGCCACCATCGCGGCGGCCAGCACCGGGGCCATGAAGGCGAAGGTGCAGGGGCCGAGGGTGACGCCCAGGGTCGCGCCGAGGGCCGCGGCGCCGCGCAGGTCGCGCGGGACCTGGCGGCGGATGCCGCCCGAGGGCAGCGGGATGACGTCGAGCAGGGCCAGCCCGGCGACGATGAGGAGGGCGGCGGCGATCCACGTGCCGAGGCCCCAGAGATCGCCGGCGAGGCGCCCGGCGGCGACCGTCACCGCGCCGATGACGGCGAGGGCGGCGAGCTCGGTCACGGCGAGGACGACGCTCAGGCGCGAGGTAGGGCGCGGCTCCGGCGTGGCGCGGAGGTAGCCGATGGCGACCGGCACGCTCACGAGGTGACACGGGCTCAGGGCGACGCTCGCCAGCCCCCAGCCCAGGGCCGCGAGCACGGCGAGGGCGGGGGACGCCTCGAGGCCGTGCGACAGGGCGGTGAAGATCTCGTCCACGGCTCAGCCCTCGCCGGGGACGGGCAGCGGGAAGCCGAGCGCGGCGAAGCGGGCGCGGATGGCGTCGGCCGGGAAGAAGCCCTGGTGGCGGAAGATCTCCTTGCCGTCAGGCGCGAAGAAGACCTGGGTCGGGATGATCGTGACCTTGTAGCGCTCGGCCTCGTCCGGGTGGTCCCAGACGTCGATGAAGTCGACCTGGAGCGCCCCGGCGTGGGCGGCGCGGAGCTCGGCGAGGACGGGGATCATGGCCTTGCAGCTCTGGCACCGGTCCGAGCCCAGCTCGACGAAGCGCGGGACGGGCGCCGGGGTCGGCGGGGTCGCGGGCGTCACGGCGACGGGCGCGGCCTCCGCCGGCGGG
>SBGO01000283.1 GCA_006226565.1 Deltaproteobacteria bacterium | reverse complement strand
GTCCGGCCCACGCGCCCCCGAAGCGTCCGCCGTCGATCGCTGGGGCCGCGTCGCCCTCGCCGACGGTGTCGAGCTCCACGTCCGCGACGGCGCCCTCGACGCCGCCGCGCTCGCCGCGCTCGTGCGCCTCGTGACCGAACACCTCTCGTCCCCGTGCCCAAGCCCAGTGTCCACCAAGGAGAACGCCGATGACTGAGCCGACCAGCGGGCTGTACGCCCAGGACCGCCCCATCCCCCTCGACGGGGTCCGGATCGACGCGCGCCTCGTCGGCGCCGTCGTCGAGGTCACCGTGACCCAGCGCTACACCAACGCCGAGGCGGTCCCGCTCGAGGCGGTCTACGTCTTCCCCCTCGAGGAGGGCGCGGCGGTGTGCGGCTTCGCGGCGCGGATCGGCGAGCGGATCGTCGAGGGGCGCGTCGAGGAGCGCGAGCAGGCCTTCGCGGCCTACGACGACGCCATGGCCGACGGCCACGGGGCGTTCCTCCTCGACCAGGAGCGCCCGAACATCTTCACGGCGTCGGTCGGCAACCTGAAGCCTGGCGAGACGGTGGACGTCGAGCTCCGCTACGTCGCCCTGGCGACCTTCGAGGGCCCCGCGGCGCGCCTCACCATCCCGACGACCATCTCGCCGCGCTACGTCCCGGCGGGCGAGCCCGAGGTCGGGCAGCCCGACGGCGAGCGGGTCAACCCCGAGCGGCGCTTCGAGGTCCCCTACGGGCTGACGCTCACGGTGGACGTCGAGGCCCCGGGCCCGGTGGTGAGCGTCGAGTCCCCGAGCAACACCGTCCGCACCCGGCTCCGCGAGCACGGCGCGACCGTCGCCCTCTCCCAGGGCGTGACCGCGCTGGACCGCGACTTCGTCCTCCTCGTCGAGGCGGAGGACGCGCACGCGCCGCACGCCGTCATCGGCCGTGAGGAGGACGGGACGCGGGTCTGCATGGTGAGCTTCGTGCCCGACCCGGAGGCGACGCCCGACCGCGGCACCGAGGTCCGCTTCCTCCTCGACTGCTCGGGCTCGATGGGCGGCGACTCGATCGCCCAGGCGCGGCGCGCGCTCGAGCTGTGCGTCCGGGCGCTGGCGCCCGAGGACACCTTCAACGTCACCCGCTTCGGCTCGCACCACGCGTCGCTGTGGCCGGCGTCGCGGCGCCTCGACGACGCGAGCCTGGCCGAAGCCGTCGCCTGGGTCCGCGCGTCCGACGCCGACCTCGGCGGGACCGAGATCCTCGCGCCGCTGACCGAGATCCTCGGCGCCGAGCGCGACGCGGGCCGGCCGCTCCAGGTCCTGCTCCTCACCGACGGCGAGGTGTCGAACGAGGACCAGGTCATCGCCCTCGCCGAGGCCCACGTCGGCGACGCGCGCATCTTCACCTTCGGCATCGGCGCCGGCGCCAGCGAGCACCTCGTCCGCGGCGTCGCCCGGGCGTCGCGCGGCGCGGCCGAGCTCATCTACCCGGGCGAGCGCATCGAGGGGAAGGTGCTGCGCATGTTCAACCGCGTCCGCACCCCGGCCTACACCGACGTGCGCGTCGACTGGGGCGGGATGGAGGTCGAGCAGGCGCCGCGGGCCGTCCCGCCGGTCTTCGCCGGGGAGCTGCTGACGGTCTTCGCCCGGATCCGCGCGGGCCAGACCGACAAGGTCGCGCTGACGGCCGGCGGCCGGCGCTGGGAGGTGGCGCTCGACCTCGAGCACGCCCTCGCCGACGGCCCGGTGCCCGTCATGTGGGCGCGCCACGCCATCCGCGACCTCGAGACCGGCAGCAGCCGTGGCTCGAGCCAGCGCCGGGCGGGCGCCGAAGACGCCAAGCGCGCGCGCGTGGTCGAGCTCGCCAAGCGCTACGGCCTGATGTCGAGCGCGACCAGCTACGTCGCCGTCGAGGTGCGGAGCGAAGACGACCGGACGACGGCGCCGGCGGAGCTCCGGCGCGTGCCGATCGCGCTCACCGCCGGCTGGGGCGGGCACGGGAGCGTGCTCCGCCACCGCGGCTTCCCGGGGGCGATGCCGCCGCCGGCGCCGATGGCGGCCCAGTTCTCGGCGGGCGCCGCGCCGCCGCGCGGGCTGAAGCGGAAGATGGCCGCGAAGCCCGCCCATGGCTTCCTCTCCGCGGTCGCGGGCGCCTTCAAGGGGCGCTTCGGGGCCGCCGACATGGCCGACGCCGGACCGCCCGAGCCCGCGCCGGCGCTCGAGGCCGAGCTCCACGACGCCTTCGCCGACAAGACGATGTACATCGCCTTCCCGGCCGACGAGGAGGAGGCGCGCAAGGAGGAGGCGGCCGTGACGATCGCCGACCGCCTCTACGCGCTGCTGGCCACCCAGCGGGCGGACGGGCGCTTCGGCGCCTCGGAGGCGCTGCGGAGCTGGCTCGGCGACGCCGAGGCCGCCTTCGACGCCGCCGTCGCCCAGCACGGCGAGGCGGTCGTCGCGACCGCCATCGCGCTCGTCGTCTTCGAGCGCTTCATCGGCGAGACCTACCGTGACGAGTGGCGCCCGGCGGCCAAGAAGGCCCAGCGCTGGCTCGACGCCCAGGGGGCGAGCTTCGACCCGGCGACCGTGCTCGGCTAGACCCAATATCGGTCACTTAGGGATAACCCTCTGAGATCGAACACATCTTTGCACCACGGAGGCCACGGAGGCCACGGAGGATGTGTGGCCGCTCGAGCCGAAACTCCGAGCGCGACCCGCTCTTCCCTCCGTGAGCTCCGTGCGCTCCGTGGCAAAAAGGACGTGCCGGTTCAGCGCCTTGTGGCCTATCTGATCGGCATTGCGGCTAGACCCTGTCAGTCGAGCAGGCGCTCCCGAAACAGCGCGAGGACGCGGTCGAGCGCCTCGCGCGTGGGGTGTCCCGCCTCGTCCACGAGGTCGTGGGTGACGACCGAGTGGGCGTAGCGCGGGATGCCCCACGGGTTGTTCGGGCCGGAGTCGATCTCGAGGGTCTCGACGCCGTCGCCCAGCTCGCGGCGCAGGGTCTCGAAGCGCTCGGGCGGCACCAGCTTGTCGTGGGTGAAGCGCATGGCCAGGAGGCGGCAGCCCTCGGCGGTCCGACGCTTCACCGCCGCGAGCTCGTCGTCGGAGAGGTGGAGCGCCGCCCGGCGCTTCTTCGTGATGGCGAGGGGCAGCGACGGCTGGCTCAGGACCGGCGCCATCACGACCTCGTCGGCCATCAGCGAGAGCGCGAAGTTGCCCGTCAGGCACATGCCGATGACCCCGACGCCCGGGCCCCCGCAGCGGGCGTGCGCCTCGCGGCAGAGGGCGCGGAGGTGCTCGGTGATCGGGCTCGAGCGGCGCGCGGCGAGGACGGCGAACTCGCGTCGGACGCAGCTCATGACCATCTGCCGCGCCGCGTAGGCGGCCGTGAGCGGCTTCCCCGGGGTCCCGAGGAGCGAGGGCATGGCGACCGTGAAGCCCTCGGCGACGACGCGGCGGGCGAAGTCGGCGACCGCCGGGGTGATGCCCGGGATCTCGTGGATGACGACCACGGCGGGGCCCGCGCCGCCCCAGTAGACGGGCGTCGTGAAGCCGTCGTGGGTGAAGGGCGCGACGTCGAAGCCGGCGATCGGGGGGGACTTCGTCATGTCAGAAGGCGTCGACGACGTCCTGCTCGTCCTCGACCTGGCGCATCGCGAGCAGGGTCGCGGCGGCGGTCGCGGCGAGTCCGAAGGCGAGGAGGAGGCGGCTCATGATGCCCACGAGCTCGTTGGGCTCGAGGGCGCCGGCCTGGTTGGCGAGCGACGCGATGACGACGAGGATCGCGATGGCGATGACGATCCCGAGGCCGGTCCGGAGGAGCCCGTGGACGTGGGTGCCGCGGTGGCCGGGGGTCAGGCCGACGAGCACCACGGCGACGAGGGCGATGACGACGTCGAAGCTGATGGTGCCGACGAGCTGCATGGCGCGGCGGGCCGAGAAGCCCACGAAGACCACGTCGACGGCGGACAGGAAGCGGGCCGCGAAGGCGCCGGTGGCGACCACGGCGAAGACGGCCGCCATGTGGATCCGGCCCTGCTCGACGTGGCTCGGGTCGAAGCGGGTCAGCAGCACCACGGCGACGATCGCCAACGCGCCCACCGCCACGTTGCCGAGGGCGATCCAGACGTCGACGACCCACCAGTCGAGGGCGATCGCCATCGGCACCTCGGCGACGGTGACGAGAGCCATGGCGGCGAGGGCCGCGGCGAAGAGCTGGAGTGACAGACGCCGGGTCTTCCGGACGGACGCGAGCATGTCCGGGACCATATCGGGCCGGAGGTCGGCGGTCCACACCGCGCACGCGCTGGACCCGGGGGCCGGACCGTGCCAACAGTCTGGACATGAGCGACCTCATCGACAGCCTCGCCGCCGAGCTGCGCGCCGCCGAGCGCGTCGTCTGGCTGACCGGCGCCGGGCTCAGCGTGGCGAGCGGGATCCCCCCCTACCGGAAGTCGAACGAGGCGGTGTGGAGCCGCTTCATCATGGAGTGGGGGACGCGCCGGCGGCTGATGGCGGAGCCGCTCGCGTGGTGGCGCGAGTTCTGGCTCGAGTCCCACGACCTCGACCCGACCAAGGTCCACCCGAACGCCGGGCACGAGGCGCTGACCGACATCGTGACGCGCCGGTCCGGGCACCTCGTGGTGACCCAGAACGTCGACGACCTGCACCGCCGCGCCGGGCTCGTCGAGCGGCAGCTCATCGAGATCCACGGGCGCCACGGGCTCTACCGCTGCACCGACGGCGACTGCAGCCACTTCCGCGAGCCGCTCGGCCCGGACGCCGTGGACACCGACGCAATCCGCGCGGGCGCCGTCCCCCGCTGCCCCGCGTGCGGCGAGATCCTGCGTCCGCTGGTGCTGCTCTTCGACGAGCGCTACGACTCGCACCCCTTCTTCCGCGCGCGCGACGCCTTCGCCGCCTTCGAGGCCGCCGACGCCATCGTCTTCGTCGGCACCTCGTACTCGGTCGGCGTCACCGAGCTCGCGCTCGAGGCCGGCAAGCAGAGCGGGGCGCTGCTGGTGAACGTCAACGTCGACCCGTTCCAGCCGGATCAGGGGTGGCTCTACCGCCGCGTCCGCGTCCGGGACGTGCTGGGCCGCGCGGAAGAGGTCCTGCCGCGGCTCGCCGCGCAGCTGGTCTAGCGGCTCTCGGCAGGAGAAACGAGCGAGGGGCGCGCCGGTCGAACGGCTGGAATCAGGCTCCGCCCCCGGTCACGCGCTGGGCTAGCCCTTCGAGCCTGCCGGGGTGGGACCGCCGGCGGCCTCGACCATCAGCTCCTCGGCGTACTCGGCGACGAGCTTCGCGGCGGTGACCGGGTCGCGCTCGGCGACCCACTCCAGCATCGCGAGGAGCTTCTCGCGGAAGCGCTTGTCCTTGGTGCTGGTCGTCTCGTCGTTCACGGCTGGCCCCCGACGTGCTGCGGACTCTGGTCTGTACGCCGCAACCCCGGGGATCGGTCACAAAAAAAACCGGCCCGGCGCGCTTTTTGTAATCCCCACGGCGCACGAACCCAGCAACACCCGGGGTGCAGGCCCTGTTCCCGTGGCGGTCAGCGCGGGCCGGCGGCCTCGTCCCCGGCGCCTTCGCGCGCGGCCCCCGCGTCTTCCGGGGCGCCGGGCGCGGCGTAGGTCTTCGGCGGATCCGGCTGGCGGACCTTCTGCCCGTCCTTGGCGGACGCGCCCACGGCCGGAGGATCCGGCACCTCCTTGGGAGGGCAGCCGAGCGAAGACAGGGTGAAGAGAGCCAGGAAGAGCCAACGCATGGCGATCGACTACCGCGAGGACCCCGGAGGGTTCAAGCCCCGGCCGCTGGCGGCGGCAGCGGCCGGGACGCCCGCAATCCCGGAATCCCCGCGCCACGCCAGGCGGCCCTGGGACTGCGGGCATCCCGCCCGCTCGAAGGCGCGAACCGAGAGACGGCCAGCCTCTCAGGGCCAGCGGTCGCAGCGGGCGGGACGCCCGCAATCCCTG
>SBGO01000743.1 GCA_006226565.1 Deltaproteobacteria bacterium | reverse complement strand
CTCCTCGCCGTCTCCCGCGCCGAGCTCGTCGTGCACGTCCCGGAGCGGCTGCTCGACCTCGTCGGCGCCGACGTCCGCGCCTCCTGGCACCCGGCGGCGAGCCCCGACCGCGTGCGGGAGCTCACCCTCACCCGCGTCGACCCGACCATCGACCCCCTGAGCCGCACCCGCGGCCACCGCTTCGCCGCGCGCGCCGGCGAGGCGGTGCTCGTCCCGGGGGCGAGCGGGCGCGTGGACCTCGTCGTCCGCGCACCGGAGGGCGTCTTCAGCGTCTCCGACCACGCCCTGACGCGCGTCGACGGCAAGGACGTCATCTACGTGCGCGGCGCGACCGACGACCCCGCCGGCGCGCGCGCCCTCGAGGTCCGGGTGATCGGCCGCCACGGCGAGCGCGCCCTCATCCGCAGCGCCGACCTCGCCCCCGGGCTCGAGGTGGTCGTGCGCGGGGTCTTCCTGCTCAAGTCGATGGCCGTCCTCGGTGGCGACGTCTGAAGGGAGAGACGCGCGTGGAAATCATCAACTGGGTCATCGGCGCCTCGGTCCGAAACCGCCTCTTCGTGCTCATCGGCGTCGTCGTCTTCGTCGGCGTCGGCGTCGTCTCCTTCGGGCGGATGACCTTCGACGCCTTCCCCGACCTCACCAACGTGCAGGTGCAGGTGCTGACCGCGTCGCCCGGCATGGGCGCGAGCGAGGTCGAGCAGCTCGTCACCGTGCCGGTCGAGCGGAGCCTCGGCGGCGTCCCCGGGCTCAAGCAGCTCCGGAGCGTCTCGCGCACCGGCATCAGCGCCATCACCGCCGTCTTCGAGGACGGCACCGACCGCTGGCTCGCCCGCCAGCTGGTCAAGGAGCGCCTCGACCTGGCGCGCAGCGACATCCCCGAGGAGGCCGGCACGCCGGAGCTCGCGCCGCCGACCACCGGCCTCGGCGAGGTCTACCAGTTCACGGTGTCCTCCGACCGCCACCGGATGCCCGAGCTCTACCGGCTCTTCGAGCGCGACATCGCCCCACGCCTGCGCACCGTCCCCGGCGTGGTCGAGGTCAACGCGTGGGGCGGCGGCGCCCCCGAGCTCCAGGTGCTGGTCGACCCCTTCGCCCTGGCCGCGCGCAAGATCTCCCTCGTCGAGCTCCACGATCGCCTCGGCCAGGCCCTGGGCCTGCGCGCCGGCGGGGCCGTCCTCGGCGACGCCGAGCAGCAGGTCGTCCGCGGCGTCGCCAACCCGACCACCCCCGAGGCCCTCGAGGCGGCGCTCCTGCGCGGCGAGGACGGCCCCACCGGCCCCGTGCGCCTCTCCGACGTCGCCACCGTGGTCGAGGGCGGCGCGCTCACCGTCGGCCTCGGCTCGGCCGACGGCCGCGGCGAGTCCCTCTTCGTGATGGTGCAGCTCCTCGCCGACGCCGACGCGCGGCGGGTGGTCGCCGACGTCGCCGAGCGCGTCGCCGAGGTCGTCCAGGCGCTGCCCGAGGGCGTCCGCCTCGAGCCCATCTACAACCGCGAGAAGCTCGTCGGCAGCACCCTCCACACCGTCTTCAAGTCCCTCATCGAGGGCGGGCTGCTGGTCGTCTTCGTGCTGCTGCTGCTGCTCGGCGACCTGCGCGCCGGGCTCCTCGTCGCCTCGGTGATCCCGATGTCGATGCTCGGCGCCTTCGTCGGCCTCAACATCCTCGGCTACTCGGGCAACCTCATGTCCCTCGGCGCCATCGACTTCGGCCTCATCGTCGACGGCACCATCGTCGTCGCCGAGAGCATCGTCGCGTTGACGTTGGCGCGCGAGGGGACCTTCGGCGACGCCGTCGCCGATCGCGCCCAGCGGGTCGCCAAGCCCGTCTTCTTCGCGGTCGCCATCCTCATCCTCGTCTACACGCCGGTCCTGATGATGTGGGGCACCGAGGGCAAGCTCTTCCGCCCGATGGCCCTCACCGTGCTCCTCGCGCTCGGGACGGCCCTCTTCCTGACCTTCACCTACGTCCCCGCGATGGCCTCCCTCGTCATCCGCCCCCGCGGCGAGCACCAGACCCGCCTCATCACCTGGCTCCTCCGCCTCTACGAGCCCGCGCTCCGCCACGGCATTCGCCACCCGTGGCTCGTCGCCAGCGGCGCCGCGGGCATCCTCGCCGTCAGCGTCGTCCTGGCCGGCAACATGGGCGTCGAGTTCGTCCCGCGCCTCGAGGAGGGGGACCTGGTCATCCAGACCGAGCGCCTCCCGTCGATCAACCCGACCGAGGCCCTGCGGGAGGTGACGCGCATCGAGCGCCTCGTCGAGGAGGTGCCGGAGGTCCTGCGGATCGCCGGCCGCACCGGCTCCCCGGCGGTGGCGACCGACCCGATGGGGCTCGAGCAGGCCGACATCCTCGTCCAGCTCAAGCCCCACGAGGAGTGGCGCCCCGGCCTCACCCGCGAGGCGCTCGTCGGCGAGCTCGCCGCGCTCCTCGCCACCCACGCCCCGGGCGTCGCGCTGACCTTCACCCAGCCCATCGAGATGCGCTTCAACGAGCTCCTCGAGGGCATCACCAGCGACGTGGGCGTGCAGATCTTCGGCCCCGACATCGACGAGCTGATGCGCCTCGGCCAGCTCGTCGCCGACGCCCTCGACGGCGTGCCGGGCGCCGCCGACGTCGCCGCCCCCACCATCGAGGGCGTGCCGCGCCTCGACGTCATCGTCGAGGAGGAGCGCCTCGCCCGCTACCGCCTGCCCGCCGCCGCCGTGCTCGCCACCGTCGCCGACGTGCAGCGCGGCACCGCCATCGGGTCCGTGACCCGCGGCGAGTTCCGCGACGACGTCGTCGTCCGCCTCGCGCTCCCCGAGGGCGTCGGCGTCGACGAGGTCCCCGTCGTGCTCGACAACGGCGTGGCCGTCCCCCTCGGCGAGGTCGCCCGGGTCGAGAGCGTGCAGGGCCCGGCGAAGATCGACCGCCAGTCCGGGAGCCGGCGCGTCATCGTCAAGGCCAACGTCCGCGGCCGCGACGTCGGCGGCTACGTCCAGGAGGCGCAGCAGGCGGTCGAGGGCGTCACCCTCCCGAAGGGCTACTGGATCGCCTGGAGCGGCAAGTACGAGCAGCTCAAGACCGCCTCGTCGCGGATGATGATGATCGTCCCGGCCGTGCTCTTCCTCATCGTGGGCCTCCTCTACCTGGTGTTCGGCTCGTGGCGCGCGGCGCTCCTCATCTTCGCCAACGTCCCGGTCGCCGTGTCCGGCGGGCTCCTGCTCCTGTGGCTGCGCGACATGCCGATCTCCATGAGCGCCGTCGTCGGCTTCATCGCGCTCTTCGGCATCGCGGTCATGAACGGCATCGTGCTGCTGTCCCGGACGCGCGAGCTCCAGGCCACCAAGACCGCCCTCGAGGCCGCCACCGAGGGCGCCCGCGAGCGCTTCCGGCCGGTGCTCATGACCGCCGCCGTCGCCGGCATCGGCTTCCTGCCGATGGCGCTCGCGACCGGCGTCGGCGCCGAGGTGCAGCGCCCCCTCGCGACCGTCGTCATCGGCGGCCTCGTGACCGCGACGGTGCTGACCCTGGTCGTGCTCCCGGCGCTCTATGCCCGCCTCTTTGCCTACCTGGACGAGAAGCAGGCCGTTTCTTACGGAAAGTGACAGATCGCGCGAAAAAGCCAGCCGTCATGCTCCGTTAGGCGCCCGGTGACGCTGTTCAATTAGTCGTACTGTTCAGTATTTCAAGGGTCTTCGCGCTGCGGTGAGGATTCTCGCCGAACCTCCTGCGCGCTGGCTCGTGGCAATAAGTGTGGTGCACATCGGCGCATTCTGGGGATCCCGGGCTTGATACCGACCGGCGGGTCGGCGAGAATACTCCCGATCTCCCCCACACCTGGAGCCGATTTCTTGGTCACGCAGAATGACAGGGGCGTCGTGCGCCCAAAAGGCGTCTTCGTGGGTCGCGGGCTCGAGCTCGCGCGCCTGCGCGCCTTCGTCCTCGGGGCGAAGAACGGCGCCGTCTGCGTCATCGAGGGGGCCGTCGGCTGCGGCAAGACCGCCCTCGTCGACGAGCTCTGGCGCGTGCTCCCGTCGCTCGGCCTCGAGCGCACGTGGATCGATCCCCGCGCGGTCGGGGCGTCGCGTCCGCTGGCCGGCCTGACCCTGCCGTCGGAGGTCTCGAACGTCGTGGTGTGCGACGGCTGGGACGAGGTCGCCCGGGACCTGCCGAGCTTCTTCGCCGACGCGCCGCCGTCGCCCCAGGACATCGTGTACGTCCTCGCCGGGCGCACGGTCGTCGACGAGGTCCCCGCCGGGCGCCACGTCGAGCGCCTGCCCCTCGGCCCCCTCGGCCCCTACGAGATCGACGCCTGGCTCTCGCGCTACGGCTTCGAGCGGCGGCAGCGGGCGGCGCTGTCGGCGCGCACCTACGGGGACCCGCTGGCGCTCGCCCTCGCCATCGACGTCGACGCCCTCGGCGCCAGCCTCGCGCCCCTGCCGCACGGGGTCCCGGTCATCGAGACGCTCACCGACCGCCTCATCGGGGCCTGCAAGCGCACGTCGACGCGGCTGGCGCTGTACGCGCTGGCGCTCGCCTCCCCCCTCGACGACGCGGATCTCGCCCACGCCCTCGCCATCGACGACGCCCAGGTGATGACGCAGTGGCTGTCGCAGCTGGCGACCGTCCGCGAGACGCCGGTGGGCCTCTCGCTCCACCGCGGCGTCGCCACCGAGCTCCTCCGGAACGTCCGCGAGCACGACCTCCCGCTCCTGCAGCTCGCCTCGGACCGCCTCGAGGCCAGCGCGCGCCTGTCGCGGGTCATCGCGCTGAGCTGACGGCGCGCGCGACGAGCGCCGGGCCGAGGATCGACGGGACGCCGGCCCCTTGGCCCGCGGGCGTCCCGCCCACGGTGGTGCTGTGGCGTGACGGTCGCAGGGCCGCCGCGTCGACCGAGGCCACCGCGGCCGGGGACGTCCGCACGCCAGGAGGCGCGCGCTCGTCCCGAGGCGGGCACCTCGTCCTCGCGGTCCACGACCACTGAGCCGATCGCGCCCGCGCCCGCTCGAGGTCCTCGGGGTTTCTGTGGAAACCTTGATCGGACCGGGTTGAGCGCCCCGGCGCGACGGCCTAGCGTCGACTCCGACCAGACCGCACACGGTATCCGTCCGGAGGGCACGATGGCGGAGAAGATCCTGGTGATCGGTGGGGCCGGCATGCTGGGCGAGCCGGTGGCGCGACGCCTCGCGGCGGATGGCCACGCGGTTCGGGTCATGACGCGCCGCCCGGAGCAAATCGCGCCGCGCGTCGCGGCCCTCGGCGAGGTGGTCGGTGGCGACGTCGACGACGCGGCGTCCATCGCGCGGGCGGTGGCGGGGTGCACGGGCGTCCACATCAACCTCGACGGCAAGGGCGACTGGGACCTCGAGCGGCGCGGCGCGGCGACCGTCGCGGCGGCCGCGGCGGAGGCCGGCGTGCGGCGCGTCACGATGATCTCCGGGGCCAGCACCTGCGAGGAGAACGCCTGGTTCCCCATGACCCGCGCGAAGCTCGACGCGGAGCGCGCCCTCCAGGCGTCGGGCGTCCCCGCGACCATCTTCCGCTGCACGATGTTCATGGAGCTGCTCCCGACCTTCGTCCGCCAGGGGAAGGCGATGGTGATGGGCCGCCAGACGCTGCCCTGGCACTTCCTCGCCGCCGACGACTACGCTGCGATGGTCTCGCGCGCGTTCACTGTGGCCGAGGCCGCCGACAAGGTGCTCGCCATCCGCGGCCCGGAGGCCCTGACCCTGCCGGTCGCCCTCGAGCGCTTCCGGGCGCGCTGCCGCCCCGACGCCAAGCTCGTGCGCGTCCCGTTCGCGCTCCTGTGGCTGCTGTCGCTCGCGCCGAGCCGCCGCGAGCTGCGGGAGGTGGGGCTTCCCCTGATGCGCTACTTCGCGAAGGTTGCCGAGCGCGGCGACCCCGGCGAGGCGAACGCGCTCCTCGGCGCCCCGACGACGACCCTCGACGCCTGGTGCGAGG
>SBGO01000284.1 GCA_006226565.1 Deltaproteobacteria bacterium | reverse complement strand
GCGCCTGCAACGTGTTCGTCGACGCCGCCGGCGCGCCCTTCGTGAGCGCGACCCCCGCCACGCTCGCCGACTACCTCCCGGCCGCCGGGAGCGACGCCCTCGACGCCGGGGTCCCGCTCCCCCGGCGCCGCCTCGACGCTGGTCGCCGCTGCCGCCCGGCGGGCGAAGGTTGGGACGTCGGCGCCTGGGAGCGTGACGCGGTCGCCTGCCCCGATCCGTGACCCCGCGTGACCGCCGGATCACGTCGCGTGATCCGGCGATCACACAGGCACCATCGGGGTCTTCGCGTTTGCTGCGCGCGCCGGCGTGGCACGCATGTTGCTGTCTGTGGCGGCTCGAAACCCCCGCGACCTCCCAACCGCGAGCATCGGAGCCGCCATGAGCCGTCCCTCCTCCCTCACCCGCCTCGCCCTCGCCACGGCGCTGGCCCTCGCCGCGCCGGCCGCCGCCCACGCGACCGGGCAGGGCACCTACACCGAGGCCACGGGCTTCGGGGCCAACCCCGGCGCGCTGAAGATGTACGTGTACGTGCCCCCCGAGCCCGCGGCGGACGCCGGCGTCGTCTTCGCGCTCCACGGCTGCACCTCGTCGGCGTCGGACTACCGCAAGGCCGGCTGGGAGGAGCTCGCGGACGCCTACGGCTTCTACGTCGTCTACCCGCAGCAGGGGTCGTCGAACAACCCGGCGATGTGCTTCAACTGGGCCGGCGACTGGGGGAGCTTCGGGGTCCTCGAGCGCGGCCAGGACGAGAACCAGTCGATCGCCAACATGGCGCTCCACATGCAGGCCGACTACGGCGTCGACCCCGACCGCGTCTTCATCACCGGGCACTCGGCCGGCGCGGCGATGGTCGCGGTGGTGCTGGCGACCTGGCCCGACGTCTTCGCCGCCGGCGCGTCCATCGCCGGCGTCCCCTACAAGTGCCCGTCGTCCTACGGCGACGTCTACACCTGCATGTCGCCGGGCAAGAACCTCGACGCGGCGACCTGGGGGGATCGGGCGGCCTCGGGGGCCCCCGGCTACACCGGGCCCCTCCCGCGCCTGTCGGTGTGGCACGGCACCGGCGACTTCACCGTCGCGCCGGCCAACGCCCGCGAGCTCGTCGAGCAGTTCACGGCGCTCCACGGCGCCGACGCGACCCCCGACGTGGTCGACGAGGTCGAGGGCTACCCGCACGAGGTCTACCTCGACGCGGCGGGCGAGGCGGTGGTCGAGCGCTACGAGATCACCGGCAAGGCCCACGCCGTCTTCCTCGACCCCGACAACGGCTGCGGCCAGACGGGGAGCTACTTCGTCGACGCCGACATCTGCTCGACCCACTACATCGCCGAGTGGTTCGGCCTCCTCGACGACACGACGGGCGACACGGGGACCACGGGCGACACGGGGACCACGGGCGACACCGGGACGACCGGTG
This sequence comes from Deltaproteobacteria bacterium, assembly GCA_006226565.1. Classification (GTDB taxonomy): domain Bacteria; phylum Myxococcota_A; class UBA9042; order PHBI01; family PHBI01; genus PHBI01. The sequence goes on along the minus strand of SBGO01000284.1, from coordinate 4,544 downwards.
ACACGGGGACCACGGGCGACACGGGCACGACGGGCGACACGGGCACGACGGGCGACACCGGGACGACCGGTGACACCGGGACCACGGGCGACACGGGCACGACCGGCGACACGGGCACGACCGGCGACACGGGCACGACCGGCGACACGGGGACCACGGGCACGACCGGCGACACCGGCACCACCGGCACCACCGGCCTCCAGATCCCCGTCGAGAGCAGCACCGAGTGCGGGCCGCAGGAGGTCGTGACCCTCGGCTGCAGCGGCGCCGCCGCGCCCTCGGGCGGGCTCGCCGTCGCGCTGCTCGTCCTGGCCTGGCTCGTCCTCCGCCGCCGCCAGCGCCTCGCCGCCGTCGTCGCCCTCGCGGCGACCACCGGCGCCTGCAACATCGGGATGGGCGGCCCGTCCCCGGAGCCCGTGTCCTGCGGGGACACGCCGGCCAACGGCAGCACGGTCCTCGTGCCCGACGCGGGCGGCGACACCGCCACGACGACGAACGCCTGCACCAGCGCGATCCACGCCCGCGCCGCCGCGGTCGCCGGGCAGCTCTCCGGCTGGTCCATCGAAGACGCCCCGGAGATGGTCGGCGCCGGCTCCCAGGCCCTCGAGGCCGACTACGCGGGCAAGTACCGCGACGACCTGAGCCGCCACCCGGGCTGCGTCCCGCGCGCCTCCTACGGCCCCAACACCTCCGAGCCCTTCTCGACCGACAACGCCGCCGCCGGGACCCCGGGCGCGCCGGCCGCCATCACCGGCTACCCGTGCGCGGCCAAGGCCTACGCCCAGACGAACGAGGACGCTTCGAAGCCGATCGTGCTCCTCTTCCACGGCAACTCCGCCGGCGTCACCGCCTGGGAGCCCTACTCGAACCAGACCCTCGCCGGCACCGAGCAGCAGAACCTGGCCGGCTTCACCTTCCTCGTCGACGCCCAGGCCCGCGAGCAGCTCGCAGGACGCCTGGTCGCCCAGGGCTACCGCGTGGTGGCCTTCGACGCGCGCACCGACCTCGTCGGCACGCTCGGCGACTGGGACACGAGCAGCGAGACCGGCAACCCCTTCATGAACACCGACCACGGCTGGACGGTGCCGATGGCCCAGCGCCTCGTCTGGGCCGTGATGCGGGCCAACCCCGGGCGCAAGGTCGCGCTCATCGGCCACTCCCTCGGGGCGACCGTCATCCGTGACGCCGTCCGTCGCCTCTACCTCGCCTGGCGCCGCGGGGACGCCGACGCCGTCAACCCGTTCCCGCAGCTCTCCGACGTCATCATGCTCTCCGGGGCCCACCACGGCGTCAGCACCGGCCCGCTGTGCAACGTCTTCCCGCACATGCGCGGCACCGTCTGCTGCGAGATGGGCGACCGCGCGGCCTACGTGCCGACCTACTTCCACAAGCCCCTCAACGGCCCCGGCGACCTCTTCAGCGCGCCCTGCGCCGACGGCAGCTACGCCTACGGGGCCGAGGACCAGTGCGGCGGGAACGTCGTCCAGTACACGACCGTGACGATGATCGACATCGACGCCGGCGACTATCAGGACGAGTTCGTCAGCGAGGAGTCGAGCCGCCTCGACCTCGAGCCCTGCGTCGAAAACGCCCTCATCGGCCTCGAGGACGCCGACACCTCGGGCTACTTCTTCACCGGGCGCCCCGGCTTCCTCGCGAGCCACTTCGGGAGCGCCCGCTCCGAGGCCGGCGTCGCCCTCGTCCTCGCCAAGCTGGCGGAGTGAGGCGCGCGATGCTGAACCCGACCGCCCGCCTCGCCTCCGCCGCCGTCCTCCTCCTCTCCCTCGGCTCGCCCGCCCTCGCGGCGCCCGACGCCACCGCCGGCGCCGCCCCCGTCGCGGCCGACGAGCCTGCTGCCGCCTCGCTCTCCGCGCGCTTCACCTGGCGTGACGACGCGACCGGGGCGTCGCTGAAGCCGGTGCTGCAGATCGGCACCACGGTCCTCGGCTACTACCCCGAGAGCGAGGCCAACCCCGACCTCGCCGAGCGCTCGAGCACGCTGGTGCTGATGCGCTTCGGGCTCGAGGGGCGGGCGCTGGGCGTCTTCCGCTTCCGGACCGTGTGGGAGCGGAACCTCGGCTACAACGTGAACCGGAACGGCCCGCTCGGGACGTCGATCTGGGAGGGGACGGCGTCGCTCTCGACGCGCGAGACCTTCCTCGAGCTGTCGAAGTGGGGCGTCACGCTGACCGCCGGCATCTTCACCGAGCCAGGGAGCGTCGACTTCATCTCCGAGAACTCCCTCGACATGTTCGGGATGGACCCGTTCGTGCGCGACCCGCTGCTCCAGTCGGGGTTCAACCTCGGGCAGGGGGTGATGCTCCGCTACGATCTCGCGGGGTTCAGCCTCGGCGTCTCGTACACCGGCGGAAACCCGCTCGTGTCCTCGCTCTCCGGCTCCTTCGGCGGCGACGTGACGGCGGCGGGCTCGCTCTACGACGCCCCGCTCCGCGACCTGTCGAGCGGGCTCCCGGGGTCGAACATCTCGGTCGACATCGTGAGCCCGTCGCTCACCTGGTCCCACGACTTCGGGCCGGTCGCGGTCGCCGCCCGCGCCGCCGCGCAGTACTACTTCGTCGACGTCGACGTGACGCAGAGCGCCGACCAGCCGCTCGACGGCTTCAACTACCGCTTCAGCGCCGAGGCGACGCTGCTCGACGACCACCTGCGCCTCTTCGGCGGCTACTCGCGGCGCGGCAACCGCCAGCTCGCGGTGCCCGACCTGACCCGCTACAAGGACGACTTCCAGGGGCGGGTCTGGAACCTCGGCTTCGACGTCCGCTACGACCGCTTCGGCCTCGGCGGGAGCCTCCACGGCGTCCGCCGGCTGTTCGGCGACAACACGGCGGTCGACACGAAGTACCTCAACGTCGGCGCGACCTACTGGATCATCCCCGACAGCGTCTCCGCCGGCCTGCGTTACGCCAGCATCGCCTGGGACAAGGTCAACGTCACCCGCAGCTACACCGACGCCAAGACGATCATCGCCTCGCTCCGCCTCCTCCTGTGAAAATGTGAAGTTGTGGGGTCAGACCCGCTCACTTCACATTTTCCGCCGCCCCGCGATGAAAGTGTGAAGTTGTGGGGTCAGACCCCCTTACTTCACATTTTCCGCCGCCCCGGGATGAAAGTGTGAAGTCGTGGGGTCAGACCCCTTCACTTCACACTTTTCTCGGGCGGGCGTGCGTCGCGTCGGTTCGTGCTACCGTCGGCGCATTGAAAGACGACGACACCAGGACCCGGCCGCGGCGACCGGGGGACGGGCCGAGCACGGCCGGTGACGGGGGACCGCGCGGGCTCTACCTGCGCCTCGTCTTCAGCGAGCCGCGCCAGCCCCTCGACGACGACACCCTCGACGCGGTCGTGTGGCTCGACGTCGGTCGGCGGGTGGTCGGCCGCGGGCCCGACGGCGAGCGCGACGTGGCGATCCCGTGGGACGCCTGGTCGAGCCGCCGCCACGCCGCCGTGTCGATGTTCCACTTCGGCGAGGACCGGGCCGTCCTCGTCGAGGACCTCTCCTCGTCGAACGGGACCTTCGTCGACGGGGTCCGGGTCGCGCCGGGCGCCCAGGCCGTGGCCCGCGTCGGACAGGTCGTCCGCATCGGCTCGACCCTCTTCGTGATCGGCGAGGGGCCCCGCAGCGGCCCGCCCGCCGCCCTCCCACCGGGCTGGCACGCGCGCTCGCCCGCCATGGCCGAGCTGTGGACGCGGGCCCGGTCGATCGCCGCGAGCGACGACCCGGCGCTGCTCCTCGGTGAGCCCGGGACCGGCAAGACGCGCCTCGCGCGCCTGCTCCACGAGGCCAGCGCCCGCGCCGGCGGCCCCTTCGTCCCGATGAACGCCAGCGCCATCCCGCTCCACCTCGAGGAGGCGACGCTCTTCGGGGTCGCCTCGGGCTTCATCCCGTCGGTGAAGCGGAAGGACGGGCTCCTGACGCTCGCGCGCGGCGGCACGCTCTTCCTCGACGAGCTCGCCGACATGTCCGCGCCGGCCCAGGCGAAGCTCCTCGACGCCTTCGACCCGCTCCACAGGAGCTATCTGCCGGTCGGCGCCAGCGCGCGCCAGCCGACCGAGTGCCGCCTCGTGTGCGCCACCAACCGCGACGTCTTCGCCCTCGCGAGCCGCGGCGAGCTCCGCCAGGATCTGCTGAGCCGGCTCGCCGTCGGGCAGCTCCGGGTCCCGCCGCTCCGCGAGCGGCGCGAGGACATCCTGCCGATGTACTGGGCGGCGTCGGCCGGGCTCGACGCCAAGCGCTCGGCGCTCTCCGCCGAGGCCGCCGAGGCGCTGCTGCTCGCGCGCTGGACGGAGAACGTGCGCGGCCTCGAGTCCCTGGTCCGGCGCGTCGCGCACGGGCTCGCGCTCACCCCGGAGAGCATCCGTGAGCACGCGGATCGCGGCGCGGCGGTGCAGGAGGCGGCCGCCCCGGTCGCTCGCCCGGAGCCCGTCACCGCCCCGCGCCCCGCGGCGCCCATTGCCGTTCGCCCTGTGCCCGCCCCGGATCCGACGCCGACCGAGCTCCGCTGGCCCCCGACGCCGCGCGAGTG
>SBGO01000557.1 GCA_006226565.1 Deltaproteobacteria bacterium | reverse complement strand
TGGCCGGGCTGCTCGCGGCCCTCGCGGCCCTCGGGCTGATGGCGCTGCGGCGGCGCCGGGCGCGCTGAGCCAGGCCGCCGTCTCCCGGAGGCTCGAACAGGCCCCGTCCGCGCTCGCGGGCGGGGCCTCGTTTTTGCGCTTGAGTCAAAAGTAAATACCATTTACTTTTGACTCATGATGAACATCGCCTCCGAGAGCCCGGCCGGCCCCCGCGCCCAGCGCCGGCAGAAGAACCTGGCGCGCATCCTCGACGCCGCGATGGACGCCATCGCCGTCGGCGGGTTCGACGCGCTGTCGATGAACAAGCTCGCGGCGTCCCTCGACTACACGCCGGGCGCGCTGTACCGCTACTTCCCGAGCAAGGACGCCCTGGTCCTTGCGCTCGTCGAGACCGTCATCGAGGAGATCGGGCAGGATCTGGCCCGCCTCGAGGACGTCCCCGCCGACGCGCCGCTCGCGCGCATCGTCGCCGGCGCCGAGGCCTGGCGCGGCTTCTCGACGCGCGCGCCGAACCGCTTCGGGCTCGTCTCGATGCTCCTGGCCGCGCCGCAGCTCATCGTGACCGACGAGGCCCGGGTCTCGAGCGCGATGGGCACGCTGCTGGTGGCGGTCCGGCCGGTGGCGGCGGCCATCGAAGCGGCCGCCCAGCGCGGCGCCCTCGCCCCCGGGGACGCCATCGAGCGGACGCTCCTCCTCTTCGCCAGCATCAACGGGGTGCTGCAGCTCAAGAAGCAGGCCCCGCGCGCGCCGCAGTTCCTCGACCTCGACCGGCTCTTCACCGCGATGCTGCGGACGCTGCTCCTCGGCTGGGGCGCGCCGGCGGCCACCGTCACCTCCCTCCTGCCCGCCTGAGCGCGGAGGAGCTCGCCATGATCCTCGCCTTCCTCCTCGGCGTCCTCACCTGGAGCTTGATGGAGTACAGCATCCACCGCTGGCTCGGGCACGACCGGCGGCTGGTGAAGAAGACGCCCTTCGGCGTGGAGCACACGGCCCACCACAGCCGCGGCAACTACTTCGCGCCGTCGTGGAAGAAGGCGGCCGCGACCCTGCTCTTCAGCGGGGTGGTGGCGCCGCCGGCCATCGCCCTGGCGGAGACGGCCACCGGCATCGCCTACACCGCCGGCCTCGTCGGCTTCTACCTCGTCTACGAGGTGCTCCACCGGCTCCTGCACGTCTGGGCCGGGGTCGGGCCCTACGCCCGCTGGGCGCGCCGCCACCACTTCTACCACCACTTCCACGACCCGCGGCTCAACCACGGCGTCACGTCGCCGCTCTGGGACTGGGTCTTCGGCACCTACCGCCGCCCCGAGCGGATCGCGGTGCCGAAGAAGCTCGCCATGCGCTGGCTCCTCGACCCCGCGAGCGGCCAGGTCCGCGACCCGCTCCTCCGCGACTACTCCCTGCGCGGCTAGGCCCGTCCCAGGCGCCGACGGCTCGGGAGGCCGCCCCCGACCGCTCCGCGTGCGGCCCCTGCGCGTCCGGCTTCCAGGCCCAGACATCTTGGTCTAGGATCGCCCCGCGGTCCCGCCGTCGTCGGGCCGCGCGCCCGTGGGCGTGGCTCCCCCACCACCTCCTCGCGGGCAGGAACCGTCACCCCCCGAGGTCCCGATGCGATCGCCCACGCACGGTCGGCTCGCGCTCGTCCTGTCCCTGCTCCTCTCGTCGCTCGCGGGATGCGGCGGCGACGGTGCGACCACGGGAGACTCGGTCGAGGAGGTCCTCGAAGACACCGTCGGGGCCGACACGACCGTCGCGGACACCGTCGCGGCCGACATGACCGACGAAGACACGGCCGTCGCCGACTCGACGGTCGAGGACACGGCCGTCGCCGACATCGACGAGGACACCGCCGTCACCGACACGGCCGTCGAGGACACGGCCGTCGCCGACATCGACGAGGACACCGCCGTCACCGACACGGCCGTCGAGGACACCGTCGCGGCCGACACGACGGACGAAGACACCGCGGTCGCCGATGCGACGGACGAGGACACCGCGGTCGCCGATGCGACGGACGAGGACACCGCCGTCGAGGACACTGCGGTTGCCGATACGACCGTCGAGGACACCGTCACGGCCGACGTCGTCATGGCCACCGGCCTCCTGACCGGCCCGGCGGACGCCCCGGCCGGGACGGCGATCACGCCCTCCACCTACGTCGTCGACCCGGCGGACTTCGACCTCGATCACCCCGACTTCTCGGGCCGCCTGGTCTCGCCGAACGTGCTCGCGCTGGTGGTCGCCCCGGGCGCCACCGTCGGGGCCGTGGACGCCGTCCTCGACGCCGTCGGCGCGGTCGCCATCGCCGGCGCCAGCCCCGGCGGCGCGGGGGTCAGCGAGGGGCTCCTGATCGTCCGCGTCGACTCGACCACCCACGCCCGCATGGCGGAGGTGCTCGCGACCCTGAAGGCGGCGCCCGAGGTGCTCGTCGCGGTGCAGGACATGGAGGCCGGCCCGCTCGAGATCCCGGGTCGCCCCGAGGACAACGACCCGACGAGCTGGACCTGGAAGCTGACGCCCGCAGGCGGCAACTACGGGCAGGAGCAGATCCGCGTCCCGGCCCTGTGGAACTTCAACGACGCCGTCCGCCGCGGGGGCGCGGTGAGCCGCGTCGCCCAGCTCGACGTGGGCTTCGGCGGCCACGAGGACTTCGACGAGGCCCGCCTCGACCGCCTCACGAACGTCTCCGACGCGCACGGCAACCAGGTCCTGAGCCTCATGGCGGCGGGCTACGACAACGCCGTCGGCATCGACGGCATCGACCCCTACGGCCACTACACCCTCGAGTACTACGGCGGCAGCACGGCCGCGATGGTCCAGCGCTCGCTCGACCTCGCCGCGACCGGCGTCCACGTGATGAACCTGAGCATCGGCTTCAACTGGTGGAAGGGGACGACCGTCTTCGGCCCGGCCGTCGAGACCTTCGTCACCGACTGGGGCGAGGTGGTCGACACCGGCCTCAAGGCCGTCGCGACCGGGCACTCCCTGCCGGTCCTCGTCGCCGCCGCCGGCAACGACGCCGACACCGCGGCGCTCTCCATCCCCGCCGACTTCCCGGCGAAGTGGGGGAGCCCCTGGAACAACGCGGCCCTCCACTGGGGCAACGCCAGCATCATCGTGGTCGAGGCCAACGACATCAGCGGCGCCCGCAGCTGGTTCTCCGAGAACGAGGGGACGATCTCGGCCCCCGGCGAGGCGATGACCGTGGCCGCCCTGGCCGCCGACAGCTACGACGACGGCGTGGACGGGACCTCCCTCGCGGCGCCGCTGGTGGCGGGCCTCGTCGCCTACCTCTACGAGCTCTCCCCGAGCCTCGGCGCGCCCAGCGCCTCGGCGAACCCGGTGCGCGACCTGCTCCTGGCGAGCGCCGTCGGCGCCGGCGCCACCCCGCGCGTCGACGCCTTCGCCGCCGCCTGCCTGGTCGCCGGTGACGACGCGGCGCGCTACCTCGCCGACATCGACGACCACACGACCGACGGCAACGACCGCTCGGTCGCCTTCGACCCGGACCTCGTCCCCGGCGACGGCGTCGTGGACCTGCGCGACTTCCGCCGCTTCCGCGACAACCTCCTGCAGGCCGAGAACGGCCCCTCGCTCTCCCTCGACGGGCCGCCGACCCACCTCGCGCGCGACCTCAACGGCGACGGGCTGGTCAAGGGCAACCTCAACGAGCGGACCTTCGCGCGCTGCGACCTCAACGGCGACGGGACGCTCGACCGGACGACGACCGCCTTCGTGCCCGGGCTCGGCGACGTCACCGACCTCCAGGTGCTGCTCGCGGCGTACGCCGACGCGCCCCTCGACGAGCTGGGGATGACCGCGCTCGTCGACAGCGCCGACGTGCACGTGGACGCGAGCCTGTGCCTCGGTGAGCCCGACGTCGCCAGCGTCGCCATCCACGTGACCGGCGACGGCGACGTCCTCGAGGGCCTCGCGACGGTCACCTCCGCGGACGAGGAGCCGCACGAGGCGACGGTGTCGGCCGGTGTCCCGGCCACGGTCGAGGTGCGATCCCTCGACGCGGCCGGGCAGGAGGTCGGCGTCCAGACCTTCGACCTCACCCCGGACCCGGGGGCCGATGTCCACGTCGCCGCCTGCACCGGCGTCGGCGCGACGGTGCGGCTCTCGGACGGCCACGGCGACCTCGACTGGACCGGGCTCGACCCGCCCATCGGCACCCTCAACGGCCACGCGACCGCGAGCGCCGCGGGCGACCTGAGCGTCGGCGGCGGCACCCTGGCGCGCTCGGGGAGCGTCACCGTCAGCGCCGACGGCTTCTGCCTCCAGCTCCACACCGAGGTCGACGGGACCGAGGTCGAGAGCCGGGTCCTGGGCGCGGTGGCGGTCACCGCGGACGCCTTCGAGGCGCTGCTGCCGAGCGCCTTCACGGTCACGGCGGACCTCGGCGGCGCGTCGAGCTGGGACGCCTTCGGGAGCGTCTGGATCGACATCTACGACCTGAAGGGGAACTGGCTCTACCAGGCGGGGGTCGACTACGCCTACTCGATGGGCCTCACCGAGTGGCGGTGGCGCGACACCTTCCCGGGCGGCTTCACCACCGGCGGCTTCGGCTCCTCCCACCTCTTCGAGCCCAACCTCGGCACGAACCTCGACGGCGTCGTCGTCCAGGCCGGCCTGCAGTCGTGGATCTTCCACGACGGCGCGGCCAGCGCGACCGCGACCCTCGACTTCGGCGGCTGCCCGTAGCCCTGGACCCAGTGCCGATCAGATAGGCCACAAGGCGCTGCACCAGCACGTTTCTCTACCACGGAGAGCACGGAGCTCACGGAGGGGGGAGCGGGTCGCGCTCGGAGTTTCGGCTCGAGCGGCCACACATCCTCGGTGCCCTGCGTGGCCCCCGTGGTGAAAAGATGTGTTCGATCTCATAGGGTTACCCCTAGGCGATCCGTATTGGCCCTAGACCCCGACGATCTCCCAGAGCACTGCGGCGGTGCCGAGCGCGAGGCAGTACCAGCCGAAGAGGTGGAGGCGCCCCTGGCGCAGGAGGCGGAGGAGGAGCAGCAGCGCGATGGTGCCGACGACGGCGGCGACGACGGCGCCGACGAGGGCGTGGGCGAGGCCGTCGCCGCTCATCCCGCCGTCCTTCAGGTGCATCGCCAGGGCGCCGAGGATGGCCGGGACCGCGAGGACGAAGGAGAAGGCGGCGGCCGCCTGCTGCTCGAGGCCGGTGAGGATCCCCGCCGTGATGGTCGAGCCGCTGCGCGAGATCCCGCGGATGATGCCGAAGCCCTGCGCCGTCCCGATGAGGAGGGCGTCGGACAGCCGGAGCTGCTCGATGGGCCGGCGCGGGTGCGCCGCGTCGGCCTGCCAGCGGCCGATGGTCAGGGCGCGGAGGACGAAGAGGATCCCGGCGTTGACGATGAGCGCGGCTCCCACGGCGCCGACGTTCGCCGCCAGCGCCTCCATCTGGTCGCCGAGGGCGATCGCGATGATCCCGGTCGGGACGGTCCCGATCGTCGCGAAGACGAAGAGCCGCAGGTCTGCGTCGCTGGCGATCTGCGCCCGGATCCCGGCCGGCCGCCGGAGCGCGCGCCCGATCGCGGTGATCATCCGCCAGAAGAGCGCCCGGTAGACGATGAAGACCGCCACCAGCGTGCCCACGTGGAGCATGATGTCGAAGAGCGTCTGCGGCTCCTCGACGCCGAAGGCCTCGGCCAGCAGGCGCAGGTGCCCGCTCGACGAGACGGGGAGGAACTCGGTCAGCCCCTGCAGGGCGGCCAGGGCGATCACCATGAGCCAGAGCACGGGCGCGTCACCTCGGATCGGGGTCGGGGCAGCCGTCGATGTCGTCGACCCCGTCGATGTCCTCGGGCTCCATCGGGCACTGGTCGACCTGATCGCCGATGCCGTCACCGTCGTTGTCGGGATCGGGGCAGCCGTCGTGGTCGAGCCAGCCGTCGCGGTCCTCGCGCTCCGCGAGGCACTGGTCCTGGGCGTCGGGGACGCCGTCGCCGTCGCTG
>SBGO01000510.1 GCA_006226565.1 Deltaproteobacteria bacterium | reverse complement strand
CGGACGCCGCGGGGTGGCGCGGCGCGCCGCGAGGGAGACGACCTTCTGCTCGCCGGCCGCGTCCTGCGCCAGGGCGACGGTCTCGGCCAGCTCCGGGTCGGCCGCCAGCAGCGCCTCGACCTGCGCGCGCTCGGCGCCGCTCACCTCGCCGTCGACGTAGCGCGCCACGAGCTCGAGCTCGGCCGGCTCGGGGGTGGTCCGCTGACGGGCGTAGCGCTCTCGGAGGAGCGCCTCGACCGTGGACTCGTCGATGGGGTGGGTGGAACTCATGGCGTTTCGAGCCTCGCAGGTCCGTTGTGCTACAAGAGACCGTCGGCGCCGCGCAAGTAAACCCGAGCGCGCGGTTTTTCCACAGCCCAGCGAGGAACGCCCCATGAGCTCCGAACCCGGACTCCCCCTCCGCATCCGCGTCGAGGCCGCCGGCTCGGCCACGCCCCCGGGGGCCCCGGTCGGCGCGGCCGGGGATCTGATCGCGCGCCTCGCCGTCAGCGACGAGGTCGCGCTCGGCGTCGTCCTCGCCGAGCGCCCGGCCGCCGAGCTGCGCTGGCTCGTCGATCAGGTGCTGCGCAAGGTCGCGAAGACCTTCTCCCTCGCCGGGCCCGTCACCTTCGAGGTCGGCGAGGGCATCGCCGCCGACGTCGCCGAGACCCTCGCCCTCGATCTGGCCCACCGCTTCGGCGCGCGCCTCGTGCACGACCTCGGGCCCGCCGTCGACGCGGTCGCCGCGGCCGAGGCCCGCTACCGCGCCTGGGTCGAGGAGGACGCCGCCGTCCGGACGAGCCTCCGCATCGCCAGCGACATCGCCGAGTGGGGCCGCGCCCGGGCGGCCACCCTCCCGGTCGAGGTCACCGTCTACGACACCGCCGACGTCGCGCGCATGGGGCTCAACCTCCTCATGGCGGTCGGCGGCGCCAGCGCGGTCTCGCCGCCGACGCTCGTCGTCGCGCGCTACACCCCGCCGGGGACCGAGGGGCAGGCGCCGTGGATGCTCCTCGGCAAGGGCGTGACCTTCGACTCGGGCGGCATCAACGTGAAGCCCTACGAGTCCTTCGTCAGCATGATGAAGAACGACATGGCCGGGGCGGCGCTCGCGTTCAGCCTCTTCGCGCACCTCGCCGAGGGCGGCTTCCCGCGGCCGCTGCTCCTGGTCCTGCCGACCTGCGAGAACCCGGTGGGCGAGGGCGCGATGCGCCCGGGCGCGGTGGTCCGGAGCTACCGCGGCCTCGAGGTCCGCATCGACCACACCGACGCCGAGGGGCGCCTCATCCTGGCCGACGCCCTCGCCTGGGCGACCGATCACCACGCGCCCGAGCGCGTCTTCTGCTTCGCCACGCTGACGACCGCCGCGCTCATCGCCTACGGGCCCTACGCGACGCCGGTCCACTTCGCGCCCCCGGACCTCGAGGCCGCGCTCGGCCGCGCGAGCGCCGCGACCGGCGAGGATCTCCACTTCTTCCCGCGCCGCGTGTGGCACTTCGAGGCCAACCGCGACGAGGAGGCGGACGTGAAGAACACCGCGCGCCTCCCCGGGCACGCGTCGCGCGGCGCCGGCTCGCGCAACGCCGGCCACTTCCTGCTGCACTTCACCGACCGCCCGCTGACCCACTTCGACATCTTCGCGTCGACCTGGAACTGGGCGGGAGACGCCCCGGCGAGCGGCTGGGGGGCGACCGGCGCGCCGCTCCGCACGCTCGTCAAGGCCCTCGAGGAGCTCGCCGGGAGCTGACTCAGCTCATCCGGACGCGGTGGACCTCGTCGGAGGCGAGCAGGGCGTCGAAGTAGGCGATGGTCTTCTCGAGCCCCTCGCGGAGCTGCACCCGCGGCTCCCAGCCCAGCGCCTCGCGCGCCCGCGTGATGTCGGGCTGGCGCCGGGTCGGGTCGTCCTGGGGCAGCGGGGCCGAGATGATGCGGCTCTTCGAGCCGGTGATCTCGAGCACCAGGTCCGCGAGCTCGCGGATGGTGAACTCCACGGGGTTGCCGAGGTTCACCGGCCCGATGGTCTGCTCCTGGTCCATCATCAGCATGGCGCCGCGCACGAGGTCGTCGACGTAGCAGAACGAGCGGGACTGCGAGCCGTCGCCGTAGAGGGTGATGTCCTTGCCGGCCAGCGCCTGGACGATGAAGTTCGAGACGACGCGCCCGTCGTCCATCAGCATCCGCGGCCCGTAGGTGTTGAAGATGCGGATGACGCGGATGTCGACCCGGTTCTGGCGGTGGTAGTCGAAGCAGAGCGTCTCGGCGACGCGCTTGCCCTCGTCGTAGCAGGCGCGCGGGCCGATGGGGTTGACGTGCCCCCAGTAGTCCTCGGTCTGCGGGTGGATGGTCGGGTCGCCGTAGACCTCGCTGGTCGAGGCCTGGAGGAGGCGCGCGCGGACGCGCTTGGCGAGGCCGAGCATGTTGATGGTGCCCATGACCGACGTCTTGACGGTCTTCACCGGGTTGTACTGGTAGTGCACCGGCGAGGCGGGGCAGGCGAGGTTGTAGATGCGGTCGACCTCGAGCAGCACGGGCTCGGTGATGTCGTGGCGCACCAGCTCGAAGTCGCGGTGATCCCGCAGGTGGTCGAGGTTCTTCTTCCGCCCGGTGAAGAAGTTGTCGAGGCAGATGACCTCCTGCCCCGCCTCGAGGAGCCGCTCGCACAGGAACGAGCCGATGAAGCCGGCGCCGCCGGTGACCAGAACGCGCATCTTCCCCTCCCAGGGCGCGCGTCGTCGCCGCGCGCGCCGCGAACGATACCCGCGCCGCCGCGCCGAGGGAACCCGCACGATCGGCGTCCGTCCTCCGGCGCCGGGGCCCGCGGTCGCTCCGAGCGCGCCCCTGCGCGAAGGCGGCGGCGTGGTGGTGTGTCGCTCTGGGGCGTTTACAGAATACACCGGTGCGCGTGGGGGCGCCGCGCCAATCCCTGCTTGCGGCCCCATGGCGCGCGCGTCCTCCCCCCGTCACGGGGGCGCTTCAGGCGACGCATGCGAGGCGCGCCGCGCGCGCCTGGCCGATTGCAATCATGCCCTCGGGGATTACCCTGACCCGACGCGCGGCCCGCTCCCCTCCTGCGCCGAGGGCCGTGACGCTGACGGAGCCTGCATGACCGCCGACTCGAATCCGCTGCTCGCCTGGGGGACGCTCCCCGACTTCGACGCCATCACCGCCGACCACGTCGGCCCCGCGATGCGCGAGACCCTCGCGCGCTGCGAGGCCGACCTGACCGCCCTCGAGGCGCGCGCGGCCGAGCTCGACGCCTTCGCCCTCGTCGGCGCCCTCGAGCCGATCGAGGATCGCATCGGCTGGACCTGGACGCTGGCCAATCACCTGAACTCCGTCCGCACCACCGATCTCCTGCGCAAGGCCATCGAGGCCGTGCAGGGCGAGGTCGTCGCCTTCCAGTCGCGCCTCGCCCAGAGCCGGCCGCTCTACGAGGCCTTCCGCCGCCTCCGCGACGGCGACGGCTTCGACGCGCTCCCGTCGGCGGTTCGCCGCGTCGTCATCCTGAACCTGCGGGGCGCCGAGCACTCCGGCGTCGGGCTCGTCGGCGAGGCCCGCGAGCGCTTCAACAAGAACCAGCAGGAGCTCGCGCGGCTGTCGCTCGAGTTCGGCAACAACGTCCTCGACGCGACCAAGGCGTGGTCGCTCGACCTCACGACCGGCGACGAGGTCCGCGGCCTCCCCAAGAGCCTCCTCGGCCTCGCCGCCCAGAACGCCCGCTCGGCCGGCCACGAGGACGCCACCGCCGACCGCGGCCCGTGGCGCGTGACCCTCGACTACCCGAGCTTCGTGCCCTTCATGGAGTACGCGGAGCGCCGCGACCTCCGCGAGCAGGTCTACCGGGCCTACGTCACCCGCGCGAGCGCGCCGCCCTTCGACAACGGCCCGCTCATCGAGCGCATCCTGGAGCTGCGCCGCGAGCAGGCGCGGGCGCTCGGCTTCGAGACCTTCGCCGAGCTCTCGATCGACGCCAAGATGGCCCCGGACGTCGCCGCCGTGAGCGCGCTCCTCGGCGACCTGCGCGAGGTCTCCTACGCCGCCGCCGAGCGCGAGCTGGGCGAGCTCGGCGCCTTCGCCGCCGGCCACGGCGGGCCCGACCGCCTCGCCGTGTGGGACCACGCCTACTGGGCGCGGCGCCTGCGCCAGGCGCGCTTCGACTACTCCGACGAGGAGCTCCGCCCCTACTTCCCGCTGCCCCAGGTCCTCGACGGCCTCTTTGCCCTGGCCGAGCGCCTCTTCGGCGTGCGCGTGACCGCCAACGACGCCGTCCGCGGCTGGCACGAGGACGTGCGCTTCTTCGACGTGGCCGACGACTCGGGCGCGCCCCTGGCCGGCTTCTACCTCGACGCCTTCAGCCGCCCGGCCAACAAGCGCGGCGGCGCCTGGATGAACGAGTGCGTCGGCCGGAGCCGCGCCCTCGCCGACGGCGACGGCGTCCGCCTGCCGATCGCCTACCTGGTCAGCAACCAGTCCCCGCCGGTCGACGGCAAGCCCTCGCTGATGACCTTCAACGAGGTCCAGACGCTCTTCCACGAGTTCGGCCACGGGCTCCAGCACATGCTGACCCAGGTCGACGAGGGCGCCGTGGCCGGGATCAACGGCGTCGAGTGGGACGCCGTCGAGCTCCCGAGCCAGTTCATGGAGAACTGGCTCCGGCACCGCCCGGCGCTCGAGCGCTTCGCGCGCCACTACGAGACCGGCGAGCCGCTCCCGGCCGAGCTCATCGACCGCGTGCTGGCGTCGCAGACCTTCCGCGCCGGCACCGCGTTCCTGCGGCAGCTCTACTTCGCCGACCTCGACCTCGCCATCCACCACCGCTACGAGCCGGGCGGCGCGCTCACCCTCGCGCAGGTCCAGGCCGACGTCGTCGCGCGCAACACGGTCGTCCCGCCGCTGCCCGAGGACCGCTTCATCTGCAGCTTCGGTCACCTCTTCTCGGGCGGCTACGCGGCCGGCTACTACAGCTACAAGTGGGCCGAGGTGCTGAGCGCCGACGCGTTCAGCGCCTTCGAGGAGGCGGGGCTCGACGACGAGGACGCCGTGCGCGAGGTCGGCCATCGCTTCCGCGACACCATCCTGGCCCTCGGCGGCAGCCTCGACCCGATGTCGGTCTTCGTCCGCTTCCGCGGGCGCAAGCCCGACACGGCGCCGCTCCTGCGCCACAACGGCCTGGTCGCCGCGTGACGCGCGGCGCCGGGCTCCTCCTCGCCGCCCTCGTCATCGGGCTGCCCCTCGGCGGGTGCGGTGACGAGGCGCCGTCGCTCGACTCGCGGCTCCGCGTCGACCAGCTCCAGGCGCGCGGCACCCACAACAGCTACCACTGGTGGGAGGAGGAGCCCGCGCTCGAGGAGTGGCGCTACCGCCACGCGCCCCTCGACGTGCAGCTCGGCGAGCAGGGCATCCGCCAGCTCGAGCTCGACGTCCACCTGATGCGCGAGAGCGACGCCCTCGAGGTCTTCCACATCCCGGGCTTCGACGCCGGCACGACCTGCCAGCGCTTCACCGACTGCCTCGAGGTCGTCCGCGCCTGGTCCGCCGCCCACCCACGGCACGTCCCGATCTGCATCTACGTCGAGCCCAAGGACGACGCCGCCCGCGTGGCCGCCGAGCTCGGCAACACCGTCGCCGAGCGGCTCCTGACCGGCGAGATGGGGCGCATCGACGAGGACATCCGCGCGGTCTTCCCGCCCGCGCAGCTCCTGACCCCCGACGATCTCCAGGGCGACTACGCGAGCCTCCGCGAGCGCCTCGACGCCGAGGGCTGGCCGACCCTCGCCGAGGCGCGCGGCACGGTCTTCTTCGTCCTCCTCGACCACGGCGACCTCTTCGACGAGTACACCGCCGGCGGGACGACGCTCGCGGGGCGGGCGATGTTCGCGAGCGGCGACCCCGAGGACCCGTGGGCGGCCGTGGCGCAGATCGACAACCCCGTCAGCGGCGCCGACCGGATCGCGGCGGCGGTCGCGGCGCACCTCCTCGTCCGCACGCGGGCCGACACCGAGGCCGTCGGCGACCCCGAG
>SBGO01000187.1 GCA_006226565.1 Deltaproteobacteria bacterium | reverse complement strand
CGTGCGCTACCTCGCCCTCGACGAGGACGCCGCCCGCGCCGCGCTCGGCGCCGCCGGCTTCCCCGCGGCCTGGGTCGAGCGCCTCGTCGGCTTCTACCGCCTGGTCCGCGCCGGCTACGCCGCGCCCGTCAGCGACGCCGTCCCGCGCATCCTCGGTCGCCCGGCCACCCCGCTGACCGCGTGGCTCGCCGGTCACCACCAGGCGTTCGTGCCCCCTCAGGGGACGTAGCAGAGGACGCCCTCCAGGGCGTAGCCGAAGCCGGGCAGCGACTGCAGCTCGGCCTCGGAGGCCGAGGCGAAGTGGTCCGCCGCCGCGCTCGAGTAGACGCGGCGGAGGGGCCGCGACGCCGCGGCCGTCGCGCTCGTGGCGCAGTAGCCGAGGAGCTCGGCGCCGGCGAAGCTCGGCGAGCCCTCGTTCGCGTCGCGGGTCGGCATGTGGTCCTGGCACGCCGCGCAGTAGCGCTGGTAGAGCGCGGCGCGGCCTGGCCCGGCGGCGTCGTAGAGGGTGAAGTGCTCGCCCTCGTCGGCGTAGCCGGCCGGCGCTGAGCCGCCCCAGGAGAACATGTGGTCGGCGCCGGACTTGTAGAAGCGCCGGATGGCGTGGGTCTTCACCACGCAGTGCCCGCCCTCGCAGGTGCTCCCGTCCGCGCAGGTGCCGCAGACGTCGCCGCAGCCGTCGTCGCCACAGACGGCGCCGCCGCAGGTGGGGACACAGCCGGCGCCGCCGGTGTAGACGCGCCGGCGGGCGATCACCCGGGCGTTGCCGTCGCCGTCGCGCGCGCGGATCTCGAGGAGGTGCGCGCATGCGGGGAGGGCGGCCACGTCCACGCTGGCCGTGAAGCCGATGGCGCCGCCGCACATCGGGTAGCCCGGCCAGACCGCGCAGACGTCGGGGCGCGCCAGGCTCGGCGCGGTCGTGGCGAGGAGCTGCCCGTCGACGAGGACGTCGACGGCGGTGACGCCCTTGTTGTCGAGGGCCCACCCGGTGACGGTCAGGGTGTCGCCGACGCTCGCCTCGGGCGCCGGCGCGTCGAGGCTGCCGAAGGGCGGCAGGTGGCCGTCGAGCCAGGCCGCCTGGGATTGGATGGTGGCCAGGGAGCCGAGGAGCAGGTAGGCGCGGGCCCGAACGGTGCCGTAGGCCGGGATGCCGAAGCTGAAGCGGGCGCGGACGTTGTTGAAGACGCCGGCCTTCTGCCAGGCCTGGAAGGTCGTCAGGCGGTTCTCGTAGTAGATGCCGACGCCGTAGTCGCGGCTGTCGTTCTGGAGCGTGACGAAGCCGCCGGCGCTGTCGAAGTTGCGGTAGAAGAAGCCGTCGTTCGCGGGCAGGTCGACGGGGACCTCGGCGCCCGCGCTGTCGAGGATGTGGCGCAGGTTCGGCCCGTAGGCGCCGTAGCTCGCGTAGAGCGTCGGGAGCTCCTGCTGGGTCGGGGCGTGGGCGAGGTCGGCGAGGTTCTCGACCGTCATGTCCATCTCGACGATGAGGTCGCCGACGAAGCGGAGGCGCTGGGTGTAGCGGATGTCGGTCCCGAGGCTCGCCAGGCCTGGGTCGCCGCAGCCGGTGTTGATGCAGGTCGTCGCCGCCCAGTCGGGGTTCCAGTGGAGGGGCCGGACGACGGCCTCGAGGCGGCCGGTGGCGGCGGTGACGCTGTCGACGGGGCTCCCGTTGTTGCACTCGTTGCCGCCCTGAACCGGGTTCCAGCCGAGGTAGGTGATGGAGTTGGCGCAGGACCCGCCGCCGCTCTGGCACGACGCGGTCGCGGCGCAGGGCTGGCGGATGCGGTCGGGGTCGTAGAGCGCGATCTGGACCTCGCGCCCGGTGTCGTTGGCGTCGATGGTGTTGGTCGGGTTGGTGCCGGGCGAGCCGTTGTCCATCCCGTAGAAGACGATGGTGGCGCCCCAGGCGCGGCGGGTCGCGATCTTGATGGTCCCTGCGCCGTTGTAGAGGTAGTCGTCGGTGGTGCCCGAGGTCGGCACGCTCTCGGCGGCGCCGGCCTGGACGAATGCTTCGAGGGGCGCCCCAGGCGCGCTGAGGTCGAAGTCGGTCGGGCAGGTCCCGGTGACCGTGTCCGGCTGGACGGTGTCGACGGGCGTCACGGTGTCGGCAGGCGTCACGGTGTCGACGGGCGTCACGGTGTCGACGGGCGTCACGGTGTCGGCAGGCGTCACGGTGTCGACGGGTGTCACGGTGTCGACGGGCGTCACGGTGTCGACGGGCGTCACGGTGTCGACGGGCGTCACGGTGTCGACGGGTGTCACGGTGTCGACGGGCGTCACGGTGTCGGCAGGCGTCACGGTGTCCACGGGTTGGACCGTCTCTGCGGGCTCCGCGCTGTCCGAAGGCCCCTCGGTGTCCACGAAGGCCGCGGTGTCCTCGGCCGGCGTGGTGTCGGCGTCCGTCGGCGCGACCACGTCCAGCGCCGGCCAGGAGTCCACGACCGGCGCGGTGTCGGCGTGGGTCGCCGTGTCGCTGACCGCGGTGTCGTCGAGCAGATCGACGTGGCCGTCGTCCCCCGAGAGGCACCCTGAGAGCGCGACGGCGCACACCATCGCGGTCGCCCACCGGCCGAACGCGTCGACCCGCCCCTGGACTCGTCTCGTTCGCACGCGCATCGGCGCGCCTCCTCGCGTGACCGCGCCGGTCCGCGCGGCGTCGGACCGAGCATAGTCGACCCGGGCCTGGTCTCGATAGGGAATCGCGGTGGCGCGCCCGAGCCGCGGCGGGAGCCTTCGCGTGGGCCCCAGAAAGCCGAAAGGGCCCGAAGCTCACGCTCCGGACCCTTCGGTCGGTCCCCCGGAGGGGACCCGAGAGCCGGTGGCGGCGAGCCGAAGCCCGCCGTCACCGCTCACGATTAGAACATCGACATGATGGTCTCGATGGCCAGCTCGAGCAGGTCATCGCCGTCGACGATCAGGTAGCCGTTGCGCATGATGTGCGAGTTGAAGGCGGCCAGCCCGTTGGCGTCGTCCTCGTTGATGTACTCGGCGCGGTGGCAGCCGCCGCAGGCGCGGGAGGCCGGACCGGTCACGTAGGCCGGGACATCGTGGATGGCGCGGTCGGCGACGGCGTCGGACTTCGAGAGGAGGCCCGGCATCGACTTGGCCTGGTTCGGCACGTTGTAGGTGCCGGGGTTGTGGCAGGACTCGCAGTTCTTGATGGTGAAGTTCGGGTAGGTGTGCTCGACGTGCAGCTCGTAGTAGGTCTTCTCGATCGGGTCGGCGAAGTCGATGTCGCCCGGATCGAACGCCTGGAAGCTGTGGATCGCGTGCACGTAGGAGTCGATCGAGCGCGACTGCATCTCGAGGTGCGACCCGCCGCTGGTGGTGACGTGGCAGAGGCGGCAGGTGCGGATGTTGCCGCCGCGGTTGGCCGAGTGGAACGTCGTGGCGAGGGCCTCGTGGCACTCGTTGCACTTGTTCACGTCGACGATGTCGTCGAAGTAGTCGTCGGCGAAGTCGGCCGCGACGAGGTCGAAGGTCCGCGACGGGGAGTTGAGGGCGAGCGTCGTGCCAGCGGCGTCCTTGAGCTGCGGCATGATGGCGATCTCGGCGCGCTTGACGATGCCGTCGTCGATCATGGTCTCCCACATGGAGAGGTCGACCTGGAGCTCGAAGTTGCCGCCCGTGGCGGTGACGGTCGTGAAGCGCGGGTTGGTCGAGGTGCCGTCGACGACGAACTCGAGGAGGCGGTTGTTGTCCGCGTCACGCGAGTGGGGGCCGACGATGTAGTCCTTCGAGTCGTAGCCGTAGAGGCCGACCATGAGCGTCGGGATGATGTCGGTGGCGTTGAGCGCCGACGTCGAGCCGGTGGCCTCGTGGGCCGAGAACTTCACGGTCAGGATGTTGGAGGCGAAGGTCGCCTCGTCGATCGTCACCGTGAACAGCTCGGAGAACATCACGTCCTCCTCGGCGTAGATCTTGGTGTTGTAGCCCGTGTGGATCTCGTCGAACTTCGCCGCGGTGGAGCCGTCGTGGCAGGCCACGCAGTTGCTCTCGTTGGTGATGTTCGGGTGGGTCAGGCTCGCGTCGGCCCAGATCTTCGCGAAGGCGGGGGCCGGAGCGACGTGGTCGTCGTCGCCGGTCATCGGGTGGCAGCTCTTGCAGGTGCTGAGCTTGAACTTGTCCTGGGCGAGGATGACGTCGAGCTTGCCCTCGTGGCAGGTGACGCAGTTCGCGATCGACTGCGGGTACGGGAACTCCATGGCGTGCGACATGTGGGTGTCGTTCATGACGTTCGCCGTGTAGGCGTACTGGGCCTTCTCGTCGGTGGTCGTCGAGGAGCCCGCGTGGATCTCGGCGTAGCGGGCCGGATTGTCGACGAGGATCTGCCAGTCGTGGTGGCCGCCGTTGCGGGTGTCGTAGTGGCAGGTCTTGCAGGCGGCGAAGTCCGGGAGACCCGGGACGGCGGCGGCGCGGTAGCCGTGCTTCATGTACGGAGCGCCGTGGCACTTCTCGCAGCCCGCGACGTTCGCGGCCGACGTGTAGTTGATGGTCCCGTAGACCTTGCCGGCGTTGGAGACGTCGTCGTACAGGGTCACGTGGCTGCCGGTCGGGCCGGTCGGGAGCTCGTTGACGGCGATGTAGCCGTAGGCGATGGCGTTGCTGTTCTCGGGCGCGTAGCTCATCGCGGTCGCCGTCGCCGTGAACGTGCCGACGGTCCCCGTGGCCTTGATGTTGCTGAAGGACTGCGAGTCGACGAACTTCGTGCCGTCCCAGCGGATCGTGTAGAAGCGCTTCTGCTGGAGGTTGGGGAAGTTGTCGGCGCTGGCGTACGGCATGCCGTCCCAGGTGACCTGGAAGGTCATCGTGGCGTCGAACTTCGACGCGTCCGTCGCGTTCGCGACGGAGGTCACACCGACCATGGTCAGCGCGATGCGGCTCGCGTCCGCGTAGTCGTCGTAGACGACCTGGTGATGCTCGCCCGCGTCCTTGTGGCAGACGCTGCAGGACTCGGGGCCGGCCTTGGCGAGCGCGTCGAGCTGGGCCTGGAGGTCGTCCACGGTCGCCGGGTCGACGTCCTGCCCGTCCGTCACGGTCGAGCTGGTGCCGTCGTCGCAGCTGATGGTGGTGGTGCCGTTGCCGTCGTTGGCGACGGTGCAGTTGCTGCCGTTGGCGACGGTCGCCGAGGTGCCGTCGTCGCAGCTGATGGTCATGGTGCCATCGTCGTTGTCGGCGACCGTGCAGGACTTGCCATCGGCGCCCGCGTTGCCGTTCTCGCCGTCGGTGCCGTTGGCCACCGTCGCCGTAGTGCCGTCATCGCAGGCGATGGTGGTGGTCCCGGCGCCGTCGTCCGACACGGTGCACGACGTGCCGTCGACACCGTTGGCGCCATCCGCACCATCGTCGCCGGAGCACGCCACAAACGCCAAACAGGTGCCCGCGACGAAGAGGAGCTTCGTAGTCCGATTCAGTCTTGCTCGCATGAGACTCTCTCCCTGGTCTCGAATGACCCGCCCGATGGGGATAGAGGCAAGCCCCGCCCCTCCCGCAAGGGCTAGGGTCCGTATAGACCAGCACAACGGTGCTTCCAAGAGGTGCGTTGTCTTTTATTTATCGCCCTGATTCTTAGTGGGTTTGCGGGGGCGCAATAACGAGCTATCGCGAGGCGCGAGGTCAGCTGAAGATCGCGATTAGATCGTGCTTTTCGTCCTTCCGTGGAGCAGCGCACACCGCAGCGTCGGGACCGAAAAAGGGGGCGCGAATTTGGAAGCGAACGACTGATACAATATGCCATGTTTGACCGGAGACAATGCAGGCCGGGCACTTCCGTGGCACCTGGACGCGATCGGGGCGGCTCCCGGGCACCCCGGGGGTGGCGGGGGTTGATGTCGATCAAAGTTGCGGCGGTCGGGGCCGCGACGCACCGGTGTGG
The DNA here is from genome assembly GCA_006226565.1 of Deltaproteobacteria bacterium. GTDB lineage: Bacteria > Myxococcota_A > UBA9042 > PHBI01 > PHBI01 > PHBI01. The sequence continues at coordinate 130 of SBGO01000187.1, read as the reverse complement.
GGACCGAACGGGCCTTGCGCCGTGCGGCGTCCGCCGTCAGAGTGGCCGGGCGGCAGGGGGCAGCGCGCGAAGGGGGGCGTGATGAGGTGGTCGGCGGTCGCTCTCGTGACACTCCTGAGCGAGCCATCAC